>JAKATH010000088.1 GCA_021828055.1 Actinomycetes bacterium
TGTGACCTTTGCCACGTACGGAAAGGTTGCCGGTCTGGTCCACGTCTCGCCATTCGAGCCGCAGGATCTCCGAGACTCGCAGGCCAAGGATGCCGAGGCGGATCGCTAGTTGGTCTCGGCTGCCAACCCACGTACCGTCCTGGCAGGCTGCGAAGAGCTGGTCAACCTCGGGACGGCTGAGGCGTCGTGCACCGTTCTTGGCCTGTTTCGCCCCGTGTACTGCGGGGAAGCTCTTGCGTAGGGTGGCTAGCTCGTCGTCAAGGTCGAGGGTCGCGTAGCCTCGGCGCTGGCACCACCGGAGGAACACTTTGACAAGGGCGCCGCGTACGCGTACCGAGTTGTTCGCTGCGTCGGGGGAGCCGCGTATCCAACGCAGGAGCAGCGTCTCGCTGAGCTGTGACGGGTGCGAGACCTGGCACGCCGTGAACATCCTGCGTAGCATCTGCTCCCGGTCATGCCGCGTGGTTGCCGTGGTGTACCGGGCGCAGAAGGCTGCGAGGATCGTGTCCAGGTCGTGCCCAGGGTCGCCCTCCCTAACGACCCTGAGCGGGCTGCGTACAGTACTACCCGTATGCCTTGGTACGGGTGGTACGCCGTGGTCCTGGCGGTGGCCGCCGCGGCGACCGCCGCGAGCGCGGCGCCGGCCGCATGGCTCTCACGCAAGGTCGGCTACGTGGCGCTCCCCGGCCACCGCACGATCCACACGGAGACCACGCCGTACGGGGGCGGGCCGGCGATGTTCCTCGGCTTCTTGGTCGCGACGATGGTCGCGGCGGGCATCCACCGGCTCCACGGGCTCTTCGTCGGGTCCTCCGAGCCCCTCGGGGTGGTGCTCGCCGCGGCGGCGATCTTCGGCGTGGGGCTCGTCGACGACGCGCGTGAGATGTCCGCCCCCGCCAAGATCGCGGGCGAGGTCCTCGCCGCCTCGATCCTCTACTTCCTCGGCGTCACCCTCTACTGGTTCAAGGTGCCGCTCGCCCACGTCGTGACGCTCTCCCCGGGGATCACGCCGCTCATCATGGCGATCTGGGTCATCGCCCTCACCAACGCGGTCAACCTGATCGACGGGCTCGACGGCCTCGCGGCAGGCGTCGTCGCCATCGGCGGCGGGGCTCTCGCCGTCTACGGGCTGCGGCTGATGGAGACCGGCGTCCTCTCGAGCACAAACATCGGCCCGCTCCTCGCCGTCATCGCGTGCGGGGTGTGCCTCGGGTTCCTGCCCTTCAACTTCCATCCCGCCAAGATGTTCATGGGCGACTCGGGGGCGCTCCTGCTCGGTCTCCTCATGTCCGCGTCGACCATGGTGATCGGGGGGCGCATCGGGACAACCGCGCCGAGCCACACCTACTTCTTCTTCGCCCCGCTCCTGATCCCGTTCTTCATCCTGGGCGTGCCCATCGTGGACATGGGGTTCGCGTTCGTCCGGCGCACCGCCCGGGGCACCGGGTTCCACACGCCGGACAAGGACCACATCCACCACCGGCTGCTCCGGTTGGGCCACGGCCACCGGCGCAGCGTCGTGATCCTGTGGGCATGGACCGCCATCCTCTCGGGCTTCCTCCTCTTCCCACTCTTCGTCCAGGCGGTGAACCCGTTCATCCCGCTCGGCGTGGGAGTCCTCGCCGTCGCGCTCCTCACCTGGTTCCACCCCGGCCTGCGTCACCGCGGCGAGGTGGCGCAGCCCGTTGCGGCTCCCGAGCGGCAGCCGCCGGCGCCGCTGAACGGGAGCGCCCGGGCCCTTGCGCTCGGGCGGGACGACACGGGCGCGGGGCCCAACGGCACCGCCCCGCCGTCCGGCGGCCGCGTGCCAGACGGCGGATGGCCGGGCCAGGGCCTCTCGAGCACCGGCGCGGCGCCGGCCCGTCCGAGCGGTCGCTTTGCCGACGGACGAGAGACAATGGAATGATGACGCGCGTGGGAGCTCCCAAGGGGACCGAGGGTCCAGTGCCGGGGTGGCGTCGGACGACGGGCGCGCGCACGGGCGCGTGATCGCAGGGAGTCCATTCGGTGCACCGCACCTCGACCTGGCCTGAGCTGGCCGCGGCTGGCGATGGCGGACGAGCCACCCTCACCCGGGACGACCGGCGATGCGGGGCCGGGGGGCTCCGGCCCGACAGTCCCGACCGGCCCGACAGTCCCGACCGGCCCGACAGTCCCGACAGTCCCGACCGGCCCGACAGTCCCGACCGGCCCGAAGCCGGTTCCCACGCTGGGCGACCTCTTCTGGGTGGGGACGGCCTGCGCGATCTCGGTGATCGCCGGCGGGGGGATCGGCTACGCGATCGACGACGCGCTGGGGACGTCGCCGTGGTTCGCCGTCGCGGGGCTCGCGTTCGGTGTACTCTCTGCCGTCCTGCTCGCCGTGAACCAGCTCCGCAAGTACGTCTGACTTGCGGGGAAGCCCCGTCGGCAAGCCGACCTCCCCCGTGGGCACCCGCCGCGGGGTCTGGCGCGCGGGTCGGGGACTGAGAAGAAGAGAAGGCATGTTCGAACGGTTCCAACTGCCCGACGTGGCCGCGGTCGCGCGCCGCACGATGCTGGGTGCGCTCGCCGTGGGGGTGCTCGGCCTCGTCGTGCTTCTCTTGTTCAGCCAGACCTGGGCCGCGCTCGGCCTGTGCGTCGGCATCGCGCTCGGGATCGGCAACTTCCGCCTCATCGTGCGATCGGTGGTGAAGGTCGGGCGCCGGGCGGACGCCAACAAGCGCCGTCCGCTCGCCATGAACACGCTCAGCCGACTGATGACGATGACCGTGGTGGCGCTCGTGCTCGCGTGGGTGAAGCCGCCGCTGGGCCTCGGGATCATCGGCGGGCTCGCGCTCTTCCAGTTCCTTCTGCTCGCCAACGTGACGCGTTCCATGCTGAAGGCAGGGGTCTCGGGGCCGGGCGCCGGCGGGGGCTTCGCCTTCCTCCTCGGCGCGGGGGCGGCCGACCCCGTCGGCTCGGGCGACGACCCGGGCGCCTCGGTGGTCGACGCCGCCGGCACAGGCGGCGCAGGCGCCGCGGGCCGGGCAGGCGCCGCGGGCGGCGAGGGAGCTGCCTGACGATGGCCGCCGGCGGGACCCTCATGCTGCTGCGGCCGCTCGTCGGGGTGGACATCACCGTCGGCACACACATCAACGTCAAGGTGCTCGGCCTCTCGATGAACCTCGACACGCTGTGGGCCACCGGCTCCGCCGTCCTGGTCGTGATCGCGCTCGGGCTCGTCCTGCGCCGCCAGGCGACGAGCGGCGTGCCGGGCAAGTTCCAGCTCGTCTGGGAGTCCGGCGTCGGCGCCGTCCGCCGCCAGCTCGCCGGCTCGATCGGGCCTCGCGGCATGGCGATCGTGCCGCTCGCGTCGGCGCTGTTCATCTTCATCCTCGTGGCCAACTTCTTCGAGATCTTCACAATCGGCAGCAAGTACGCGATCCTCGGGCCCCCGACCGCCGACGTGAACCTGCCGGCGGCGCTGGCCGTCGTCGTGATCGTGCTCGTGCACGCGGCGTCGCTCCGCACCCGCGGCATCGGTGGCTACCTTCGCCACTACCTGCTGCAGCCGTTCCCGAAGTTCCTCTTCCCGGTCAACCTGTTCATGAACCTGGTCGAGGAGATCGCCAAGCCCATCACCCTCGCGCTCCGGCTCTTCGGCAATTTGTTCTCCGGCGCGCTGATGCTCAGCCTCATCGCCGCGCTCGGCGCGTGGAAGCTCGGCGCGGTGCCGATCGGCGACGTCCTCACGCTCGTCTTCGACGTCGTCTGGAAGATGTTCGACGTGTTCTTGATCGGACCCATCCAGGCGTTCATCTTCAGCCTGCTCACCATCTTGTACTTCGACACGGCAATGTCCACGGCCGATCAGCACTGATCGGCGCAGTTCTCGTCCGAGACGGAAGAAAGGAACCACATGTCAGTCACCCCGACCCAAGAGGGCCTGCAGCTCGGCGGGGCCATGATCGGCGGCGGGCTCGCGCTCGGCGGGGGCGCCATCGGCGCCGCCATCGGGGACGGCCTGGCCGGGAGCCAGACCATCGCGGGCGTCGCGCGCCAGCCGGAGGCCCAGGGACGGCTGTTCACGATCATGTTCCTGACGGTCGGCCTGGTGGAGGCGATGTACTTCATCAACCTCGCCTTCACGGTCCTCTTCGTGTTCGTGCTCTACAAGAAGTAGCGAGAGCCGGCCGTCGTCACATGCTCTCGAGCGTCTTCATCGTCCCCAACGGGACGTTCATCGCGGAGCTCGTCGCCTTCCTCGTCGTGCTCTTCTTCGTCGGCAGGTACGTCCTCCCTCCGCTCAACCGCATGCTCACCGAGCGCCAGGAGGCGATCCGTGGGGAGATGGCCGCCGCGGAGCAGGCCAAGAGCGAGGCGCAGCGCGTCGACGCGGACCGCCGCGCCGCGCTCGAGCACGCCCGCGCCCAGGCGCGTGAGATCGTCGAGCAGGCGCAGCGCACGGCCGAGCGGCTGGCCGAGGAGGCACGCGACCGTGGCCAACGCGAGTACGACCGGCTCGTCACGAGCGCGGACGCCGAGGTCCGCCTTGCTCGCCAGCGAGCGCTGGAGGAGGCCGCGCAGCAACTGGGCGCGCTCGTGGTGGAGGTCGTCGAGCGGATCATCGGGCGCGAGATGGACCGCGCTGCGCACCAGGACCTGATCCAGGAGGCCGTCGACGCGCTGTCGCGGGAGACCGGTGAGCCCGGCGCGGCGGCAGCGGCGGCGTCGGCGGCGTCCGCTGCGGGCGAGCCGTGAACCCCGCGATCCAGGGCTACACCGCCGCCGTTCTCGACGCGACGCCCGAGCCTGCACGGCAGGCCCTCGTGTCGGACGTCGCCGCGGTCGACCGGCTGCTCCGGCGCGACGCGGGTCTCCACGCCGCGATGACCGACGTCGCGGTCCCCTCGCGCGCCCGCCACGACGTCCTCGCCGAGCTCCTGTCGACGAAGGTGGGCGCGCCCGCCCTGCGGCTGTGCGCCTACGTCGCGGGCGCCGTCCACGCGCAGCAGGTGCCCGCGGCGATCGCCTGGGTGGCGAGCCGTCTGCGCCAGGTGGCGGAGCAGGGGACCTCGGCGGAGGAGCTGCTCGGCCACCGCGAGGCCCGCGAACGCGTCGGCGGGTACGCCGCCTGCGTCTTCGAGGACCTCTCGGTCGCCGAGCTCGAGACGGTGGAGGACGAGCTGTTCCGCTTCGCCCGGATCGTGGGCTCCACGCCGGAGCTGCGCGCCTCGCTCTCCGACCGGGACCTGCCCGTGGCCCTCCGCCGGGCGGTCGTCGACGACCTGCTGGCAGGGAAGGCTCACCCCGCGACCCGGCAGCTCGCCGACTACGTCGTCGCGGGAGGCAGGCCGCGCGACGTGGCGGGCACGCTCGACTGGCTCGTCGAGCAGGCGGCCGCCGCACGCGGCTGGCGCGTCGCACGGGTCCGTGCCGGGCAGGAGGTCGGCGCCGGGGAGCGCCGGCAGCTCTCCGAGACGCTCTCGCGCCTCGCCGGGTCGCCCGTGGAGCTGCAGGTCACCGTCGACCCGGCCCTGCTCGCCGGGGTCAACGTCGAGATCGGGGACCTCGAGCTCGACGCGACGGCCCGTGGTCGCCTGGATCGGCTGCGCGAGCACGTCATGGCCGGAGGGTGGACCGACCTCGGCTTCGGGCGGCTCGAGCGGAGCGCCCACCGGGGACCGACCGGCGAAGGGCCGCCGGGACCTGCGGGCGAGCATTCCGGCGGACCGGGGAACGGACCCGGGAACGGACCGGAAAACGGACCCGGGAACTGATCGAGGAACTGAGGGGAGCCGAGGGAGCCGACATGGCCGAGCTGACCATCAACGCCGAGGAGATCACCGAGGCGCTGCGGCGCCACGTCGCCGAGTACGTGCCGCTCGCCGAAGCGGAGCAGATCGGCCGCATCGTGGAGGTGGGCGACGGGATCGCGCGGGTCTCCGGCCTCCCGCGCGCCGCGGTGAACGAGCTGCTCGAGTTCGAGGACGGGACGCTCGGTCTCGCCTTGAACCTGGACGAGGACACGATCGGCGCGGTCGTCCTCGGCGACGTCGACAACCTCGAAGAGGAGCAGGTCGTGAAGGCGACCGGCCGGATCCTGTCGGTCCCGGTGGGCGACGGGCTCCTCGGCCGGGTCGTGAACGCCCTCGGCAAGCCGATCGACGGCAAGGGCCCCGTCACGACCGACGCCGAGCGCCGCATGGAGGTCCAGGCGCCGGGGATCGTCGGCCGCCAGCCCGTCGCCCAGCCCCTCCAGACGGGCATCAAGGCGATCGACTCCATGACCCCCATCGGGCGCGGGCAGCGCGAGCTCATCATCGGCGACCGCAAGACCGGCAAGACCACGATCGCGGTCGACACGATCCTGAACCAGCGCGACGCCGGCGTGAAGTGCATCTACGTCGCGGTGGGCCAGAAGAACTCCTCGGTCGCCCAGACGGTGAGCACGCTCGAGAGCTACGGCGCGCTCTCCTACACGGTGGTCGTGGTCGCCTCCGCGGGCGACCCCGCGCCGTTCAAGTACCTCGCGCCGTACGCGGGGTGCGCGATGGGCCAGCACTGGATGGAGCACGGCGAGGACGCGCTGATCGTCTACGACGACCTGTCCAAGCAGGCCGAGGCGTACCGCCAGATCTCGCTCCTGCTCCGGCGCCCACCGGGCCGCGAGGCCTACCCCGGGGACGTCTTCTACCTCCACAGCCGCCTGCTCGAGCGCGCCGCGAAGCTCTCCGCCGACCTCGGCGGCGGGTCCCTCACCGCGCTGCCGATCATCGAGACGAAGGCCGGCGACATCTCGGCGTACATCCCGACGAACGTGATCTCGATCACCGACGGCCAGATCTACCTGCAGTCCGACCTCTTCTACTCGGGCATCCGGCCAGCGATCGACGTGGGCAACTCGGTGTCGCGGGTCGGCGGCGCGGCACAGG
The DNA here is from genome assembly GCA_021828055.1 of Actinomycetes bacterium. GTDB lineage: Bacteria > Actinomycetota > Acidimicrobiia > Acidimicrobiales > RAAP-2 > JAJYVT01. The sequence continues at coordinate 6,897 of JAKATH010000088.1, forward strand.
TGCGCGCGATGCGCTCGGTCTCTGGGACCTTGAAGCTCGACCTCGCGCAGTTCCGCGAGCTCGAGGCGTTCGCGACGTTCGGCTCCGAGCTCGACCGCGTCTCCCAGGCGCAGCTGGACCGCGGCTACCGGCTGACCGAGCTCCTGAAGCAGTCCCAGAACGAGCCCCTGCCCGTCGCGGAGCAGGTCGTCGTCATCTACGCGGGCACCCACGGATGGGCGGACTCGGTGCCCGTCGAGCACGTCCGGCGCTTCGAGATCGAGCTGCGGGAGTACGTCCGCGCCCAGCACCCCGAGCTCCTCGAAGCCATCGATGCGACCGGGAAGCTCCCCGAGGAGCAGGAGCTCGACGCGGCGCTCCGCGCGTTCCTCGACGGCTTCGACACCGGGAAGGTCGACTGAGCCGTGCCCGGAGGCCAGGAGCGGGCGCTGCGGCGGCGGATCCGCAGCATCCAGTCGACGAAGAAGATCACGAGGGCGATGGAGCTGATCGCGGCGTCCCAGATCGTCCGGTCGCTCACCCGGATGACGGCCAACCGCCCCTACCGCGCGGGCATGGCGCGCATCGTCGTCGAGGCGGCCAAGGGCGATCCCGCCGCGGCCGCGAAGCTCCTCGGCGAGCCTGCGGAGCGCCACGCGGTCGTCGTCCTCTCGATCGTGGCGGACCGAGGGCTCGCCGGGCCGTACAACGCCTCGACGTTGCGCGTGACGGAGCGGCTGGTGGCCGAACTCTCGGCGCAGGGCGTCTCGGTGCGGCTCTTCACCGTGGGGAAGAAGGCCCCCTCGTACTTCCGGTTCCGGCACCAGGAGGTGGAGCGTTCGTTCCAGCAGATGAGCGGGCGGCCGTCGTGGGGCGACGCGCGCGCCGTCGCCGCCGCCGTGTCGGCGCCGTTCCTCGCCGGCGAGGTGGAGCAGGTCCTGTGCGTCTCGATGCGCTACAAGTCCGCCGGCACCCAGGCGGTCGAGGTCCACCAGCTCCTTCCGCTGCCCGAGCCCGGGCACGCCGCCCTCCCCGGCGCGGCGGCCGCGGGCATCGCCGGCGTCCCTGCCACCGCCACCGGCGGGGTCTCCGCCACGCCGCCCACCGGCGCCCCGACCGGGGGGCCGGCCCCCTCGGCGCGCGCCGTGGGCCAGGCCGCAGGGAGGCTGACCGCCGGGGGTCAGGCCACCAGCGCCCAGGCCGGCGGGCCGACTGCGCCGCAGGCGGGCGAGGCTGGGTCCGCCGAGGGCCAGGCCGCCGTGGGGTCCGCCGAGGGCCAGGCCGCCGTGGGGTCCGCCGAGGGGTCCGCCGGCTACACCGAGTTCGAGCCGGACGTGGAGACGCTCCTCTCACGGCTCGCCCCCCGCGCCGTCGAGTCGGAGATCTTCACGGCGATGCTCGAGGGCGCGGCCTCGTTCTTCACCGCGCAGCAGCGCGCGATGGCGGCGGCGAGCGACAACGCGGACGAGCTCATCCGGACGCTCACCCGGGTGATGAACCGCGCCCGCCAGGACGCCATCACGACCGAGATCATGGAGATCGTCGGCGGGGCGGAGGCGCTCCGCCACGCGAAGGGAGCCTGACCCATGGCCATCACCGCGCCGGAGCGCCCGCAAGCCGAGGAGCGCCCGCTCGAGCACGGGCGCGTCGTCGGGATCGCCGGCCCCGTCATCGACGTCGAGTTCCCGCCGCACGCGCTCCCCGAGATCAACCACGCCGTCGAGGTCGACCTCGAGCTCGAGGGGAAGGTGGTCACGGTCACCGCCGAGGTCGCCCAGCAGATCGGCGAGGGCCGCGTGCGCTGCATCTGCATGCGCCCGACCGACGGCCTCGTGCGCGGCGCGCCCGTGCGCAACCTCGGCCACGGCCTCACCGT
>JAKATH010000089.1 GCA_021828055.1 Actinomycetes bacterium
GGACCGCCTGGACCGCGGGCTCACCCCAGCCGTCGTCCGCAAAGACGGCGGCGCCGCGGGTCCCGGGCGCGGTTCCCCGCCAGCGCCGGCAGACCGACTCGCCGGGGAACGGGTCCGCCTCGACGAGCCCGAGTCGGGCGAGCACGGGCCCGGGAGACTCCGCCGACCCGACCCGTGCCAGTTCGGCGAGGTAAGCGCCCCGGTCGGGAGCGGCCGCCCGCGCCGCGGCGCTGTGCTGCCTGCGATGAGCGAGCGCCCGGCCGGCCTGCGCCTCCTCGCGGCGCAGGGCGCGCTGCTGGAGGCCGGCCAGGAGCCGGCCCACGTCTTCGACCTCGGCGCCCGACGTGGTGTCCCGGAGCTGGCGCACGACCTCGCCGAGCCCGCCCCGGATGGCGACGGCTTCCCCGTCGTGCGCACTCCCGAGCGCCCGCGCCGTCGCCTTCGCCGCCTCGCTGAGGACGGCGCGCACCTCGGCGAGCGCCACCTGGGATTCCCGGCGTCCGAGCCCGTCGTCCGCGGCCGCGTCCGGGAGGGCGGGAAGCCCGGGGCCGGGTGATCCGGCGAACCGGGCGAGCGCCGCCTGCGTCGCCCCGCCCCAGGTGGCCGCGCACGTGAGGTAGTCGGCGGCGATGGCGATCGCCGCAGCCTCCTCCGCCGTCCCGTCGAGGGCCATGCGCCCGGGCACGATCAGGCTCAACGCGTGCCCGGGGTAGAGCGGCCTCGCCGCGGCGACGAGCGAGGCCGGCAGCTCATCGTCGAAGAAGCGGGCGGTCTCCGCGCTCGGGGCGTCTGGGACGTGGAGCCGGGCGAGGTCCACGAGCGGGAGCGCCCCGTCGGCCAAGAGACTCCGCGCCGCACGCCGGCACGCGGCCTCCGAGACGCCTGCGGTCGAGACGTGGGCCATGCGCCGGAGCCGGTCGGCCGGGAGCACGTCTCGGGGATCGGCACCGGCGTTCAGGGTCACGACGACGACCGGCCGGAGCGGGAACGTCTCGCCTTCGAGGACGACCGCCGAGTCGCCCTGGAGGAGCCGCAGCGCATCGGCCCGGGCGCCACGGGCCTTGTCCAGCTCGTCGATGCAGAGCAGCGGGCCGGCGAGCGCCGGAGCCGGGGCGAAGCGCCAGGCGCCCCTTCCGTCGGGGACGCGCCGGCCGAACAACTCTGCGCGGTCGAGGTCCGAGGCGACCCGGACGACCTCGTGCTCCGCCGCGCCGAGGAGCCGGGCAAGCACCCGCCCGACCGTCGTCTTGCCCGTCCCCGGCGGTCCCCATAGCCCGAAGGACGGCCACCCGCCCACGCCGTCGTCGGCGTGCGCAGCACGGCTGACGACCGCCGCGAGCACGAGCCGGGCCAGCGCCCGGTGGGCCTCGGAAGGCAGCAGGTCGAGGACGGCTGCGACGTCCCGGGCACTCGCGGGCGGTCCGGCCCGGGCGCTTCCCCGCGGCGTCGCCCGCCAGCGGGGCCCGCGCCGGGCACAGAGCCCGTCGGCGCAAAGGCGGTAGAGGTGGTCACGAACCACGCGCTCGGAGAGCCCGAGCACCCGGGCGACCTGGGCCGCCGAGGACTCCGGGCGGGCGGAGACCTCTGCCAGCACCGCCGCGGCGTTGGCCTCGCCACGGGCCGCGCTGTGGGCTGCCGCGCCCCGCACGGAGGTCACCCGGGCGCCCTCCGTGGCGGACTCCGGAATGGGACCGGACCCGGAGGCTTTACGAGTTGCGCGCTCCATTTCCCCAGCATAGGGCGCCCTCCGAGTCTGGCGGCATGGTCTGGCGCATGCTTTGGGCACGCCCAGGGGGAGGGGTCCCCGGCTGGGGCCGCGCTCGTTCGGGTCCGGGACGGCCCGGAGCCTGCCGCGGGTCTGCGAGGTACGAGTCGGGTCGGGGCGGCATGGGCCATCAGGCGGGTTCGGACTCCTTCCGTAGCGGCCGTTCTACGTCCGCCCGCGCATGCCGTAGACCGTTGGGGCCGGGGCTCTTGTGCACGACAGCGATCTGCCGCCCGCCGATGCTCAGGACCCACCCCCGCCGGCCGGGGCGGACCTCGGCGCCGCGCTGGATCGCCCAGCGCACGAGCGCCTGGGCATCACTTTGCCGGGTGGTCACGACGGGTCCCGGATACGAGGCGGTCGGGCGGCCAGCTCCCACGCGAGAGTCTCCCCTGCGACCGGGTGACCGGCGTTCCGGGGCGTCGGGAGATCGGGGAAGTCGAGTCCGGCCAGGCGGCGGAGCTTGCGGTCGCCGGGGTCGAACAGGGCGACCGGCACGAGCCGGCGGTGGGCGTCGTAGACCTCCTGCACGCACCCCGCCCCGATCGCTCCCCGCTCGTCTGGGAAGACGACCAGCGCGTCAAGGGAGTCGAGGACGTCGGGCCACCGGTCCAGCCAGTCTTCCGAGGACGTGAACATGCCCGCCGGGTTGAGCAGCTCCGCTCCGGGGAGCAGGCGCCGGAGCGCAGCCAGCGCCCGGCGCTCGTACGCGCTGCCATAGGTCCCGATCGGATGCGCGGCGTAGACCCTCGGGCGTCTCATCGGTCCTCCGTCCGGAGCCCCGGGGTCACGACTCGCCACGTGCACCCGCAGTCCATACAGCGCCAGGTCTGGCCGGGGTCGAGCGCCGACGGGGCGAGCACCCGGGACGACCCGCAGGACGGGCAGGCAGGGACCTGGCGCATGGGGCCGAGCGGGTCGAGCGCCGTCATGTCTCATCCGATCGCGCCGTGGGCCGGGCGGCCCGCTCGCACCGGATGCACATGAGGTGCGGGTAGCACCACTCATGGCAGGTGAGGCACCATGCCCGGTGCCCTACGGTGCGGTGCTCACACCCGGGCGACGGGCCGCCGAGGTAGCGGCCGTCCTCGTCGAAGCGGGCAGTCGGTCGAGTGGTCATGGCGCTGCCACCTCCGGCAGTCGAGCGGCCACCATCCCGGCCCAGTCTCCGAGCTTCATGACGGCGTAGGCGTCCGCGGCGCCCCGTCCCCGGCGCTTCGCCACCACGACGGGGATCGTCCGCGGGCCGGCGTTGGCCGCCTCCCGGGCCGCCTCGTCGAGCCACCCGGCGAGGTCGAGCGCCCGGCATGCCTTCACCTCCACGGCGAAGCCAGGGACCCCGGACACGTCGCCTACGTCCCGAGGCCTCCCCGCCCCGTAGGCGCGGGCGGCGTGCGGGTGCCCGCGCTCGCGGAGCACGGCCACCACCTCGCGCTCGAAGGCCGAGCCCTTCGCCTTCATCGCCCGGCCGCCGGTGGCGGTCATGCGGCCGCCTCTCGCCGTACGCGGGCCAGACGCTCGCGGGATGCCGCGGGGTCCCGGTCCGCAGACGTAGACCAGACGCCGTCGGGGCCGGCGTACAGCCCCTTCACGGTGGCAGCATCGGTATGGCGGGGCGACCACGGGCGCCCGTGCTGTCCGTCGCACCAGGCTCGATGGAGATCGCCCCGTCCGTCGCACCAATGCAGCTCGGCGGGTCCGTCGCCGGTGAAGTGTGCGTGGCAGACGGCGCAGTGCGTCTCGCGCGTCGAGGTCCACGAGCGGTGGCAGCCCCGGCAGTGGGTTCCCCGGTGCCCGGGTCCCCACCAGCCGTGCTCGTCGGCGTAGGTGCAGGTCTTGCAGGTGGCGGTCATAGATCCTCCGATCTGAAGTAGGACGCGCTCACGCGACCAGCCCTCGCCTGCGCGCCCTACCGAGCTGCTGGGTCGCGAAGGACGCGCTCAGGAGGTCGTGCGCCTCGCCCTTCGTGAGGTTCGAGAGCACCTCGGGGCCGACGCGGCGCAGGCGGGCGAGAGCGGCGATCTGCTTGTCGCTCGCCCGGTGCTTGCGCCACCGCGCTCCGCTCGCCGCCAGATGTCCCGTGCCAGACGTGCGCGCCCAACCCTCGGCGAGCGCCGTCGCACCGTCGAGCGTGAGACCGGCACCAAGGCGCTCGGTGTCGTCGCCCGCCAATCGGTAGACGGTCCAACGGTCGGGGCCGCCCGTCAGGATGAGGTACCCGCGGTCTCCGAGCCCGAGCGCGTAGTCGCCGCCGACCCCCAACCAGTGCATCGCAGCCCTGCCGAATAGTGAGACTGTCCGGGCGACGATGCGCCGTGCTGTGCCGAGCAGCTCTTCGAGCTGGCGGCGGCGTTCGCGGTTGCCGAGCGCGGCCTGGAGCAGGCTCGCCCCGTCGTCGAGCGGGAGCCCGGCGAGCTGGCGAAGATCGGCGCCTTCTCCCATCGCGAGGTGCGAGAGGTCGTGCGCGTCGCTCGCTCCGACGAGGTCGAGGATCAGGCAATCGGCCTTCCCCGGCGCGAGCCGGGTGCCGCGCCCCACCATCTGCGCGTAGAGAAGCGGCGAGAGGGTCGGGCGCCCGATCACGACGCAGGCCACGTGCGGGAGGTCCACGCCTTCGGTGAAGAGCGCGCAGTTGACGAGGACAGTGGTCGCCCCGGTGCGGAAGCGACCGAGCACGGCAGCGCGGTGGTCGCTCTCAGCCGCCCCGTCGACCGCCTCGGCAGCGATGCCGGCGGTGCCGAAGGCTTGCGCGGTCTCGTGGGCGAGGTCGACCCCGGCGGTGAACACGAGGGTCGGGCGTCCCTCGCCCCACCTGCGCCACGCCCTCACGATCGCCCCAGGGGCGTCGGCCGCTCCGAGCGCCCGTGCGAGGTCGCCCTCGACGAAGTCCCCGTGGCTGCGCCGCACCGTCGCCGTGTCGAGGTCGATCCCCACCCGCCGGCCCCGGAGGTCGCAGAGCCAGCCCGCCGCGATCATGTCGACGAGGTCCCGGGCGAACACGGGTGCTCCGAACAGCTCGCGGACACCCGTCCGCCCCGGCGTCGCGGTCCACCCGGTCGTGAGGGTGTCCGGGGTCTCCACCGCCCCGAGCAATGCGCCATAGCTCTGCGCCGGGGCATGGTGCGCCTCGTCGACGACAACGGTGGCGAACGGCCCGGCGTCTCGCATCCCCGCCACGAGCCGATCCCGGCGCGAGGTGCGAGCGAGGGTCTGGACCGACGCCAGCACCACCGGGGCCGTGGTCTCGTCACTCCCCGCCTTCACGAGCCCGATGGTCTCGGCCGCGATGCCGGCTGCAATGAGCTTCTCCCCTGCCTGGGCGAGCGGCTCGTCTCGGTGGGCGACCACGAGCGCACGACCCTTCCGGCGCCGGATCAGCGCAGCGAAGGCGACGGTCTTTCCGGTCCCGGTGGGCAATGCGACGAGCGCCCGGCGCCTGCCCTCGGCCGCGGCCTGCTCACAGGCTTCGACCGCGGTCACCTGGTAGTCGCGGAGCGTCGGGGCGTCGGGGGCGCTCATGTCCCGCACCATGTCTCGTCCTCCGCGTCCGGCAGGTCGTCCAGCGCCTCGATGGCGGCGACGACTGCGGCGTCGTTCTCTCCGTCGAGCCAGGTGACCTCTCCGAGGCGCTTGGTGAAGAGGCGCTCCTCGTCGGGAGGTGCGCTGAAGGTGGCGACACCGCGGTCGCCGTTGCGCTTGTAGAGCCCGACGTTGGTGTCCCTGTCCCGCTTGAAGTTCATCCACTCGCGCCCGATGCCGGTCTCGCGCAGGTTCGTGAGCACCCTCCGCACGGCATTGGTGTCGTGCCAGTCGTCCACGTAGAGGCAGATCACGTGGTGGTCGTTCGTGCGGTGCGGGTTGGGATAGGCCGTCGCCACCTTCGCCCGCGGCCCGAGCCATCCGGCCCTCGTCATGAGCCGCACGGCCGCCCATGTCTCATCTACGCGCGCGTGGGACGTAGAGCAGCCACTTGCCGGTGGTCGGCGTCTCGCCTCCCCCGCCAGTCGGCGAATCGTCCGGCCCTGTCCCGCCCGGCGGATTTGCGACCAGCCACACCCGGTCGGTCACGAGGGACGGGCACTCGTCGTCGCCGAGCTGTGCCGTCAAGTAGTCGAGCGACGGCAGGTCAATCGTTGGGCAGTCAACAGTGTTCATCGCTTCTTCCCTTCACTCGCCGGCCCGGTATTTCCGGGCTCGGGAGACTTGACAGATCGGGTGCGGCGCTTCTTCGCACGCTCGCGGTGGCTGTCGTCGACGTAGGCACGTCGGCCAGCGGGGAGGGACGCGCCGCACCCGCAGGAGCAGGTCTGCGCGCTCGGGACGTTCCACGCGGCACCGTTGCGCCGCAGCTCTCGCAGGATGCGCTCGACCGTGGACCGCCGCGGGAGCCGGTCGTCGGCGATCTGGCGGGCAATCCGGGGCGTGACCGTCGCCAGCTCGGCAAACTCCCTCGACGGCATCGACGTCGCGAGCGCCACCAATGCCTCTCGCTGCCCGGTCCCGAGCCCGTGGTCGTCCCCGTAGCGCACCCGGAACCGGGCGAGCGGTCCCGGCATGCCGTCCTCGGACGCATCGAGGACCGGCGAGACGCGGCCGCGGTAGACGACCGACAGCGGCGTCACGGTGACCGACTCGACGCGCTCGCCCTTGGGCGGGTAGCCGTACGCGTTGGCGCGGTCGCTCAGAGGCTCCAGCCGGACCGCCCCGTAGTCCGTCCCGGTCGTTGTGACGCGCACGCGCTGGCCGCTGCGTCGATGCGTCCACCCGAGGTCCTGCCAGTCGCCAAGCGGCCCACCCGGGTCGAGCGCCACGTAGCTCGCACCGGGCTCGATAGGCGACGACGCCTCGACGAAGCGCGAGCCGGCGTGCGCGCCGAGGGAGGCGGGCAGCGTCGCGAGCAGCTCGGGCGAGGTCACCTGGAGACGCCGGAACGTCGGGAACGCCGGCACCGCGGGATCGGGGTCGTCCCAGGGCACCTGGCCGGGGAACGCCCGCCCGCCTGCGCCCTCGGCCCGGACCTTCGCCGCGGCGTGGCGCACCGCGCGCTCGACGACGGCTTTCGACCACGCTCGCCCACCCTCGGCGCAGCGCCCCTGGATAGACGCCGGGTCCGCGTAGCGGCCGCCGACTGTCGCCTCGGTCCACTCGACGAGCTCCGGTACGTCGTCGGTCCCTCGGTACTCGGCGTGGCGCTTCGGCCCGAACACGGTGCAGCGCATGGGCTCCTCGCCGGGCTGGGGTGTCCGTTTCCACACGGGCCACGCGCCCGGCTCGGGCGAGAGACGGTCGAAGGCTGCGAGCAGCCGGTCGACCTCGGGGTAGCTCAGCTCCCGCACGGACGAGCCGTCGGCGAGCGCGAGGGTGCCGCCATCGGGCGACGCCGGGAGGATCGACGAATCCGTATCCCTGTAGAGGACCCGACTCCCCATGCCACGGGCCATGGCGTCCATGACCGCGAGGAGCAGCCGGGCGCCGGCCGTCACCGTCACGCCCAGTGGCGCGTACGTCCACGGCCCCGCCTTCTCTTCACGGCACCACTTCTCGCCATGCTTGCGCCAGATGTCGTCGAGGCGCTCGAAGTTGCCCGATACGAGCGAGTTCGTCATCGCGTGCAGCTCGGCTGCGAGCACCGTGTCGCCGGTCGCCTTCGCCTCCCTGCGGCGGGCGACGAGCCCGAGCACCGGGTCCGAACCCGCGTCGAGGACGAGCCCCGGGTACACGGCGACATGCTGGCGCAACCCGGCCTGGCGGCCCTCGGGGACGAGGCGGATGGCGCGGACGATGCGCGGCACCCGCCCGCTCAGGATCGCGGCCGCCACCACGTCGCACCAGGAATAGAACAACGTCCGCCCTCGGGCGGTGACCGGCACGGTCTCCGTGCGCCCGTCGGGGCGCCCGGGGTCGTCGAGGGCGACGGGGAACGGCTCGCCGTCCGGGACGACCTCGCAGAGCGTGACGCCGAAGCGCTCCCACACCGCGGGGTCGCACACGACCCTCGGGTCCGCCGCCGCACGCCGGCACAGTGCGCGCAGGTCGCGGAGTACCGAGCGACGCACGAGGCGGTCCGCCGTCATCACGTCCCACCACCGCACGAGGTGCGCGGTGAGCGGGTAGGCAGAGGTCACGTCGAGGACCACGGCGCCGAACCCACGACCGAGCAGTGCCGGCGCGTAGTCGCACCACCCGCCATGGAACGCCTCCCACCACGCGGCATCCTCCTCGGGCTGGAGTGGGAAGCGCCGGAGCGGCGGATCGACGCGGAAACGCCGGAGCAGATGGTCTGCGAACCCGGCCGGCGAGTGCGCGTAGGGGAGCGGGAAGCGCGCCGTCACCTCGGTGCGGTCCTGCGGCGTCGTGAACCACCGGGAGGACTCCTCGTCGCAGGCCAGGGCGACGGCGTGCACGCTGCTCACCGCCTCTGCCATCCGGGCCGCGCCCGCCGCGTCGACCGGGACGGCGACCGGAAGCTCCCCGGCCTCGATGCCGAAATGCCGGGCATGGTCGACGAAACCCGCCGAGCGGTCGGCGTCGAGGGCGTAGGCCGCGGAGATCACGTCGAGGAACGGGGCCGGACGGGTGCCGTAGCCGGGCTCGCACGGTGCGAAGCGGACCGACCAACCCTTGCGGCGCGACGACACATACAACGGCGGGCGGTGCGGCGAGACCCTGCCGATGTCGCCGTGCTCGGGCCGCGGCGTTCCCCAACCCGGGGGCCAGACCTGCCACGAGCCCACGCTCCGGCCCTTGCGAGGCTCCACGTGCTCGGCGACGAGCCCGACCGTCCGTCCGTGGTCGGCGCCGACCACCGGGCCGGCCCCACGGTTGTAGGCGTTGGGGACGAAGGCCCACGGCGTCGCCTCCCGGGTCGCCCTGGGGTCGAAGAACTCGCGCAGCGTCACCACGCGCCACGGTGCCGGTCCCGTCAGCGTGTCGAGCGGGTGCGCGGCCGCCCACTGACGGA
>JAKATH010000090.1 GCA_021828055.1 Actinomycetes bacterium
GTCGTGTCGTTTCCCACGGCCTTCACCCCCCCGACTTCGCTGCCGACAAGTGTCGTTGACAAATCGATTTTGGTCAAGGATACGGCACGTGCCTCGCACCGACCACCCCGGGTGCGCTACCCGTAAGACAGTATTGTTCCGGGCAAGATACATAGCACGGAGGGGCCGGTGGCAGTCGCGGGTCGAACGACGATACGAGATGTCGCCGCCGCCGCCGGGGTGTCGCCGACCACCGTCTCCCATGCGTTGAACGGGAAGGGCCGGATCGATCCCCGGACGCGGGCGCGGATTCAGCGAACCGCAGAGCGCCTCGGCTACCAGGCGAACCGGATCGCTCGGGGCCTCCGGTCCGGCCGCTACGGGGTCCAGGCGCTCTGGCTGCCCATCGAGCAGGATGCGGCCTCCTCCGACGCGCTCACCCTCGACTACTACATGCGGCTCGCGAGCGCGATGACCAAGGCCTTCTTTACCCGAGGCGACGTCGTCATGCTGATCCCGCCCGTCGGGTCGAGCGAGAAGCTCGTTCCCCTGCCCACTGACGGAGCGATCGTCGTGGACCCCTACGACGACGACCCCCGGCTGGCGGCGCTGCGCCGTCTCGACATTCCCACCGTGACGATCGAGAGGAACCCCATCGACCCCGACGACCCGTGGTGCGTCGCGTCGGACACCGGCGACGAGATCGAGACGCTCCTCGAGCATCTCGACTCGGAAGGCGCGGAGCGGATCGCGCTCCTCGTGCCCGAGGCCATGGGGGCGTGGTCGAAGGAGCAGCGCGAGGCGTATCGCACCTGGTCGCAGCGCCACGGTCGTGACAGCTTGACACGGTCCCTCTCGTTGCACTCTGCCTTCGAGAGCGCTGACCGAGCGGTGCGCTCGCTGCTCATGGCGCGCCCGCGCCCCGACGCAATCGTGATCGGCGCCGAGCGGTTCGTCCCCGGCACGATGCACGCGGTCGCCGACGCCGGGCTGTCGGTGCCCGGCGATCTCCTGGTGGCCGTCGCGGTCGACGGGAACCACGCACGCTCGTCGACGCCGCCGCTCACCGCGGTCGATCTCCAGCCCGAGCGTCAAGCTGTCGCCGCGGCCGAGCTGTTGTGGCGCCGGCTGGACGGCGAGGAGCCGCAGGGCCAGCGGACCATACCCGTGATCCTCAAGGTGAGGGAGTCGAGCCGCCGCCAGCCCGGCGGCGCCCGCGCGACCGGTCGCGCTATTGACGCCGGTGCGGCCGATCTGTAGGGTGCGAATACGATTTGGCACGGACCAAGGGGGGACCGCATGCAGCCCACGCAAGATCGTCATCGGCCAGCCGTTCGGCCGTTGCAGCGCACGAGTGAGCAGGGTCGAAGGAGAGGACGGCTCCCAGGCAGGCTCGCGCTGGCTGCGGTGTCCCTTTCGGTCGGAGCCGCGCTGGTCATCCTGGCGGTCCCCGCAGGCGCGTCTGCGCGGGCGAACCCGAAGCTCAAGCCCCCTGCGATCCTCCAGGCCGGCAATCTCCAGTTCTGCTCGACAATCGCGACACCTCCGGTCGAGTACTACACGGCCAATCATGTGCCTACCGGCACCGACGTCGAGCTCGGCAGCGCGATCGCGCGCCAGCTCGGTCTCAAGCCCGTGTGGCTCAACACCGGGTTCACAGACATCATCCCAGCGCTCCAAGCTGGGCACTGCGACCTCATCATGTCCGACCTGTACATCAAGCCGACACGCATCAAGGTGGTCAACTTCGTCCCGTACATGTGGGCGAGCGAGTCGGTTGTCGTGAAGAAGGGCAACCCCTCCCACATCACGGGGATGAACATGAGCCTCTGTGGCCACCGCGTGGCGGCGAACTTCTCCACGACCGCCGTCGAGGACACGCAGGCCCAGAGCAAGGCGTGCACGAAGGCAGGGAAGAAGGCGATCACAATCACGCAGTTCAAGACCCCGATCCAGGCGCTCCAGCAGCTTGCCCTGGGGCGCGCGACAGCCTTCGCGACGACGACCGAGAACGGCGCCTACTACATGGCGCAGCGCAAGGGGCTCTTCCAGTTCGCAGGGCCCGCGTACGGGAAGATCCTTGCCGGCATCGCGGTGAAGAAGGGCAACCCGAGCTTGGAGTCGGCCGTCACGGCGGCGCTGAGGACGCTCTTCAAGAACCACACCTATGCCAGGATCTTCGCGAAGTTCGGTCTGGCCCAAGAGGAGCTCGCCAAGCTGCTGCCGAACCGGAACTAAGGGGGCTGGGCAGCACAAAGGCCGAGAGACGTTTACTCCGGACATAGAGCCGGGAGAGCTCGTTGTTCTCTACTGCTGGCCTGCACTTCGACTACAGCTTCTTCTGGAATTCTCTCGTCCACCCCTCCACGGCGTTTCTCCAAGGGCTGGAGACGACCGTCTACCTCGCGGTCATCGCTCAGGCCCTTGCAACGATCATCGGACTGTTCCTGGCGCTCGCCCGGCGGTCGAGGATCGCGCCTGTCCGCGCGTTCGTCTGGTTCTACACGTGGATATTTCGCGGCACCCCGCTGCTCATCCAGCTGGTCATCGTGTACGACGGTTTGGCAGCGGCCGGGATCTACAGCTTCAACAACATCTCTATCGGTTCCTTCGTGATCCCCAGCGTGGTGCAGGCGGCCATCGTCACCTTCACGCTGAACGAGGCGGCGTACATGGGGGAGATCATCCGCGCGGCGCTGAACGCGGTCGACCCGGGTCAGTTCGAGGCGGCGATGTCCACCGGCATGTCGCCCGGCCAGGCGATGAGGCTCGTCGTGGTTCCGCAGGCGGTCCGCTTCGTCGTCCCCCCGCTCGGCAACGACTTCAACGCCATGATGAAGAACACCTCGCTCGCGAGCGTGATCGGCGTATCGGAGATGTTCCTGGTCACCCAAGAGATCAACTCGTCTACCTTCAACACGTTCGAGATCTACACGGTTGCAGCGATCTACTACCTCGCGCTCACGACCGTGTGGGGCTTCATCCAGTCCGCGATCGAGCGGCGGATCGATCGCCGGTGGGGAATCGCGCGACCCCGTCGGTCGTGGTCGTCGTGGGCGTCGAGCTGGGGACGCCGGCGCGTTGCGACCGTCGGTGCGGCAGCCGCGCCGGAGGACCAGGCGATCCCGCAAGGGCTGGGCACACTGCGCGAGCGCCGCGGTTTTCCACGACTATGAGCAACCGATCGAGCGCACCTGCGGATCTGCCCGTGGGCGCCATGTTCGAACGGAATTCCGCGCGGCGAGGCGAAGGCGCCGCTCGCTCGCCGGCACCCGATGCCATCGTCGACGCGAGCGATGTTCACAAGCGCTTCGGCTCCCTCGAGGTGTTGAAGGGGGTCTCCCTCACGGTGGCGCGCGGCGAGGTCGTCGTGCTGATCGGCGCCTCGGGCTCCGGCAAGACGACCTTCCTGCGGTGCATCAACCACTTCGAGCGGATCGACCGCGGACAGATCTTCGTGAACGGACGGCTCATCGGCTACCGGACCGATGCTCGGGGGCGACTTGTCGAGGAGCGGGCCAAGACGATCGCGCGGCAGCGCGCCGAGATCGGGTTTGTCTTCCAGCACTTCAATCTCTACCCAAACAGGTCCGCGCTCGAGAACGTCACGCTCGGACCGCGCAAGGTCCGCAAGATGCCGCGGGAGCAGGCCGACGAGCTCGGAAGGCGGTTGTTGCGGCGGGTGGGGCTGGAGTCGAAGGTCGACGTCCATCCCGCCCAACTGTCCGGGGGCCAGAAGCAGCGGGTGGCGATCGCGAGGGCGTTGGCGATGCAGCCGAAGTTGATCCTCTTCGACGAACCGACGAGCGCCCTCGACCCGGAGATGATCGGAGAGGTGCTCGCGGTGATGCGGGACCTGGCCAAGGAAGGCATGACCATGGTCGTCGTGAGCCACGAGATGGGGTTCGCAAGGGAGGTGGCCGATCGGGTGGTGATGATGGACGACGGCGTCATCGTGGAAGAGGGACCACCCGCCCAGATCTTCGACCGCCCCGCACACGAGAGGACCCAGTCGTTCCTCGCCAAGCTGCTGTGACCGATCGGCGGGGTGAGCGTCGGGCGTGGGGCGTCGCCGCGCCCCACCCCGCGGCGTCAGAGGCCGCTGCCGCCCAGCTCTCCGCCGGTGGCACCGCCGTCGACGGCGCGCTCGCGGCAGCCGGCGTGCTGGCGGTCGTCTACCCCCACAACTGCTCCGTGGGCGGAGACCTGATCGGCCTGGTGAGGCGCGCAGGCGGGCTCCCCCGGGCCGTCTTCGGCGTCGGGCGCTCGGCGAACGCGATCGATGCCGCCGCGCTGCGCCGCCAGTTCGGAGAGCACGTTCCGGTGACGGGGCCCTTCAGCATCAGCGTGCCCGGCGTGGTGTCGGGGTGGCAGGCGCTCCACGAGCTGGGGGCCAGCCGCCCGCTCGCGCAGCTGCTCGAACCGGCGATCGCGCTCGCCGCCGGCGGCGCTGTGGTGAGCTCCTCGGTCGCCCGGGCCCTGCAGGCGCTGGACACCCCCGATCCAGGCCTGGACCAGATCTTCGGGCCGCCGGGATCTCGCCTCGGCACCGGCGGAATCTTCGTCCAGCAGCGCCTCGCAGAGACGCTCTCGCAGATCGCTCGAGACCCCGAGTCCTACTACCGCGGCGAGCTGGCGCGTCGTCTGGTGCGAGGCCTCGAAGCGGTGGGGAGCCCGATCACCCTCGAGGACCTCTCTCGCCACCGTGCCGTGGTCGGCGAGCCGGCGACGGCGTACGCGGGAGATCTGGCGCCCCGGCTGTTCACCACCGGACTGCCGTCCCAAGGTCTCTTCTTCGCCGGGCTCACCGAGCTCCTGGCCCGGCTGGTAGCCGAGGGCTACGACTTGCTGGGCCGCGACGCCGCGCTGCTCGCCGGTGCGTTCGACGAGATTGCGAGGATTCGGGACGACCTCCTCTGCGACCCCTCGCGAGGACCGGGAGCGGGCGTCCTTCGCGCGCGCCTTGCCGGGATCGGCATCTTCCGGGCAGCTCCAGCGGTGGGGCACGCAGGACCGCTCGCCGCGGAAGGAGCCCCGCCTCCGAGCGGCGACACGGTCGCCGTGGTCGTCCACGACGAGCACGGCAACTCGGTGAGCATGCTGCAGAGCATCTTTTTCAGCTTCGGGTCGCGGTTCTGCGATCCCGCGACCGGTGTGCTGTACCACAACCGGCAGAGCATGTTCACGCTTCGCCCTGGGGCCCCCGGCGAGCTGGGTCCCGGGCTCATGCCGCCGCACACGCTCTGCCCGGCGATGGTCGACGCGGCGGACGACGCCCTGTCGCTCGTCCTTTCGACCATGGGGGGACGCTCGCAACCCCAGATCCTCGCCCAGGTGCTCCTGCAGCTCGCCGCGGGGAGGAGCGCGACCGAGGCGGTGTCGGCGCCGCGCTTCGTCGTCGGTGACAGCGAGGCGGCGCTGTCGCACTGTGTCGTCACGGCCGAACAGGACCTCCCCACGATCGCCGTGAGCTCGCTCCTCGAAGGAGGGTTCGACGTCCGGACCGTCGCTCGTCGGAGCGAGGAGACGGGCCACGCCCAAGTGCTGCGGGTCGGCGCGGCTGGGGTGGTCGACGCCGGCGCCGATCCTCGCAGCGACGGGACCGCGATGCGCTCCGGTTGACCGACCGGTCCTCGGTGGCGACCGCGTTCCTCCCGCGCGCCCCTCCGGTGTGACCTGCACGCTGCCGTCCCGAGCGAGAGCCGGAGCGCTCGGGGGACCTGAACAGTCCGAGCCAGCGACCGCCCCGAATTGCGCGTCCGTTGGGCAGGTTCTGATGGCTCGTTGCGATGGGGGGAGGACGATGGCCCCGTAAGGGCTTGCGGGAGCTGCGAGAGGCTCTCATCGCACGGGAGCGGAGACGCCGTGGAGCCGGACAGCACGAAGGCGCCGATGTCTCGGCTGACGGGTCTGGTCGGTCCGACCGTTCTGGGAGTCCACGGGGACGTCGCCGCGACCCGCGAGAAGAACAGACAGCGCCGCATCCAAAAGCTTTTCGTCGTTCTGTCCATCGTGCTCGCGTGGGTTGTGTGGCGCCGGATCGCGCACGAGGCGCTGCTTCCGCTGCCGCACGTCTCCGGCACATTGGGGCGCTACATTCCTGCGTTCCTCCTCATCGGGCTCCTTGCCCTGATCCTCGGGGCACAGTTCGTCGGAGGCGGGGCCTCCCCGCACACCCTCTTCCGACCCGGCGACATCGACGTCGGGCTCGACGACGTGGTGGGGATCGACAGCGCGAAGCACGAAGTGGTGAAGACGCTCAACCTCTTCCTCGGCTACAAGCGCTTCAAGGAGCTGGGGGGCCTGCCCCGCAGGGGAGTGCTCTTCGAGGGACCGCCTGGCACGGGAAAGACGTACCTCGCGAAGGCGATGGCCAGGGAGGCCGACGTTCCCTTCCTCTTCGTGTCCGCGACCTCGTTCCAGTCCCAGTTCTACGGCATGACCGGGCGCAAGATCCGCAGCTTCTTCCGCGTGCTGCGCAGCTATGCGAAGAGCGAAGGTGGAGCCATCGGTTACATCGACGAGCTCGACGCGATCGGCGCTGCGAGGAGCGGAATGGGCGCCACGAGGGGCGAGGGGCTCGCGGGCGTCGTGAACACGCTCCTCACCGAGATGCAGTCCTTCGACCAGCCGTCGAGGTCGAGCCGGTTCCTTCGGCGCGTCATCGTAGAGCCGCTCAACCGTTACCTTCCCCCGTCGGCGAGGATTCCGCCGAAACCGGTCGCGGTTCCGAACGTGCTGGTCGTCGCGGCGACCAACCGCGTGGACAGTTTAGATCCCGCCCTGCTCCGGCCCGGCCGCTTCGATCGCTCCATCCACTTCCCACTCCCCTCGCGGGCGGCTCGCGAAGAGATCGCTCGTTACTACTTGGCGCGGGTCGCGTGCGATGAGTCCATGGATCTTTCCGATGCTGCCGATCGGGTCGCAGGGATGACGGCCGGGTACTCCCCTGTCGCGATCTCGCACATCATCAACACAGCCCTGCCTCTGGCGCTCATGAGGGGCCGGACCGGGCTCACTCTCCAGGACCTGACCGAGGCCAAGGTCGAGTTCGAGACGGGGGAGAAGGACATTGCCACCGTCTACACCGACGAGGAACGACGTCGCGTCGCGTTCCACGAGGCTGGGCACGCGACGGTCGCGTATTTTCTCGGCGAAGGGCGCAGGCTTGATGTATTGAGCATCGTAAAGCGCCGCGACTCGCTGGGGATGCTCGCCCATTCCGACGCCGAGGAGCGGTTCACTCGCACGAAGTCCGAATGCGAGGTCCTGCTTCGTATCGCCATGGGGGGCAGAGCTTCGGAGCGCCTCTTCTTCGGCGAGGTGAGCTCCGGTCCGGCGGGCGACCTCGTCGGTGCGACTCGCATCGCCGTGCAGATGGTCGGCGCGTACGGGTTCGGCACGTCGCTCATCTCGTTGGCGGCAGAGGAGTTGCGGCCATTCAGCGGCGGGCTGGTTTCCAGCGTCCTCGGGGACCGCCAGATGCGTGCTGACGCAAGGAGGTTCCTCGACGACGCCTACGCAGACGCCGAGGCCGTGCTCCGCCGCCACAGTGCCGTCGTGACCGCGCTCGCGACAGCGCTCGCTGAACGTCGCGAGCTGATCGGGAGCGAGATCATCGAGGTGATCGAGGCCGTCGTGGGGACCGACAAGGGTAAGGCTGAGGCGAACCGGACACTCGACCTGTTGCTGCACGTCTCTGGCAGCTGAGGCTCCAGGCCGCGCGACTCGGAGCGCCTACCAGCCGAGGGTGCGACGCTGGGTCCACCGGCGCGGTGCGTGCGCAGGGCCTCGGCAAACTCCTGAGCCACCCGGCGTGACCTGAGCATTTGCGTCGATACTGGCGCTGAGCCGCACCGGTCTGCTACAAGATTGGGGATGGCTCCTTCGGTTCACCGCGATCTCGTCGTGCGCCTGGTCCTTCCAGAGGAGCGCCAGCGCTTCGACGAAACGCTGAGGGCGAACCACTGGCTCGGCGCCGGCCTCGTCGGCGAGACCATGCGCTACATCGCGCTGGTGGACGGCGAGTGGGCTGCGTTGGTCGGCTTCGGCTCCTCGGCGCTGTGCGTGCGCTCGCGCGAGGAGCTCCTCTGCTGGAGCGACTCCCAGCGCCACCGGCGCCTTCGCTACATCACGAACAACCAAAGGTTCTGCGTCCTGGACGCCCATCGTCACCACAACCTCGCCTCTCGGGTGCTCGCCGCCTGCATGAAGCGCATCTCGGAGGACTTCTGCGCCCGCTGGCGCCACCCAGTGCTCGCGGTCGAGACCTTCACCGACCCGGCCCGTCATCTCGGCACTTGCTACAAGGCGTCCAACTTCGCCCTCCTCGGCTACACCTCGGGTTACGGGCGCAGAGCGGGGCGCTACCTGCACCACGGAGCCCAAAAGGCCTACTGGCTGTACGCGCTCCGCAGAGACGGCTACCGGCTGCTGTCTGCAGAGTTCGACCATCCGCTCATCTCGGCGAGGAGGACAATGAGCTCCCCAGACTTGAACCGCCTCGACATCTCCTCGTTGATGGCTGCCTACGAGGAGGTCCCCGACCCG
>JAKATH010000091.1 GCA_021828055.1 Actinomycetes bacterium
CCGGTGGACTGCGGGCGGGAAGGGGCGTGGCGCATGGGGCGCGGGGCGGGCGGGTCGGTCAGGGCAGGTCGGTCAGGGCAGGTCGGTCAGGGTGGGTCGGTCACCAGGGTACCGGCGACTCGCCGCCATGGCGGGCGGGCGGTCCCCCCGGGCGGGCGGGCGGGGGCGTGGCGCAACTACCCTGGAGGGTCACCGCTCCTGGTAGGCGTTGTGGAGCGGACAGAGGCGGCGGCGGCCGGCGGTGGCCGGCGGGGACCGGAGACTGAGGACAGGAGAAGTGGGGTCATGGGCGCACTGGACGGGCGTGTAGCGATCATCACCGGTGCCGGCCGAGGTATCGGCCGTGAGCACGCGTTGCTCTTCGCCGCGGAGGGCGCCAAGGTTGTCGTGAACGACCTGGGCGGTGCACTGGACGGGTCGGGGGACGACCGCACGCCCGCCGAGCGGGTCGTCGACGAGATCAAGGCACTCGGTGGCGAGGCTGTGGTCAACACCGACGACGTCGCCGACTGGGAGGGGGGCAAGCGGCTCGTCTCGTCGGCGCTCGAAGCGTTTGGCGATCTGCACGTGCTCGTGAACAACGCCGGCATCCTGCGTGACCGGATGATCGTCAACATGACGGAAGAGGACTGGGACAGCGTCATCCACGTCCACCTGAAGGGCCACTTCGTCCCGACGCGCCATGCCGCGGCGTACTGGCGCGAGCGGGCGAAGGCGGGGGAGGAGGTACGCGCCTGCATCGTGAACACGTCCTCCACTTCAGGGCTTTTCGGCAACCCCGGCCAGACGAACTACGGGGCCGCGAAGGCCGGCATCGCCGCGTTCTCCGTAATCGCGTCGCAGGAGCTCGGTCACTACGGCGTGCGCGTGAACGCGATCGCGCCGGCTGCTCGGACTCGCATGACCGAGCTCACCCCTGGTCTCTCGGACATCGTGAAGCGCCCGCAGGACGAGTCGCAGTTCGACGTGTGGGGTCCGGCCAACGTCTCGCCGCTCGTCGCGTACCTCGCCACGGAGGACTGCCCGCTGACGGGGCGCGTCTTCTACGTCCAGGGTGGGACCGTGCGCAACTTCCAGAACTGGACGATGACCGACTCGATCGACCGGCCGGCCCGCTGGACCGTCGAGGAGCTGAAGGCCGAGATGCCCAAGCTGGCGCATTTCCAGGCAGCCGAGGCGCTGCGATAGGGGCACCGCGGCAGGACGGGGCGGCGGGAGCGAGGACGGGGCGGCGGGAGCGAGGACGGGGCGGCGGGAGCGAGGACGGGGCGGCGGCGTCACTGGGTGATCGCGCGGAGCCGTTCTGCCATCTCGGCGGCTCGCTCGTCGGAAGGCGCCGCCTGGATGGTCATCAGCTTCGACATGTCCCCCTCGACGCGGATCTTTCCGGCCATGAACGCCTGCATCCCGGCCTGGGGGTTCCGGTCGACCAGGATCGCCTTGGCCGTGTGGTAGTCGAGCGTGATCTTCAGGTCCGCGTCCTCGACGTGACCCTTGTCGATGTCGAGCTCGCCGGCCGTCGTGTCCATGTGCGCGTCGAGCTCCCCGTCGCCGAAGGGGATCTCGGTCACCACCAGGTTCATCCGGACCGGGTGGTTGATCGCGGGGGAGCTGTCCTGGAGCTCCGCTCGGATCGCGTGGGCTTTCTCGATCCACTCGTCGCTGAGGAATGGGTAGGGCATCGAGCCGCTCCTTCGGAGTGCCGTCGTGGTGTCGAAAGAGGTTAGGGCGTGCTCCGCGGAATCGGGCGCGGCTCCGTCGGTAGAGTCCCGGGGGTGCCAGCCACCGTCTTGCCCGGCGCCGAGCCCTTCTCCGCTGCCGGAAGCCCCGAGGGTGCGCTCCTCGTCCACGGGTTCGGCGGAAGTCCGCTCTCCATGCGGCGCGTGGCGAGGAGGCTCGCCGCCAGGGGGTTCACCGTGGAGGCGCCGCTCCTGCCCGGTCACGGAACGGCGGTCGAGGACCTCGTGCCGCTCGGGTGGGGCGAGTGGTCGTCCGCCGTCGAGTCGGCCTACGCCCGCATCCGGGACCGTTGCCCGCGCGTGGCAGTGGTCGGGCACTCGATGGGCGGGACGCTCGCCTGCTGGCTCGCTGAGCGCCATCCAGACGTGCGCGGCCTCGCGGCCGTGAACCCGTTGGTCGAGCCCTTCGACGACGAGGTGCGGTCTTCCGCCCGTTCCCTGCTCGAGGCCGGAGTGACCGTGTGGAAGGGCGAGCTGCCTGACACCGCAGACCCCACGGCTGCGTCCCCCACCTACGACGGGACTCCGATCGCGGCGTTCCTGTCGCTGAACGAGGGTGCGGAGGAGGTGGCCGCCGGGCTCGGCCGGATCAGCTGCCCGGTGCTCGTCATCTCGAGCAAGGAGGACCATGTGGTGCCGACGACCAGCGGCGACCTGCTCGCCTCGTCGGTGAGCGGTCCCGTGGAGCGCGTGTGGCTGGAGCGGAGCTACCACAATGCGATGGTGGACTACGACCACGAGAAGGTCGAGGAGTGGATCGAGGCGTTCGTCCTCTCGGTGACCGCGGAGCGGGGACAGGAGGAGACATGAGCGAACCACCTTCGCTCGGCCGCGACGACGTCGCCCACGTTGCCGGGCTCGCGCGTCTCTCCCTCTCCGAAGAGGAGCTCGACATGTTCACCGGGCAGCTCGCTCGCGTGATCGACCACGCCCGCGACGTCTCCTCGCTGGACGTCCACGACGTCCCGCCGACCGCCCACCCTCTGCCCGTTCGCAACGTCCTGCGGACCGACGACCCGTGCCCCGGGCTCGATCGCGACGAGGTGCTGGCCGCCGCTCCCGACGTGGAGGACGGCCGCTTCAAGGTGCCTCGGATCGTCGGGGAGGCACCGTGACGCCGGACGACGCCGGCAGCGCGCTGGCCCTCGCCGACGCGGTCCGCCGCGGCGAGCGTTCGGCCCGCTCTGTGGCGGAGGCGGCGCTCGGGGCGATCGCCGCCCGCGAGCCCGAGCTCCACGCCTTTCTCCACGTCGCCGCTGACGGCGCGCGCGCCGACGCCGACGCGGTCGACGAGAAGGTGCGGGCCGGCGAGGACCCCGGCCCCCTCGCGGGGGTGCCCGTCGCGCTCAAGGACAACCTGTGCACGCGGGGGATCCCGACGACCTGCGCGTCGAGGATCCTCGAGGGTTGGCGCCCGCCGTACGACGCGACCGTGGTCACGCGGCTTCGCGACGCGGGGGCGGTGGTGGTGGGGAAGACCAACCTCGACGAGTTTGCGATGGGCTCGTCCACGGAGAACTCCTGCATGGGACCGACGCGCCACCCGATGGACCCCTCGCGGGTGCCGGGAGGCTCCTCAGGGGGCTCGGCCGCCGCGGTGGGGGCGGGGCTCGTCCCCCTCGGGCTCGGCTCGGACACGGGCGGGTCCGTCCGCCAGCCGGCTGCGCTGTGCGGGGTCGTCGGCATGAAGCCCACCTACGGCATGGTCTCCCGCTACGGGCTCGTGGCCTTCGCGAGCTCGCTCGACCAGATCGGCCCGTTCGCCCGCTCGGTGGGCGACGCCGCCCTGCTGTTCGAGGTGATCGCGGGACACGACCCGAAGGACAGCACCTCCCTCGACCTCCCGGTTCCCGCGGCGGTCCGGTCGCTCGAGGTCGGAGTCGAGGGTCTGCGCGTGGGGGTCTGCGAGGAGCTCGTCGCAGACACGGCTCCCGACGTGTCGCGGCGCGTGCGCGAAGCCGCTGAGGACCTGGCTCGGGCGGGGGCCCTGGTCGAAGAGGTGTCCGTGCCCGAGATGCGTCTCGGCCTGTCGGCGTACTACCTCATCGCGCCCGCGGAGGCGTCGTCGAACCTCGCGCGCTACGACGGGGTGCGCTACGGGCTGCGCGTGGACGCGCTCGACGTGGCACAGATGAACACGGCGACGCGCACCGCTGGCTTCGGCCCCGAGGTGAAGCGCCGGATCATGCTCGGGACCTATGCGCTGTCCGCCGGCTACTACGACGCGTACTACGGGAAGGCCCAGCGGGTCCGCACCCTGCTGATCCGTGCGTTCGACCTCGCCTACGAGCGGTTCGACGTCCTGATCGGCGCGACCGCGCCGACGACCGCCTTCGCGATCGGCGAGCGCGTCGCCGATCCGCTCACCATGTACCTGTCGGACGTCTGCACGATCCCGTCCAACCTGTCGGGACACCCGGCGATGAGCGTGCCGTTCGGCGCGGGCGACGACGGTCTGCCGGTGGGCGTCCAGGTGCTCGCGCCTGCGCTCTGCGAGGAGCGGCTGTTCCAGGTCGCAGCGGCGCTCGAGCGGTCGGCCGCCGCCCGGGCGCGACCCGGTCACGGGGAGGGTCGGCGGTGAGCGCGGCGGGGGCCGGTGCGGACGGGACCAGCGGGTCGGCGGTGAGCGCGGCGGGGGCCGGTGCGGACCGGGCGGACCGGGCGGAGTGGGAGACGGTGGTCGGCCTCGAGGTCCACTGCGAGCTCGAGACGCAGACCAAGCTCTTCTGCGGCTGCAAGAACGCCTTCGGCGACGAGCCGAACACGAACGTCTGTCCCGTGTGCCTGGGGCTGCCGGGCTCCCTGCCCGTGCTCAACGCCTTCGCGGTGGAGCTCGCCATGCGGATCGGCGAGGCGCTCCACTGCGAGGTGCGCCCGTCGAGCTTCCACCGCAAGAACTACTTCTACCCCGACATGCCGAAGGACTACCAGATCAGCCAGTACGACGAGCCGATCAACGTGGGCGGCTGGCTGGAGCTCCCCGACGGCAGCAGGGTCGGGATCGAGCGCGCGCACTTGGAGGAGGACACCGGCAAGACGACGCACCAGGGCGAGACCGGCCGGATCCACGCGGCCGACTACGCGCTCGTCGACTACAACCGTGCGGGCGTGCCGCTCGTCGAGATCGTGAGCCGGCCCGACATCCGCTCGTCAGCGCAGGCTCGGCTCTACGTGACAGAGCTGCGGGCGGTGCTCGTCGCGACGGGAGCCTCCGACGGCCGGATGGAAGAGGGCTCGCTGCGGGTGGACGCGAACGTGTCGGTCCGTCGTGTGGGTGCAGTGGCATTCGGGACCCGTTGCGAGGTCAAGAACCTGAACTCGCTCCGTTCGCTCGGCCGCGCCATCGACCACGAGGTTGCACGCCAGGTCGCGCTGGTGGAAGCGACAGGGACGGTGGTCCAGGAGACCCGCCACTGGGACGAGAACGCCGGCCGCACGGTGCCGCTTCGCTCGAAGGAGGAGGCCTTCGACTACCGGTACTTCCCCGAACCGGATCTGGTGCCGCTCGCGCCCGGCTCGGACTGGCGGGCACGCGCCGCCCGAGCGGTGGGGCTCCTCCCCTCCGCCCGGCGGGAGCGGCTCGCCGGGCTCCTCGGAGGAGCGCCGACCCCCCAGCAGGTGGACCAGGTCCACGTGGTCGTCGCCCAGGGTCTCGACGACCTGGTCGTGGCTGCCGTGGCGCAGGGCGCGCCTGCCGGCGTCGCGCTCGTGCGCGCCGCCAACGAGCTCGCGGCCGACCTGGGCGCGGCGCTCGTCCTCGACCCGGGGATCTTCGGCCGGGTGGCGGTGATGGAGGCGCAGGGTGAGCTGACGGCGACCCAGGCGAAGGCGGTCCTCGCGGAGCTGCTCGCGGCGGGCGGCGGTGATCCTGCGGCGATCGCCGCCGAGAAGGGGTTCGAAGCGCTCTCCGAGGGATCGCTCGCAGCGGTCGTCCAGGGAGTCGTCGAGGCGCACCCCGAGGAGTGGTCGCGCTATTCGGCGGGAGAGGACAAGCTCGCCGGGTTCTTCACCGGCCAGGTGATGCGTGCGACGGGGGGGAAGGCTGACGGGAAGGCGGTTGCGGCGGAGCTCCAGCGGCTTCGCCGATGAGCGGCGCAGCTGTCATCATGAGCCTCGTGTCCCACGAGGAGCGAGCAACATGACGAACCCGAGCGAGGCGGCTGAGCGTCCAGGCATGAAGCCGCGCAGCTACGAGGTCACCGAGGGACCCACGCGCGCGCCCGCCCGGGCGATGCTCCGGGCCGTCGGCATGACCGACGACGACTGGGACAAGCCGCAGGTGGGCGTGGCGTCGAGCTGGAACGAGGTCACCCCGTGCAACCTGCCGCTCGACCGCCTCGCGAAGAGGGCGAAGGACGGGGTGCGGGCGGCCGGAGGGTTCCCGTTCGAATTCGTCACGATCGCGGTCTCCGACGGGATTGCGATGGGTCACGAGGGGATGAGGGCGTCCCTGGTGAGCCGGGAGGTGATCTGCGACTCGATCGAGACGATGATGCATGCCGAGCGGTTCGACGCGCTGGTGACGCTCGCCGGTTGCGACAAGTCGCTCCCGGGGATGCTCATGGCGGCCGCTCGGGTCAACCTCCCGAGCGTCTTCCTCTACGGCGGGTCCATCCTCCCCGGGCACCTGGACGACCGGGCGCTCGACGTGGTGAGCGTCTTCGAGGCGGTCGGCGCGCACGCCGTGGACGCGCTGAGCGACGAGGAGCTCGCGCTGATCGAGCGCCACGCCTGCCCCACCGAGGGATCGTGCGCGGGCATGTTCACCGCGAACACGATGGCCTCGGTCGCGGAAGCCCTCGGCATGTCCCTGCCGCAGAGCGCGTCCGCGCCGGCCGTCGACCCTCGGCGCGACGAGCTGGCGTACGAGTCCGGGGTCGCGGTCGTCGCGCTCTTGGGGGCGGGGATCCGCCCGCGCCAGATCATGACGAAGGAGGCCTTCGAGAACGCCATCGCGGTGGTCATGGCTCTCGGAGGCTCCACGAATGCGGTCCTTCACCTGATGGCGATCGCCCACGAGGCGCGTGTGGACCTCACGCTGGACGACTTCAACCGTGTGGCGGCCCGAGTCCCGCACCTCGCCGACACGAAACCGCACGGCAGGTTCCACATGGTCGACGTCGACCGTGTCGGCGGCGTGCCGACGGTGATGCGGGAGCTGCTCGAGGCGGGCCTCCTCCACGGGGACTGCCTGACCGTGACCGGGAAGACCGTCGCCGAGAACCTCGCCGCGCTCTCCCCGCCGAAACCCGACGGCACCGTGGTGCACCCCCTCACGGACCCGATCCACACTCAGGGCGGCATCGCCGTCCTCAGGGGCTCGCTCGCCCCCAAGGGCGCCGTCGTCAAGGTCGCTGGGATCGACCAGACGGCATTCGAGGGCCGTGCACGGGTCTTCGACGGGGAGCAGGCCGCCCTCGACGCGATCCTGGCCGGCGCGATCGAGCCGGGGTCGGTCGTGGTCATCCGCTACGAGGGGCCCAAGGGTGGGCCAGGGATGCGCGAGATGCTCGCGGTCACCGGCGCGATGAAGGGCGCGGGCCGAGGAAGCGACTGCGCCCTCGTGACCGACGGCCGGTTCTCTGGCGGCACCCACGGCCTCTGCATCGGCCATGTCGCGCCCGAAGCAGTCGACGGCGGCCCGATCGCGCTCGTGGAGGACGGCGACCCGGTCCGCATCGACGTCGACGCGCTCCGTGTGGACCTGGTCGTGCCGGAGGACGAGCTGGCGCGTCGGAGCGCTCTTTCGAAGCCCTTCCCTCCTCGCTACACCTCGGGTGTGCTCGCCAAGTACGCGAGGCTCGTGACGGGGGCCGATCGGGGGGCGGTCACCGAGCCGTGAACCCACGGGGACCCGCGGCTGGCGCGCGCGTGGGTCCGTGTGCCATGATGGCGGCGCAATGTACGTCAGCCCCCCCTCGAGCTTCCTCGGCACGCTGGTACTGATCCCCTGAGCGCGCGGCCTTCCACAGCTGCGCGCCGACCGACCTCCCTACGGGGAGGTCGTTGCAATTTCCGGTGCCGGTTCGACGAAGCACACGACCCGCAAGCACGCGAAGCACACGACCCGCAAGCACGCGAAGCGCACGACCCGCAAGCACGCGAAGCACACGACCCGCAAGCACACGACCAAGAAGGGACCTGGAGGCGAGATGCAGCTCACCGGAGCACAGGCACTGATCAAGAGCCTCGAGATGGAGGGTGTGGAGATCATGTTCGGCCTGCCGGGCGGGGCGATCCTGCCCGTCTACGACCCGATCCTCTCCTCCTCGATCCGCCACGTGCTCGTCCGGCACGAGCAGGGCGCGGGCCACATGGCCGAGGGATACGCGCTGGCGACCGGCCGGCCCGGCGTGGCGATGGTGACGAGCGGGCCCGGCGCGACCAACATCGTGACCCCGCTCTCGAACGCCTACATGGACTCGACCCCGCTCGTGGTGATCTCCGGGCAGGTGCCGACGGCCGCGGTCGGGACCGACGCCTTCCAGGAGTGCGACATCACCGGGGTCACCATGGGGATCACCAAGCACAACTGGCTGGTGAAGTCCGCCCAGGACATCCCCGAGGTCGTGGCGGCCGCCT
>JAKATH010000092.1 GCA_021828055.1 Actinomycetes bacterium
ACGCGTCGACGGCTCCACAATGGATCGTGCCAGCCGGCTCGTCCGGCTGACCTGGGCTGCTCAGCCTTTCAGCGCGACGTGGCGATGGGCAAGTTCAGCCGCCCACGGATCCGTCACAAGAGCCTGATTTCGTCCTTGTGGTCCTCGATGAAGGCGCGAAAGGACTCGACGGTGTGCCGGGCACGGTCGGTGGCATCGACTGAGTAGCCGACCTGGACGACGACGTCCTTCGAGGCTTCGTCGATGAGTTGTTCGTAGGAGCGACGAACCTCGACGAGCTTCGAGCGAAGCTCAGGGTTGTCGAAGGGCCGGACAGCGAGCTCGATGAGCTCGACACGGGCCGCCGAGATCTCCTCTTCGCTCGGCTCGTCTTGTCCGGTGGCGCGTTGAGCCTCGGCGAGATGACGATCAGGATCGAGGGAATCGACGAGAAGATGGGCCAGGTTTTGCAGCCGTGCGCCTGCTACCGATTCGAGTTCGGCCCGGTCCTCTTTGGTGATGCATCGGTCGAGACGGGCGATGCGCGCTGCGACGGACGACACAAGATCCGGATCGCGTTCGCCATAAGCGAGTCGCTGCAGAAGCTTGTCCAGCGGTATACCCGGCTCTCGTTCGAGGGGAACCGTGTCGTGCAGATCTGCCTCGGTAACCCCCACAGCGTCGACGATGACGAAGCGGTCCTTCGCTCGGGCATCCGGGGTCACGCCTTGGAGGTCCGTCGGATTGATCACCCGCACCCCCCGGCCCTTCATCTGTTCGAAGAAGTTGCGGGACTTGACCATCCGCATGAAGAACACGCACTCCAGAGGCTTGACGTCGGTCCCGGTGGCGATCATGTCGACGGTGACCGCGATGCGTGGGTTGTAGCTGTTGCGGAAGGATGCCAGCAGATCCTCGGGGCGTTGGCCCTGGGATCCGGATTTGTAGGTGATCTTGGCGGCGAAGTCGTTTCCCTTGCCGAACTCCTCGCGCACCACCTGGACGATGTCGTCTGCGTGGCTGTCGTCCTTGGCGAAGATAAGGGTCTTGGGAACGTGGTCTCGTCCCGGGAAGATCTCCGGGAGCTTTTCCCGGAAGGTGCGGATGATCGTGCGAATCTGATCCTTCGCCACGACCTTGCGGTCGAGGACGGCCGGGTCGTAAGTGACGTCGTCGTCGAGCTTTTCCAGCCGCACGGAACGGGTCTGG
Source organism: Actinomycetes bacterium (assembly GCA_021828055.1). Taxonomy (GTDB): domain Bacteria; phylum Actinomycetota; class Acidimicrobiia; order Acidimicrobiales; family RAAP-2; genus JAJYVT01. The sequence goes on from JAKATH010000092.1 coordinate 1,189, forward strand.
CGGTCCCGGAACTTGGTGACCAGTCCTGCGTCGACCGTCGATCCTTGTCCGGTGATCTCGGTCTCGATCCGGTAGACATCGAAGTCGACGTTGACGCCGTCGGCAACGGCCTCGTCGTGCTTGTACTCCATGACCAGGTTCTGGTCGAAGAAAGCGAACGTCTGCTTGCCGGGAGTCGCGGTGAGACCCACGATGAAGGCGTCGAAGTAGTCGAGTACCTGGCGCCATACCCCGTAGATCGAGCGGTGGCACTCGTCGACGATGATCACGTCGAAAGCTTCGATGGGAAGCTGCGGGTTGTAGGTGACCTCGACCGGAGCCTTCGGCTCGAGCTCGAACGCCGAGGTCTCGTCCAGTTCGGGCGCCATATCGGGATCGCCGCGAAGGATCGAGTAGAGGCGCTGAATGGTCGTGATTACGACCCGAGAGGGCTTGTCGATGGCGTTAGTCTGTAGATGCTGGACGTTGTAGAGCTCGGTGAACTTGCGTCTGTCGTCGGGCGTACTGAACGCCTGGAACTCCTTGAGGGTCTGGCGGCCCAGGTTGGCCCGGTCGACCAAGAACAACACGCGCCCTGCATTGCAGTGCTTGATCAGCCGGTAGCAGATGTTGGCAGCGGTGAAAGTCTTCCCTGATCCGGTTGCCATCTGGATGAGGGCGCGGGGACGGAAGTGAACGAGTGACTGCTCCAGGTTTCGGATCGCCGTTTCCTGCGCAGTCCACAACCCGGTCGCCTTGAGCGGAGGCAGCTGGAGGAGGCGCTGGCGCAAGGTCGCCTGTTCGATGCCGCCGAACTCGCTCCACGCTCTGACCCACTCGGCAAGGGTCTCGGGGCGATGGAACGTGAAGACCTGGCGGCTGGCGGGCTCGGGGTCGAACGCGTTGGTGAAACGAGTCTCGACCCCAGTCGACTCGTAGGCGAAGGCGAGCGGCTTGGTGAGCGCGGGAATCGTGTCGGGGAGCCCGGCGGTGTACTTCGCGGACTGCCATTCGACGCCGGTCAAGGTCGAGCCCTGCTTCTTGGCCTCGATGACCCCGACGGCCTTGCGGTCGACGAAGAGCAAGTAATCGGCGTCCCCGTGCCCTTCGAGCATGGGGAACTCGCGGACGGCCACCCCCCGACCAGCGCCCAGGTTCATCTGCTTGTGGCGCTGGACGACCCAACCGCATGCCGTCAGCTGGCGGTCGATTTCGACCCTGGCCAAGGCCTCCGGCCCTAGGTACTCCTTGGCGCCCTCAGGCACGGCAGGGGCCACCATCAGGTCGTTCGGTGCTTGTTCGTGCCATCTGAGTGTCCCTGAGCGTCCTGACCTGGGTTCCCGTGCTGCCCAAGGCTACCGACGTCGGCATCCGCTGGCCGGAGCGACCAGGCGTGCGGCGCGCGGGCCGCGAGTCCGCCCAGCGTGCACAGCGATGATGGCGCGATCCTCATGAGCTTCACCGGCCACGTGCTGGTTTCGTCATCCCGGCGCTCTCGCGCTGCCGGTGCAGCCATGTGTCTCGTTCGGGCGGAGGCCTCATCCGGATGGGACGCCCTCGGTAGCGGCGGTGCAGGGTCTGCCAGGACATGTCGGTGTACTTGGCGAGCAGTCGCCATGAGCATCCGTCCTGGTTGGCCTCGTAGATCGCCTGGTGGAGGGCCAGTTCTGCGTCGCGCCGCATGGCGCAGAGCGACTCGATGAGGGCGGCCCGATGCGGCGCGAGGCGTGCCGCCTGGCCACGGACCAGAGCGCCCTCGACAGATCGACCCTCGGCCTCGAACTCCTCCGCCAGGCTGGTCCTGGACAAATAGGCGCGCACTGTCTCCGCAGTGTATCAGCGAGGTTTGTCTCAAATCCGGACGTCTTCTCGGGCTTTAGCCGAGGACCCCCCTGTTCTTATGTGTGGCTTTCGCGAGTTGCACGCGGCGTGCTCGGCGAGCACCGGGGCGCCCTCCGGCGTCGCTGCCAAGCCGCAAGCGCTCGTCACCGCCCGGTGGCGCCTGCGGTCCGCGTGTGGTTTGTCCAAAGACGGCCATGTCGGCCTTATTTACCGGGTGGGGCAGTGCAGAGCGCCTCGACACGCGACGCCCATGTCCAAGCACCGCCGTTCCAGCCCTATTTGCCGAAGCGTCGGGACGTCCCCCACGCCAGCCGTCTCGACCACGAAGGAGGTCACACCATTCCGACCCACGCCATGATCATCGCCCAGGCACCACCGCCGTCACCGACGTCATCCGTCCCATCCAACCCGGCCAACTCACCGTTGGGCCGCTACCTCGTCCACCCCGGTCAGGAGACCTCGGAGTTGGTCCATCACGTTCTCCGTGTCTTCGACCATGTCGGCCACCTCGCCTTGCCCGGCGTCGTTGTCATCGTCGTCTTCATCGTCGGCTGGAAGGTGGTGCAGTTGCTCGGCCGCTTCTGTCCCTCGGCGGGCGGACATTTGGTCGAGGTGAGACTGCCGGCGACGGTCGATCCGAAGCGAGCGCCTGTCTTCTGGCGCAACATCCACTCGGTGCTCGCCGGCCGGCGCCGACTCCGCCGGCGCACATAGCGTTCGAGATCGACAGTTCCTCGAACGAGACGAGCCTGCGGTTCTTCGTCTCACCGGACGTATCACCGTCGTCCGTCGCTCGCGCGGTCTCTTCGGCTTGGCCCGGTGCACAGTGTGCGCACCATCAGGCGAGATCCAAATCGCTTGCGGGACGGTTCGTCATCTGTGGCGAGCTGCGCGTGGCTGGACCGGCTTGGCGATCGCTGTGGGCCGACCAGACGGCCGATCCCCTTCGAAATGTCCTCGGCGCGATGGAAATTCACCACGACGGTGAGCGCGCCATCGTACAGGTACTCGCGCGGCCGGCCAGCTCGCACCAGCGACGCGCTCTTGCCCGAGCGACGAGAGCGCTGCACGCAGGCAAGCCGACCGCGTTGGTGTCGAGACTCATCGCAACCTGGCGGACGGCGGCGCCAGCGCCGCGACCTGATCCGATCCGTTCAGCCGAGGTCCGCCGTGCGGTGGACAAGGTGAGTGACTTGCCGGTGTTCGACGTCGTCGTCCGATACGCCGTCTCAACGGAAGTAGCTGATCGAGCGAGTCGGAGGCGCCTGCGTGGGCGCGCCCGAGAGGTGACCTCCGCTTTCGGCGTCTACTCAGGAGACAACCACTTCGTCTCGCGCCGCCGGTTCGGCTGTCGCCGTCATCTCGAACGACGGGCGTTCGGGCGCGGCCATTTGCTCGGGCTCTCGGAGCTGGCCGCGCTGGCTCACCTGCCCTCCGACGAAGCCACCCCCGGGCTGAGCTACGCCGGCGCGGCCGCGGTCGCCCCGCCGTCCGGCGTCGTCGTTGGGCCATGGCGCCAAGGCGTCGAGGAGGACGACGATGACTGGCTCTGACGACGCGGGCGTCCGCGTGATCCGCGACAGCGAGGTTGGCTCGCCCGAGGCCGTCGCCCTCGGGGTCGAAGACGGTCGCCACCACCTCCACGTGGTCGGCGCGACGGGATCAGGAAAGTCGACGCTCCTCGCCAACCTGGCGCTCGCCGACATGCAAGCTGGACGCGGGGTGGTCCTTATCGACCCCAAGGGCGATCTGGTCGAAGATCTCCTCGCCCGCCTCCCCGAGCGGGCACTGAAACGCCTGGTGCTCATCGACCCGAAGGAGACCGAGGCGCCGCCGGCACTCAACGTCTTGGAGGGCGAACCGGCCGAGGTGGCGGTCGACCACGTGGTGTCGGTCTTCGCCCGGATCTTCTCTGCCTGGTGGGGACCCCGGACCGAAGACGTCTTGCGGTCGGCGTGTTCCACCCTCAGGCGCCTGCCCGGGGCCACCTTGGCCGATGTCCCATTGCTCTTGACCGACCGGCGCTTCAGGGCGCCGCTCGTCGCCGGGCTCTCGGAGCGGTCCGGCCTGAAGGGGTTCTGGGACACCTACGACGCCATGACCCCTGCTGGCCAGGCCCAGGTAATCGGGCCGATCATGAACAAGCTTCGGGCTGTGCTCGCTCGGCGCTTCGCCCGCGACCTCTTCGGCTCGGCCACCTCGAGCTTCGACATGACGGAGGTCCTCGCTGGAGGGCTGCTCTTGGCCCGTCTGCCCAAGGGCACCTTGGGCGAGGACACCGCCCGGCTCGTGGGAGCCCTCCTCGTCGCCGCGGTCTGGCGGGCGACGACCGCCCGGGCCGACGAGCATGTCCGCCCCGACGCCACCTTGTACGTCGACGAGTGCCAGAACTTCCTCGCCCTCCCGACCGCCATCGACGACGTGCTGGCAGAGGCGCGCGGCTACCACCTCTCGGTCGTTCTGGCCCACCAGCACCTCGGCCAGCTCCCGAAGGACCTCTTCGAGGCGGCCTCGGCCAATGCCCGCAACAAGGTGTACTTCTCGGTTTCCCCCGAGGACGCCAGGGTGCTCGCCCGCCATACCGAGCCATACGTCAAGCCCTACGACCTCTGCCATCTCGACGCCCACCAAGTCGCCTGCCGGTTGGTGGTCGGCGGCCGTGACCTCCACGCCTTCACGTTGCGGACGCGACCGATGCCACGGGGCGAAGCGGGACGGGTGGCCGATGCTCGGGAGCACGCCCGGGAGAACGCCGGGCACAGCCGAACCGATCGCCGTCATGATCTGCTCGTCCGACGACGCGCGCATCGCCGCAAAGCCGGCGGCAGCTCTGGCGGCGTCTCGTCCGGCGTCTCGCCTGACGTCTCGGACGGCGTCCCTGAGACGCCGCGGGCACCCCACCAGGACCGCCAGCGTGGGCGGCTCCCCACCCCGGCGTCCGATGACCCCGACTCGTGGAGCAATCCATGACTGCTTCTTCTTCCTCTCGGCGGGGCGGCGCATCGGCGCTCGACATCTTCGGCCGCCTCACCGAACGCGACCGGCTCCTCTGCCGCGTGCTGTGGGAGCACCGGGTCCTCACTACCGAGCAGGTCTGCGACCTGTGCTTCACGAGCCTCGTCTCCACCCAGCACCGACTCGTCGCGCTCTGGCGCCTCGGAGTCCTCGACCGCTTCCGCCCGCTGCGACCGACGGGCTCGGAGTCCTGGCGCTACAGCCTCGGACCGATCGCCGCCGCCCTCGTCGCGGCCGAGCGCGGCGTCGAAGCACCGCGACCTTCGGTGCTCCGGGACCGAGTCGTGGCACTGGCCGCCGGGCAGCGCACGAACCACACCCTTGGGGTGAACGGGTTCTTCTGCGCGCTGCACAAGGCAGCGCGCAAGCGCCCCGATGCCGAGGTGGTCGCCTGGTGGTCAGAGCGCCGCTGCGCGGCCGAGTGGGGTGAGCTCGTCCGTCCTGACGCCTACGGCATCTGGGGGGAGTCCGGGGGCCGCGTCGAGTTCTACTTGGAACACGACACCGGGAGCGAGCCTCTCTCCCGGGTCGCCGACAAGCTCGCCGGCTACCGAGACCTTGCCGAGGCTGACGGCGCCGCCCGCCCGCTCCTCTTCTGGCTCGCCCAGCCCGGGCGCGAGCCGGGGCTGCGCAAGGCGCTCGGCGCCACCGCACTTCCGGTGGCGACCGCCGTCGCCGGGACGGGCAATCCCGCCGACGCCATCTGGTTGGCGGTCGGGGGCGACGCTCCCCGCCGGCCGCTGGCCCAGCTCGCCACCGTCACCGCGAGGGCCAACCGATGACCGCTCGTCGTCTCGCCAGTACCGAGGTCTGCGCCCGCCATGCTCCCGAGCCCGCCAATCCTGACACCGCGACTACCGGCTCGGCCCTGACCGTCCGGTGCCAGGTCCGCCTGGTGGGAGGCGATGCCGGCCGGGCGCTGGCGGCGGCCCAGGGCCGGGCGCTTTCAGCCCTGCTCGCTTCGGTCGGCGAGGTGGAGGTAGGACAGGGCGAGGAGGTCCCGCCATGACCACGCCCGCCGGCCCGACGCCCCGCTACGCCTGGTACGGGCGGGTGTCGACCGAAGACGAGCAGGACCCGACCCTCTCTTTCCCCCGCCAACTGCAGAACGCCGAGCGCCAGGTGGCCGAGGCCGGCGGGCGGATCGTCGCCCACTACTACGACATCGAGTCGGGCACCCGCACCTACGCGGCCCGGGGCTCTGGCGGACTCGCCGGCTTCGACATCCCCATCCCCCGAGACGGCGGGCTCCAGGACCTCCTCGCCGACGCGTCCCGCCGGCCGGCGCGCTTCGACCGGGTGATCGTGGAGTCGATCTCCCGCCTGTCGCGCAACTCCTCGGTCGCATTCCGGGTCGAAGACGAGCTCCGCCAAGCCAGCGTGCGGTTGTGCGCGGCCGACGAGCCGCTGGAGGAGTCCTTCGGGACCATCGTGCTGCGCCACGTGAACATCGGCATCGCGCGCGGTTACCACAACCCTCAGAAGTTGCGCCTGACGCGAGGATCGCTGGTCAAAAAGCGCTGCCAATGCCACACGCCGGACATCTGTCCACAAAGGCTCACCTGCACGCTTGCGGCGTAAGCCCATCTGATGCAGGATGCCACCTCCAAACGGGAGAGAGGTGGAGGGTTGGCGCGCGGGGATCTCGCAGGTTCTGCACAGCTCGAGCTCATCTCCGGGGTAGCCCAGCTACGCCCCGAAGACGCGATGCTCGAGGCGATGCTGCGCGGCTGGCGGGCCCAGCAGCTGGCCCGAGGGCTGCGTGAGGAAACGATCGAAGGGCGTGAGCAACTGGTCCGCCGGTTCGCGGCCACCACCAACGACTACCCGTGGAACTGGCGTCCGGCCCACGTCGAGGAGTGGATCTTGACCCTGACCGCCGAGCGCCACCTCGCCCTGTCGACGATCCGGGGCTACCAGGTCGACCTCCGGCTCTTCACCGAGTACCTCATCGACGCCCGCTACGGCTGGGTGGCCGCCTGCGAGAAGGCCTTCGGCGCAGGTGTGCACCCGGTCGCGATCTTCCACGAGTGGAACACCGTCGCCCACCTCTCCGACTACGAGGGGAGCCCAGA
>JAKATH010000011.1 GCA_021828055.1 Actinomycetes bacterium
CGAGGTACTCGGCGAAGTCGGAGCAGTCCGAGGGCGCCATCACCTTGGTTCGCGGCCGATCGATGTCGGCGACCTCGATCCGCGGCACGCCGAAGGGGACTGCCCCCCGATGGGCGCGCCCCTCGTCTCCTTCCGCGCACGACACGGTGACTTCCTCCCCCGGGGGCGCCTCGACGGTCACATCGCCCGTTCCGACGACCGCGGGGATCCCGAGCTCGCGTGCGACGATCGCCGCGTGCCCGGTGCACCCGCCGCGGTTGGTGACGACGGCAGCGGACGTCGTCATGACCGGCTCCCAGCCGGGCGTCGTCGTGTCGGCGACCAGGGTATCGCCCGGCCGGAAGCGCCCCACTCCGTCGACGCGTAGCCGTTCGGCACCAGCACGCCGTGGGCTGCGAGCGAGCGGTACATCCCCCCCGGTGACGCGTTCTTGCCCCCGACGAGGGCCACGTCGCCGGCCCCGATCTCTCCGAAGAATCGCACGTGCTTGGACATCGACCTTCCCTTCGCCCGGCCCGGCCGGGCGGCCGCCGAGACCGGCCTCCTCGAGCTGGCGTCACGCTCCAACGCCAGCCTCCCGCCGCCCCGCCCGTCCGGTAGGGCCGAAAGTCCGCGCGGCGGGGGCGAGGGGGGCTGTCGCCGTCGTCCTCGGTGGAACATCCACGCCCGGCGGGACCCAGGGCCGGGCACGCTCACCCGGCGGCGAAGAGGTCGCCGAGCCGCTCGACGCGGGCCAGCACCTCTGCGGGCCCGAACCGGAGCGACTGCGGGTCGCCGCCCGCCGCGCAGGCGGCCACCTCCTCCAAGGTGACGGGGGTGGACACCGACGGCCGGGCCAGCGCTCGCAACGAGTACGCCGCCACCGTCGTCTTCGCGGGGACGTTCTGGCTCCAGTCGATGAAGACCTTCCCCGGGCGGAGGTCCTTGCGCATCTTCGCCACGACGAGGTCCCGGTGGTCGCGCTCGGCGGCGTGCGCGATCCCCATCGCCTCCTCGCGCACCGACTCCGGGGTACGAGGAGGCTCGAGCGCCACGTAGAGCTGGAGGCCCTTCTTCCCGCTGGTCTTCGGGCGGACGGTCGAGAGTCCCCTCTCGGCGAGGACGTCCACCAGGACCTCGGCGACGGCGCAGCACTCGACGATCGTCGCCGGCGGGCCCGGGTCGAGGTCGAAGACCATCCGGTCGAACCGCCAGTGCCCGCCGGGTGGCCGGTTCCGCCAGAGGGGCACGTGCAGCTCCAGCACGGCCAGGTTGGCGGCCCAGACGAGCGAGGGCAGGTCGGCGATCGCCGGCGCGTGGGTCGCCGGCGCGTGGATCGCCGGCGCGTGGATCGCCGGCGCGTGGATCGCCGGCGCGTCCGTGCGGCTCGAGCGCGGGACGTCGATGGCCCGGAGCCACTCCGGAGCGCCGCGCGGAAGACGCTTCTCGAAGAAGCACCCCCCGTCCACCCCGTCGGGGCAGCGCACGAAGGTGACCGGACGGCCGGCCAGGTGCGGCAGGAGCACCGGCGCGATCCGCACGTAGTAGTCGACGACGTCGGCCTTCGTGAAGCCGGCCTCCGGGAAGAGCACCTTGCCGAGATTGGTGAGCACGAGGTGGCGCCCCTCCACCTCGGTCTCCGTCCTGGTCTCGGGACCCACGGGCCGTCTCGGTCAGGCTTCGCGGACCACGTCGGCGGGACGCATGTCGCGCAGCCCCAGCCATGAAGGCTGCCGCAGCCGGCCCGCGCGCGTCCACTCGCTGAAGCGCACCTCCCCCAGGGGCTCCGGCTCCACCCACGTCGCGCCCGCGGCGTTGGCGGCCGGCACGGACGTCGAGAACGGCGGGCGGCTGCGACGCAGGGATCTCAGCCGGGCGAGGATCCCGGCGACGGCCAGCTCGCTCGACCCGGTCCCCACCTTTCCCGAGTACACGAGCCCCTCGGGTCCGGGGATCCCGACCATCAACGCGCCGAAACCCGCCCGCGAGCCCTTCGGCTCCGTGAAGCCGCCGATCACGACGCTCCGGGTCCGCGCCAGCTTCACCTTGACCCAGTCGGCGCTGCGCCGCCCGGGCTGGTAAGGGCTCTCGGCGCGCTTGGCGACGACGCCCTCGAGGCCGCCAGCCTCGGCGACGGCGAGGAGGTCGGAGATCATGTAGGTGCCCGGCGTCGTCGCAGTGAGGCGGCGAGCGCGCGGGGCGCCGTCCACCAGCATGCGCGGCTGGAGCGCCTCGAAGCTCGGCCGTCGGTCTGCGCCGAGCGCGATGATCTCGCCGTCGAGCACCGCCTGACGCGAGCCGAGCGCGTCGCCGAGCTTGCCGATCTCGGGATAGGCGGCGGCCCGCTCGCGCTCGGCCCGTGAGACGAGGCGGACGCGTCCGCCTTCGACGTACGCGATCGTGCGGACCCCGTCCCACTTGAACTCGTAGCGCCAGTCGACGCCGCGCTCCTCGGGCAGGGCGCCCGCCACCGCGAGCATCGGCCTGACGAGCTCGGGGATCGGCTCCCAGCCGTCGGGCGCCGGGTCCTCGCGGTGGATCATCCAGTCGTCGCCGCAGGTCTTGATGAGGACGAAGCGTGCGTCGACCCGCGTCCCGCCGAGGTGGAACTTCACCTCCCGGCCGGTCCACTTCGTCCCTTCGTACGTGCCCTCGTCCCAGATCGTGACCTCGCCCGCGCCGTACTGGCCTGCCGGGATGGAGCCCTCGCACGAGCCGTACTCGAGCGGGTGGTCCTCGACGTGCACCGCGAGGTGGTTCGTGGACCGGCCTGCGGGGAGGCCCTTGGGCACCGCCCACGACACGTAGACGCCGTCACGCTCCAGCCTCAGGTCCCAGTGGAGGCGGCGGGCGCGGTGCTCTTGGATCACGAAGGTCGGCGCCCCGCTCACGCGCCCACTGACCGCGGCACCGGCGGGCGCCACCGGCTCGGGGGTGCGACCCGGATGACGCTTGGAGCGGTACGAATCGAGCGGCGTCCGCCCAGGCTAGGCGAGCCGCGAGGCCGCGGCCTCCGCGACGTCGTCGGGCGCGGCGGCACACGCGCGCGCCGCCCTGAAGAGGAGGCCCCGCAGGTGCTCGGCGAGCCCGAGCGCGGCCGTCCGGGGATCGCCGGCCTCCAGCGGGACCGGCTCGCTGCGCGGGTCGAGGCCGGACACCGCGAGGACCGCGCGGCGGAGCGACTGCATGGCCGCGATCAGCCCGTCGGTCCCTGCCTCGTGGCGCACCATGCAGACCGAGAGCGCCATCGGCACCGTGAGGGGCGCCGCGGCGAGCACCCCGTCGGTCGCCCCTGCCAACGCCGCGGCGACCTCCGCGGCGACCAGCCCTTCGGAGACCCCATCCTCCTCGGCCTCCGCAGTGGCGTCCGCGAGCCCGTCGACCCGCTCGGGGGGCAGCACGTCTCGCCGACGCGCGCGCCCACGACGAGGGTCAGGTGGCGTACCTCGGTCCGTCCCACGCCCCAAGCATCGCAAGCGGATGTGACGTGGTGGTGGATGGGGGCCGCCGGCGGGTCACGGGCGGCGCCGTCGCGGCCACCCGCCCATGCGGGCGTGACGCCGCCACGGGCCTCGGGTGTCGGGTGTCGGTTCACTGCTTCCATTGGCCCGGTCGGACGAGGTGAGAGGAAAGGGGCGGCAGTGGCCAGAGCCGTCTGGACCGGGTCGCTCGGCTTCGGCCTGGTGAACGTGCCAGTGGCGCTCTCTACCGCCATGGAGGAGAGGTCGATCCGCTTCAACCAGTTCCGACGGGCACCTCCGACAGGGTCCGCAGCAGGCGCGTCAACGAGCGGACCGGCGATGAGGTGCCCTACCAGGACATCGCCAAGGGCTACGACCTGGGCGGAGGCGAGGAGGTGCTCCTCAGCCAGGACGAGGTCACCTCGGTCGCGCCGGGGCGCTCGAAGACCGTCGACGTCTCCGCCGTCGTGGACCTCGCCGAGATCGACCCGGTCTACTTCGACCGGACCTACTGCCTGGCCCCTCTCGCCAAGGGCGCCGGCTCCGGCGCCGAGCGTGCCTACGGGCTGCTGCGGGAGGCGATGCTGCGGGAGGCGATGCTGCGGGAGGCGATGCTGCGCACCAACAAGGTGGCGATCACCACCTTCTTCCTTCGCGAGAAGCAGCACCCTTCGCGAGAAGCAGCAACCTTCGCGAGAAGCAGCACCTCGCCGCCGTCCGGCCGCGTGGGGACGTCCTCGTCGTCGAGACCCTGTTCTACGCCGACGAGGTCCGCAACCGTTGGTCTCGTGGCGCGTCGTCGGCGTTGGTCTCGTGGCCGGGATCCGAGGGTGGCTCTCCAGTCCGTCCCGCTCAGGCGTCCAGGTGGAGCGGAAGGCCGAACGCCGGGAACAGCCGCTCGGGATCCAAGAAGGAGAGGAAGATCGCCATCTCCACGATCTTCCCGCCCGAGATCTCGAGCACCTGCAGAGCCCACGGCGCGTAACCGCCGCCGGGGTCGACGCGGTACTGGCCGAAGGCCGGGCACCCGTTGGCCGAGGTGGCGACGAGCCGCGATCCTCGGCAGTGGCTCGGCTCGGGCTGCATCATCCATGCGCCGATCTGCTCCGCGCCCTGGAGCCACAGCGCGAAGGGGGGCATCGACTGGACGGCGTCTTCGTGCAGCAACGCGACGAGCGCGTCGACGTCGTAGCGCTCGAAGGCGCCGACGTAGCGCGAGAGGAGCTCAGGATCCACCTCGTCGAGCGGCCCCGACGGGGAAGGCCCCGGTGCCGCGGCCAGCGTCGCGCGTGCGCGCTGGAGCGCGCTGTTGACCGCTGCGACCGTCGTGGCGAGCAGCTCGGCCGCCTCGGCCGCGGACCACCGGAGCACCTCGCAGAGGATGAGCGCCGCGCGCTGACGCGGCGGAAGGTGCTGGAGGGCGGTGATGAACGCCAGGCGGATCGACTCGCGGTACTCGACGAGCTCCGCGGGGTCGCCGTACGCGCGGCCGGCGCGGTCGTCGGCGATCGGCGTGACCCAAGCGGCTTCCGGCAGCGGCGGCCCCAGCATCGTCTCGTCGGGCGGCGAGGACGGTCCCATCTCCATCGGCCGGGCGCGCCGCTGGACCTGGCGGCTCATGTCGATGCAGACGTTGGTCGCGATCTTGTACAGCCACGACCGCACGCTCGAACGGCCTTCGAAGTCGCCGACGTGCCGCCACGCGCGCACCAGAGTCTCTTGGACTGCGTCCTCTGCCTCGAAACCGGACCCGAGCATCCGGTAGCAGTAGCCGGTGAGCTCCCGCCGGTACGGCTCGAGATCCGCTGCCAGCGCGGCTGAGGTGACCGCCACGGCCACGAATGGTACCGAGCGGCGCAGCGGGGCGACGGACGTCAGGGCTCGCTGGCGGGAGCGGCGACCGTCGCGAGCTTCTCGAGCGTGGCCGCCATCGCGTCGACCCACCGCTGGCCGCCGCGGACTGCCTGCTGGAGCCACTCGGGAGACTCGGTGCAGTCGAAGGTCTCGGTGACGACCGTGAGATCCGCGCCCACCGAGACGAGCGTGTAGCCCCAGCGGTGACGAGCGGGACTGCCCACATCGGCGGCGTCCTCTTCCCGTGACGCGGCGGACATGACCGGCTCCCACGCGATCACACGGTCCTGCTCGTACGCCACCACGTGGTTCGTCATCTCGTAGTCGCCCATCTCGTCGTTGTGCATCGCCATCACGAAGGAGCCGCCGACCTCACGCACTGGTCCCGCAGAGAGAGCGGCGCGCACCATCCCCGACCCGTCGATCTCCGGGTGGCGGGCCGGGTCGGCGAGCACGGCGAAGATCCGCGACGCTGCCGCCGGGATCCTTCGGGTCACGGAGACGACGTTCGTGGTCTCGGTCATGGCGACTCCCCCTTCGTGCTCGGATCGGACACCTCTCCGACGGACCGCGGCCGGCGGGATCATCTGCGCCGGCGGGGATCATCTGCGCCGGCGGGGATCATCTGCGCCGGCGGGGATCAGCCGCCGGCCAGGATCAGCCGTTGCCGGGCCCCGAGCCGCCGGCCAGGATCTCGAGGACGAGGCCCGTGTCCGAGAGGCTCTCCACGACCGCGTCGGCCTCGAGTGTGCGGACCGTGTCGAAGCCGTCGTGGCCCGTGCCGACGAGCAGGCAGCGCACCCCGCCTGCTCTCGCACAGCTCAAGTCTCGCACCGTGTCCCCGACCACCCACACCTCGTCGGGCTGGTAGGTCTCCCCCCGACGCTCCTTCGCCCGCTCCAGCGCGATGGGCACGAGGCTGTCGCGCTCGGGGTGGTCTGTCCCGTAGGCGCCGACCTCGGGGTCGAGATGGCGCTGGAGCCCGAACACGCCCACTTTCAGCAGGGCATTCGCCGCGATGTTGCCGGTGAGAAGGCTCTGGCGGACCCCGCCCACGCCAGACAGCGCCTGGAGCAGCTCACGCACGCCGGGGTTGACTGCGCCTTCGTCACGGATCCTGGCGGACTCCGCGGCGAGGTAGCGCTCGGCCTCACAGAGCGCGAGGGGCAGCACGCGGTCGACCTCTCGGGACGAGAGACCCGCTTCGCTGAGGAGCTCCCGGACGATCTGAGGGTCGGTCTTGCCGCTCATCTCGACCTGCGGAACGTGCTCGAGCCCGGCGGCCCGGCACGCGCCGAGCTCGAGCGCGAGGCGTCCTACCGGTCCGGTCCTGAGAAGGGTGCCGTCGATGTCCCACAGGACGAGGCGCCGCGGCATCGCCACAGCCTCGCCGACGCGGTCGCGAGCCGCAACGCGGTCCGGGACCGAGGTCGTGCCGCTTCGGCCCAGCCCCGCACCTTCGGCACCCAGTCGAGATCGAAGCCGGACGGCTCGGGCCGCGGGCCGCTGCGACCCGCGACACGAGCGGCGTGGCAACCCGAGGCGACCCCGAGGCGACCCCGAGGCGACCCCGACACGAGCGGCGTGGCAACCCGAGGCGACCCCGAGGCGACCGCCGGCACATGGGAGACGACCTCGCGCTGGTGCGGGAGGAGCCGGGGGGTCTGGGAGGTCCAGCGGTCCGTTGCGGTCGGTGGCCACCAAGCCGGGGCTCGGTGCGTGCGTCATCGCATCGACGGCCTCGCCGGTGCGGCGCGTCTACTCGGCATCACGCTCACGCACGAGGAACGTACCTGTCGGTGGGGCGTCAGCTGTCAACTGGGCGTCCACCACCTCGGGTGTGAACGGCGGGATCGCGACGCCCGTGTCCTGCACCACCACGGGGCGTGGCGGACGCGCGGCGAAGAGCAACCAGTACAGGGCGGCGTTCACCACCTGGAGCGCACCCGCAAGCTCGAACGGCGCGGAGAGGCTCACCTCGTCGAAGAGGTAGCCGGCAATCGCCTGGCCGCCCGCCATGGTCGCTTGGGCGGGCAGGTTCGAGAGGGCCGCGACGCTCGCCCGCTCCTCTGGGTGGGCCATGTCCTGGGTGAACGACTGTCGCAGCGGCAGACCGATCCGCTGGACGAACATCCGGACGAGGTAGACGGCTCCGGCGATCCAGAAGGCCGGAGCGAGCACCATCGGCACGACCAAGACTCCGCCGACCGCACGCATGACGGCGATGGCGCGGACCGTGCCGAGCAGGCGGGCGACGTGCGCCGCCATGAGGGCCGACGCCAGCGTTCCCAGATTGACGACGGCGAACATCAGGCCGATCTCCCCGGGAGTCGACCCGTAGCGACGGTAGAGCCAGTAGCTCACGAAAGGGCCGAGCATGCCGATGGCAGCCCCGTTGGCCGCGTTGGTCAGCCAGAACCTCCACAGCGCGGACCACGATCGACGGGGCCACACGAGCCGCGGGCGGCGAACCTCGTCCCGCGCGGACGTGCGGGCGGGCTCCTCCAGCAGGAGTGCGAGCACTCCGGCGACGACGGCCACACCGGAGGCGACCAGGAACGCAGGCCGGTACGCGGCGGTCGCGTCGCCTGCGGACATGTGGGGCGTGGTGCGCACGACCTCGGCGGCGAGCCCTCCGACGAGAGCTCCGAGGCTGGAGGCGAAGGCGACCCGGCCGAAGGCGTCGGCACGCCGTTCGGCGCTGACGCCGTCGGCCACCATCGCGGCCTCCGCCGGCTGGTAGGGGCCGACGTTGCCGGCACCGGCGCCCGAGCCCCGTCCGAACGAGCCAAGGGCGGCCGAGGCGAACAGCAGCCCGGTCATTCGCACCTCGGCGAAGACGACGGCGGCGGCCGCGGCGGCGAGGGGCATGGCGACGAGGAAAAGCTTGCGACTCCAACGGTCGGCGAGCAACCCGACGACCGTGCTCATCACGGCGGAGGCCACCGTGACGGCGACGAAGAGCGCGCCGATCTCGATGGCGGAGAAACCGATCGCGGCGAGGTAGAGGGCGGTGACGACCGAGGCGATCGACCGTCCGACGCTCATCCCCACGCGGGCGGCAAGGATCACCTTGAGGTTGCGGTCTGCCCATGCGGGCACGATGACAAGCCAGGCCCTGCGCACTGGGCCCTGTTGTACCCGCGCCCCGCACGCCGGTGGCGGTCTACATCGGCGACGGCGCTCCGCACCGCCTGGAATGGCGGCGACGTCACTCGGTAGGGTCGGCCCTGAAGAGCACGAAGGGAGCCGCGATGACCCAGCGCACGGTGGAGATCGAGACGGCAGACGGCACCTGCCCGGCTGCACTCAGCGTTCCCGGGGGAGGTGGCCCCTGGCCCGCGGTGATCATGTTTCCCGACGCCGGAGGGATGCGCGACTCGATGCGGCAAATGGGTGAGCGGCTGTCGGGTCTCGGTTACGTGGTCCTGGTTCCCGACTTCTACTACCGCACAGGACCGTACGACCCCTTCGACATGCGCACGGCGTTCTCCACAAAGGCGTCGGCAGAGAAGATCATGGGCATGATGCAGGGCTACGCCGTGGACATGGTGGTGCGCGACGCCAACGCCTTCGTCGACTACCTCGGCTCGTTGCCGGAGAAGGAGGGTGGCGTCGGCACCACCGGCTACTGCATGGGCGGGCGGCTCTCGCTCGTGACCGCTGCGAACCTGGGCGCTCGCATCGCCGCGGCTGCGTCCTTCCACGGCGGGAACCTCGCCAAGGCCGACGACCCCAACAGCCCCCACCACAAGGCTCGGGACATCAAGGCAGCGGTGTACGTCGCCGGGGCGATCGAGGACCAGTCGTTCTCCGACGAGCAGAAGGACCTGCTCGAGAAGTCCTTGCGCGAGGCCGGCGTCGTCCACACCATCGAGACCTATCAGGCCCACCACGGCTTCGCCGTCCCCGACAACGCGAGCTACGACGAAGCCGCGGCCGATCGGCACTGGAAGGCCACGGAGCAGTTCTTCGGATCCGTGCTCGGCTGACTGCGAGCGGTCGAGCAGTCGATCCCTTCGGCGGACGGATCGGTTCACGCCGCAGGCCAGCGCGAAGACGACGTCATGGTCGACGTGACCGAGGACCGATTCGAGGAGATGGTGTCGGAAGCTCTCGACTCCCTGCCTCGAGAGTTCAGCAGCCGCATCGACAACGTGGCCGTCGCGATCGAGGACGGCACCCCAGAGAGCCCGCTGCTCGGGCTCTACGAAGGCATCCCGCTCACCAGACGGACGCTCGGCTACACGGGAGTGACGCCGGACCGGATCACGATCTTCCGTTTGCCGATCCTCGCCCGCAGCACGACCGAGGACGACGTAAGACGACAGGTCCGCCGGACCGTCCTCCACGAGATCGGTCACTACTTCGGCATCGGCGACGACCGGCTGCGTGAGCTCGGCTGGTGAGCGGCAGCGGCTCCTCGGAGACGGCTCAGGCATGGACGCCCACTACCATGTGCCTGTGGGGCGTGCCTGTGGAGTCGGTCACATCCAGCTCGCCCGCCCGGCACCTGGACGCCCCCGGGCCGACGTGCACGTGGCACGCATCGCTCTCGACGGGTTGCCCATGGTGCACCGCTGCCCTCACTCGGACACCTAGGGTCGCCGGTCATGGCCCTTTCGCCGTCTCTCCACGACGCGATAAGCGTGCGCCTGGCGGGGTCGGACCAGCGCTATACGCGGCTGCGCCGGATCCTGGTCGAGACCCTGGCGGATTCGGCGCGACCGCTCACCGTCCCGGAGATCCTGCAGGCCGCGCGCGGGCTGCCCCAGTCGAGCGCCTACCGGAACGTGACCGCCTTGATCGATGCAGGCGTGGTCCGGCGGATCGCCGGCCCGGACGACCATGGGCTCTTCGAGCTCTCCGAGGAGTTCTCCGGGCACCACCACCACCTGGTCTGCGCCTCGTGCGGCAAGGTCGAGGACGTCGAGCCGTCCGAGCGGCTGGAGCGGGCGCTGAGCGAGGCGGTGCGTGCGATCGGGGACGCCCAGGGCTACCGGGTCACCGAGCACCGCGTGGAACTGCTGGGCCTCTGCCCCGACTGCAAGTCGGCCTGATCCGTCGCTCACCCCGCCCGAGGCCGAACGTCTGCCTGTGCGCGCGCACGGCTCGGCGGAGCGCCGCCTCCGCCCGGCTCTCCGACTGGACCGGGTAATATAAGAGTGATTACCATTCCGTTGCTGATCCCGAGAGGCCGTGCCGGGCAGGCGGGCCGTGCCGGGCAGGCGGGCCGTGCCGGGCAGGCGGGCCGTGCCGGGCCGGGAGAGAGCAGGAGAGAGAAGGAGTGTCCGTGCGGATCCGAGCCACGTCACGCCCCTCGAGGACCGCCGTCGCCGCCACCGCCGTCGCCGCCACCGCCGTCGCCGCCCTCCTCGGAGGGGCCTGCGCCACTGCGCCCCTCGCGGGCGCTGCGCCGAGCGGCAAGCCCAGGACCGTCGTGGCGGTCGCCGCGGAGAACGGGTACGCCGACGTCATCTCCCAGATCGGGGGTCGCTACGTGACGGTGACGGCGATCATGAGCAACCCGAACACCGATCCCCATACCTTCGAGTCCAGCGCGCGGGTCTCCCGGGAGGTGGGCGCGGCCCGCCTGGTCGTCCAGAACGGCCTCGGGTACGACTCGTTCATGACAAGGATCGAGCAGGCGTCACCGAGCTCGTCGCGAAAGGTGATCGACGTCCAGCGCCTCTTGGGTCTTCCTGATTCGACCCCGAACCCCCACCTCTGGTACAAGCCGACCACCATGCCCGCCGTGGCCAAGGCCGTCGCCAAGGTTCTCACGCACTTCCAACCCGCTCATGCGGCGTACTTCCAGCGGGACCTGCAGGTCTTCGACGCCTCGCTCGCGCCCTACGACCGGGAGCTCGCCAGGATCAAGTCGGCCTTCCCCCACGCAATGGTGGCCACCACCGAGCCCGTGGCCGACTACATGCTGCAGGCGGCAGGCGTCGACGACATGACGCCGTGGGCTCTGCAGGCGGACATCATGAACACAGTCGACCCGCCACCACAAGGCGTCTCCCTCCAAGACGATCTGCTGACGGGGAGAAAGGTGGGGGCGCTCGTCTACAACGAGCAGGTCACCAGCTCGGTGACCGAGGCGTTCTTGAAGCTCGCGCAGGCAAGCAGGATCCCGGTGGTCGGCGTCTACGAGACCATGCCCACCCCCGGCTACCACTTCCAGACCTGGATGCTGGCCGAGGCCGACGCGCTGTACGACGCGCTCGCGCACCGCACGTCGTCGCCGAAGCTGTGAGGGAAGACGTGGCCGACCCCGCGTCCGGCATGATGGCCGGGGCCGGTCCTCCGGTCCTGGAGCTCGACGGGATCGGGGTCTGGCTGTCGGGCCGCGAGGTCCTCCGGGACGTGAGGTTCGGGATAGGTCCCGGCGAGGTCGTCGGCCTCATCGGCGCCAACGGTGCGGGGAAGACCACGATCTTCCGGGTCGTCTTGGGCCTCCTCTCCCCAACGTCCGGAAGGGTGCTGATCGCAGGCCAGCCGCGGCCTCGCAGAAACCGGTCGGTGGGGTACGTGCCGCAGAAGATCGCGCTGGACCCCGAGATGCCGCTGCGATCGCGGGACCTCGTCGCGCTGGGGTTGGACGGGCACCGGCTCGGAGTGCCGCTCCCGTCCCGGCGCCGCCGCGAGCTGGTCGACGAGATGCTCCAAGCCGTCGGCGCCGCGCACTTCGCCGACGCGCGGGTTGGCAGCCTCTCGGGCGGCGAGCAGCAACGGGTGATGATCGCCCACGCGCTCATCAGCCGACCGAAGCTCCTGCTGCTCGACGAGCCCCTGGCCAACCTGGACCTCCGCAGCGAGCAGGAGGTCGTGGATCTCGTCGCCCGGATCGCCAAGGATCAGGGGCTTGCGTTCTTGATCTCGGCGCACGACCTGAACCCGCTGCTCCCGGTGGTGGACCGGGTCGTGTACGTGGCCCACGGCCACGTCGCCAGCGGAACCACCGACGAGGTGGTGACGAGCTCAGTGCTGACCGAGCTGTACGGGCACCACGTGGACGTCATCCGGCTCCACGGCCGGATCCTGGTCGCCGCCAGCCCGGGGCTGAGCGCCGAGCGCGGAAAGCTGGAGGACTCGATCGACGGCGCCACGGCGGTCTGAGCGTGGGCGGCTTCTGGTCCCACGTCGTGGAACCCGGCTTCTTCCAGAGCCAGACCGTGCAGGTCGCCCTGCTCGTCGGTGGCGTCGTCGCCGCGATCTCGGGCGTGGTGGGGGTGTTCGCGGTCTTGCGCGGTCAGTCGTTCGCGGGCCACGCGTTCGGCGACATCAGCGCCGCCGGCGGCGCGGGGGCGTTCCTCCTCAACATCAGCCCGCTCTTCGGGTTCCTCGGCATGAGCCTGGTCGCCGCCGGGTGCATGGAGGCCATCGGCGTCCGCCGCGTACGCGGCCGGGACGTCGCGACCGGCGTCGTGCTCGGGGCGGGCCTGGGAACCTCGGCGCTCTTCCTCTACTTCAACACCACGCTCCACAGCACCTCGGGCGCGGCGATCTCCGTGCTCTTCGGCTCGCTGTTCGTGATCAGCTCGTCCACCGTCCCCGCTGTCGTGGCGAGCGCGGCGGGGGCGCTGGCCATCGTCCTCCTGCTCTACCGTCCGCTGCTCCTGAGCTCGGTCGGCGACGACATCGCGGCCTCGCGGGGCGTCGCAGTGCGCGTCACGGGCGCCGTCTTCCTTCTTGCCATGGCGGCGACCGTCGCCCTCGCAGCGATCACGATCGGGGCCATCTTGAGCACGGCGCTCCTCGTCGGGCCTGCCGCGACCGCGCTGCGGATGACCAAACGACCGGGCACGGCCGCCGCATCCGCCGCGGCGATCGGCGTGGCAGCCACGTGGCTCGGCTGCCTCCTCGCCTACGACAGCTACTACTGGCCACCGGTCGACCACGGATGGCCGGTCAGCTTCTGCATCGTGGCGGTCATCTTGATCTCGTACCTGGTGGTCGAGGTCGCCCGGTCGCACCGGCTGCGCAATGCGAGCGCGCGAGCCGGCTCGGCGGACCAAACGACCGCCGCGGCCCCGCACCCCGGCGTTCCGTCACACGGCGGCCCCGACGCTCTCGGCGCGTCTCGGACGGATTGATGTTCACCGGTTTCATGGTCAACGCCTGGCTCGTCGCCACCGTCGTGGCGGTCGTCGCAGGAGTCGTGGGGTTCTTCGTGGTCCTGCGCGGATCCTCGTTCGCCGCCCACGCCGTCCCCAACGCCGCGTTCGCCGGAGCCGCAGGGGCCAACCTCATCGGAGCCAGCTCCGTCGGCGGGCTGCTGGTGTTCGCGATCGCCGGCGCACTGGGCATCAGCCTTCTCTCCAGGCGCGGCCGCCGTGACGTGGCGACGGCGCTGGCCATGGTGGTGATGCTGGCGCTGGGCGCGCTGTTCTTGAGCTTCAGCACCCAGTACGCCTCGGAGACGTACTCCCTCCTCTTCGGCGAGGTGCTCGGCGTCTCGAGCAGCGAGCTCTTGCCCACCGCCGTGCTGGCCGTCGTGGCGGTCGCGGCGGTCGTGCTCCTCTGGCGGCTCCTCCTGCTCACGTCGATCGACCCCGAGCTGGCCGACGCGCGCGGCGTGCGCGCGAGCCATGTCGAGCTGGCGTTCCTTGTGATCGTGGCGGTGGTCACCTCCATGAGCGTGCCGGTGGTCGGGGCACTGCTGATCTTCAGCCTGATGATCGGCCCCCCAGCCGCGGCGCGCTCGTTCGCCGCCGATCCCTCCGTGGCCGTCCTCCTCGCCGTGTGCTTCTCGCTGGCCACCATCTGGTCCGCCATCGCAGTGTCGTACCTGACCACACTGCCGATCGGGTTCTTCGTCGGCGCGCTGGGGGCAGCCTTCTACCTCGCCGGTCGAGCACACGCTGTGTGGAGCGGGAAGCGAGTCGGCTCGTCCGGCGTCAGAGCTTCGCGGGTGGTGACTGCCTTCGACGATCAGGGCGCTCGTCGCTGAGCGTCTACGCCTCGAGGCTGGCTACCGCGCTCCCTCCCGGCGCCGCGACGCCGTCGACGTCGGTCACGTCAGAGCGCACGCGGCGAGGGGTCGGGGCGAGAGGTGGCCGGCGAGGGGTCGGGTAGTCGGGGCCGGCGAGAGCCGGGCACCGCGTCGTTCACCGCTGGCTCTCGTCTCCGGGCCGGGGAAAGACCTCCCCGTCGAAGAGCTTGCGAGCCGTGCGGATGATGCCGGCTCGGATGACGATCGGGTCGGCACCACTCCGGTCCAGCTCCACCACCGCGTCGAAGGTCCCGGTGGGGTGCTCTACGACAACCGTCGGGGCCGCCTCCGACGGATCCGAGTCCCCCCACTCGGCGACCTCGGCGGCGGGCGTGCCCGGCAGCAGCGCAGCCGTCGCCACCGAGACGGCGGCCAGCACTCCGATCGCGTCATGGGCCCGGTGGGGAATGAAGCTCCGCGTGCAGAGGGTCCCGCCCGCCGTCGGCGTGGACACGAGGGTCATCTTTGGGATCGTCGCCGGGCCGACGTCGCCGAGGCCCATGGCCGCACCGGCTTCCAATCGCAGCTTCTCGACGACGGCGCGCAGATCGGCGTTGGCCTCGAGCTCCTCCACCGTCTCGTGCCCCGTGGCGCCGACGTCCGTGGCTCGCAGGACGACGACCGGCATCCCGTTGTCGACGCAGGTCACCTCCAGCCCGGCGAGCCGGTCGACGACCGATCCGGTCGGCAGCAGGCGTCCGCAGGTGGAGCCGGCGGTCCCCTCGAAGTCGAGCCGGATCTCCGCCGCCGTGCCGGGCACCCCCGAGATGGCCTGCCGGCCGCTGTAGACGGGTTGGCCACGCTCCACGGGGAACGTCGCGATCGCCGTGCCGCCGCCGGTGTTCAGCAGCCGGATCCGCACGACCGCCTCGGTCCCCGAAGCGGTCAGGATGCCGCGCTCCACTGCGAAAGGGCCCACGCCGGCGAGCAGGTTGCCGCAATTCTGCTGGTCGGTGACGAACGCCCGGTCCACGCCGACTTGGAGGAAGAGGTAGTCGACGTCCATCTCGGGGTCGGCGGAGGGACCGACGACCGCCACCTTGCTCGTGAGCGGATGGGCCCCACCTATGCCGTCGATCTGACGGGGGTCGGGCGACCCCATGACGCGCAGCAGGAGGTCGTCCCGTGCGGCCGGGTCGGCCGGCAGGTCGTCACCGACGAAGTACGCGCCCTTGGACGTGCCGCCCCTCATGAGCATGCACCGCAGGCCCCGCGTCTCGCCGTCCGTGGTCACAGGCATCACCCCCGGTCGGTCGTCCCGCGCATCACGGTAGCGCGGCCGCACGACGGGCGGCCCTCGAGCGCGTCGGGCCCGAGCGGCTCCCGAGGACCCAGAACCGGTCTTCGCGCTCGGCCTCGAGCTCGGCAAGGAGCCCGTGGAGCGCCCGGCGGCATCAGCCCGGCGGCATCAGCCCGGCGGCATCAGCCCGGCGGGGACCCCGGGCCGCGCCCGAGCTTCAGCAGCGCCAAGGCGTTCTCCTTCAAGATGAGCGGACGGACCTCGTCGCGGATCGCGGTCTTCTCGAAGTCTGCGAGCCACCGGTCGGGCGTGAGAACGGGGAAGTCCGATCCGAACAGCATCTTGTGACGGAGCAGGGTGTTCGCGTACTGGATGAGGATCGGCGGGAAGTACTTGGGCGACCAGCCGGAAAGATCGATGTAGACCGACGGCTTGTGCAGGCACACCGACAGTGCCTCGTCCTGCCACGGGAACGACGGGTGGGCGAGGATGATCGGAAGGTCCGGGAAGTCCGTCGCCACGTCGTCGACGAACATCGGGTTCGAGTACTTGAGCCGGACGCCGCCGCCGCCGCGCACCCCGGCGCCGACACCGGTGTGACCGGTGTGGAACAGCACCGGCACCTGCAGCTCCTCGATCGCGGCATACAACGCGTAGAGCGCGCGCTCGTTGGGATAGAACGCCTGGGCGTTCGGATGGAACTTGAACCCTCGCGCACCGTGCTCGGTGACGAGGCGCCTGGCGGCTTTCACCGCGGCCATGCCCGCGTGAGGGTCGACGCTGGCAAAGGGGATGACCACGTCGGCGTGCTCTCTGGCAAGCGCCGCGATCTCCTCGTTCGTCACCGCCGGCGGCTCGCCCGTGGCGCTGGTCGCGTCGACCGTGAAGGCCACGCAGGCCATCTTGCGCTCGCGGTAGTACGCGGCCATCTGGGGAACCGTGGCCGCGACCACGTCGGTGTGGAAGTAGCGCGCCATCGCCTCGGCGCCCTCCGACCCGTGCTCCACGCGCTCGGCGCCGGAGCCGGCCGGGACGTCCACCGAAGCCCACACGTGGGTGTGCACGTCCAACGCCACGATCTCGTCCACGTTGATCACGTCGCCACCTCTCGAGCGGGCGCGACCCTCCCCGACGTGGTCGCGATGGGTGGCCGCATCGTACACCGCGCCCATCGGCCACCTCTCGGCGTCGTGAGGCCCGCTGGCTCTCGGCGTCGTGAGGCCCGCTGGCTCTCGGCGTCGTGAGGCCCGCTGGCAACCCGTAGGAGGGGCGCGACGGATCGTGCACGTTCACGCGGGCTCCCGTACTGTCTGCGGCCGTGGAGCGGGAACGTCGGGAGCACCAGAGCGCGACGCCGAGGAAGGCCGCCCGGCGCCGGTCGGCCGGCGCCGGGACCGTCGCGGCCGACGCCGGAGGAGAGCCCGTCCCCCCCCGAGCCCCTGGCGAAGGCTTCGAGGTGACCGGCTGAGCACGGTGGTGCATGATCGAGGGGGCGGCTAGAAACGCCCGAGAATGAGCGACAACCGACGGACACTCCAAGAAGGCAGGAATCGATGAGCGCAAAGAACCTTCAGGAACTGCTGGACCAGTCTGGGAACACGGTCGAGCTCCTGCGCAACTCCCAGCTCGGGGCGTACATCTACCCGGTGGTGCCCGCCGAGTTCACCAACTGGCGCCGCGAGCAGATCGCCTGGCGGGAGACGGCGGTGCTGTTCGACCAGTCTCACCACATGGTGAACTTGTTCATCAAGGGCTCGGACGCGATCAAGCTGATCTCGGACACCGGCATCAACAGCGTCGCCAGCTTCCCCGTGGACCGGGCCAAGCAGTTCGTGCCCACGACCCCTGCCGGCAACGTGATCGGCGACGGGATCCTCTTCCACGAAGACGAGGACGACTACGTCTTCGTGGGCCGGGCCCCGGTCGCGGACTGGCTGCTCTTCCAGGCCGAGCACGGGGGGTACAAGAGCCTCGAGGTGCAGAAGGACGACCGGTCGCCGTCCCGCCCTTACGGCAAGGCCGTCACCCGCAAGTACTGGCGGTTCCAGATCCAAGGGCCGGCCGCCTGGCAGATCATCGAGAAGCTCAACGGTGGCACCGTCGACCAGGTCAAGTTCTTCCACATGGGCTACATGGACATCGCCGGAGACCGGGTTCGGACGCTTCGCCACGGCATGTCGGGCGCCCCCGGCCTCGAGATCTGGGGTCCGTACGGGACCTACGAGAAGATCCGCGACGCCATCCTCTCGGCGGGAAAGGAGTTCGGCATCGAGCCGTGCGGCTCACGGGCCTACTCCTCGAACACGCTGGAGTCGGGCTGGATCCCCTCGCCGCTCCCGGCCATCTACACGGGGGAGGAGCTCCGCAACTATCGGGAATGGTGCCCCGTCGACGGCTACGAGGCGACGAACGCTCTCGCCGGCAGCTTCGTGTCGGACAACATCGAGGACTACTACCTGAACCCCTGGGAGCTCGGCTACGGCGCGTTCGTCAAGTTCGACCACGACTTCATCGGGAAGGACGCCCTCCAGAAGATCGACGGCGCCACCCAGCGCAAGAAGGTGACCCTGGCCTGGAACGCCGAGGACGTGGCCGACATCATGGCCTCGCTGCTCGACACGGAGGGGCCGGGCTACCAGTTCTTCGACCTGCCGAACGCCAACTACGGCTCATCCAACTACGACGCCGTCATCGACGCGGACGGCTCGGTCGTCGGCCTCTCGCTCTTCACCGGCTACAGCTCCAACGAACGGCGGGCGCTCTCGCTGGCGACCGTGGACCACGACATCGAGCTCGGCACGGAGCTCCGGGTCGTCTGGGGCGAGCCCGGCGGCGGCTCCCGCAAGACCACGGTCCAGCCTCACGAGCAGAAGGAGGTCCGGGCCGTGGTCAGCCCCGTCCCGTTCTCCGAGGTCGTGCGGCGCGAGTACCCGGGCGGCTGGCGGCGCCAGGGCACCGCGGTCGAGAGCGCATGACGGCCGCGCGTCGACGCTGATGGGACCACGCGAA
This sequence comes from Actinomycetes bacterium, assembly GCA_021828055.1. Taxonomy (GTDB): domain Bacteria; phylum Actinomycetota; class Acidimicrobiia; order Acidimicrobiales; family RAAP-2; genus JAJYVT01. The sequence continues at coordinate 18,542 of JAKATH010000011.1, forward strand.
GACGTCGAGGCGAGGATCGCGACGCTGGCGCGCACCGGGGACGTCGAGGTCATCCCCATGAAGAGCCTGCAGGAGCAGCTGGCGCTGATCCCGAAGGAGACCACGGTCGCCGTCACCTGCTCGGCCAAGTTCGGGATCCAGCGGACGCTCGACTACGCCGAGTCGCTCACGCAGGCCGGTCACCGGGTCCGTCCCCACCTCGCCGCACGCCAAGTGCCGGACAAGGCGTACCTCGCTGAGGTCGTGGAGAAGCTCCAGCGCATCGGCGTGAAGGACCTGTACGTGATCGGGGGCGACGCCGAGGAGCCCGAAGGGAGCTACACGTCGGCCGCGGAGCTCATCGAGGACCTCTCGACGATGGACCACGGGCTCACCCTCAGCGTCGGCTGCTACCCCGAGGGCCACCCGAAGATCTCCGACGAGGCGCTGTTCGAGGCGCTGCAGCAGAAGCAGGCATACGCGAGCTTCATGGTCAACCAGCTCTGCTTCGACCCGAAGGTGCTCGTGTCCTGGCTCTCGTCGATGCGTGAAGCGGGGATCACGCTGCCGCTCCGCATGGGGCTCGCACCGCCGATCAGCCCGGCCAAGCTCCTCGACCTCTCGTTGAGGATCGGTGTGGGAACCTCGGTGCGGTACCTGTCCAAGCAGCACGGCGTCGTCGGAAGCCTCCTGCGGGGCAGGTTCTACAAGCCCGAGAAGCTCCTCGGTCGGCTCGGTGAGGCGCTCGTCTCCCCTGAGATGCACATCGACGGGCTCCACATCTTCTCCTTCAACCAGGTCCAGGCGACCGTCGAGTGGCAACGAAGGGTCGGCGGCTCGCGCTGAGCCGGGACGCAGAGAAGCACCGCGCGCGCCGCCCCCCGGCGGGCACCCTGCCCCGGCGGCGCCTCAGCGAACGAAGCCGCCGGCCGGTCTGGAGAAGGCGCTGATCGGAGGCCCGACAAGCGTGCCGCCGTCGACCGGGATGATCGCGCCCGTGAGGAACGTCGACGCCCGCGGGGCCGCGAGCAGGAGGACCAGCCCCTGCAGCTCCCACGGGTCGGCCATCCTGCCGAGCGGCACGGTGCTCGCCCAGTACGCCGCCACGTCCGGATCGTCACCGCTCGGTCCCCCGATCCTCGTGTGGAACGGCCCAGGGGCGATCCCGTTCACGAGCACGTTGTCCCGGGCCAGGTCGAGAGCGGCCTGGCGGACGAGGTTGACGACCCCGCCCTTCGCGGCGATGTAGCCGTAGCCGCAGAAGGCCTCCGTCGAGAGACCGGCGGTGGATGCCGTGACGACGATCCGACCGTGGCGCTGCGGCCGCATCGCGCTGGCTGCCGCCTGCACGGTCCACACGACGCCGTCGAGGTTCACGTCGATCACCTGCCGGTAGGCGCTCCGGTCGGCGTGCTCGATCTGGCCCTCCTCGACGATGACGCCCGCGCCGCGAGAGATCCCGGCATTGGCGAACACGGCGTCGAGACCCCCCTCACGCTCGGCGATGACCCCGAAGACCCGGTCGACCGCGTCGGGGTCGGACACGTCGCACAGCTCGCCGCTCACCGTGGCGCCTTCGCCGGCGAGCTCCTTCACGGCCGCCTCGAGGAGCTCCCCGTTCGAGTCGAGCAGGTGCACGCTCGCCCCGTTCAGGGCGAGCACCTCCGCCATGGCGAAGCCGAGGCCGCTCGCGGCGCCGGTGACCACCGCCCGCACTCCTTCGACGTCGAAGATCGTCGCTGCTCGCTTGTCCGACCCTTGCATCGCGTCCACTCTCCCTTCCATCGCCTCCCCCCGTGCGCCGGTCCAGCCGTCAGCCGGTGACCCGGACGAGCACCTTCGTCGCGCGCTCAGGGTGGGCCCCCGCGAACGCGAAGGCCTCGGCAGCGTCCCCGAGCGCGTACTCCGGCCCGAGCGCGCCGCCGAGCGCGGCCGCGCCGTCGCGGACGACGTCGACGGCGGCCTCGACGTCCGCCCGCTCGTGGCAGCTGGAGCCGAGCAGGTCGAACTCCCTGTCGGTGAACCGCCCGAGCGGCACCGGCGCCTCGTCTCCTGAGATCCCGACGACGACGACCCGCCCCGCCGACGCGACCATCTCGATCGCGCTCCGCAGCGCCGCCGGCACGCCGGTCGTGTCGACGACGACCGGGACGCCGCCGCCTGCGAAGGCTCGGGCTCGGCCGCCGAGATCGCCCGCCGCCGGGTCCGCGACCTCGTCGGCTCCGAGGGCGAGCGCCCGGTCCCTTCGCGCGGCGACCGGCTCGCTGACCAGCACCCGAGCGCCCCTCGCCTTGGCGGCGAGCAGGCTCGCCTGACCGATCGGGCCGCCGCCGAGCACCACCACGTCCTCGCCGGCCTTCACCCGGCCGCGTTCGACGGCATGGACCGCGACGGCCATCGGCTCGACGAAGGCGCCGAGGGAAGGCGAGAGGTCCCCGATCCCGAAGACGTGGTCGGCGGCCACCACGAGCTGCTCGGCCAGCCCGCCGTCGACGTGCACGCCGACGAGCTGGAAGGCGTCGCACACCGAGGCGCGACCGACCCGGCAGGGGTAGCAGGAGCCGCAGGACGTGAGCGGCCAGACTGCCACCCTGTCGCCGATCGACAGCCCGGTCGGCGCCGTCGCCTCTCCGAGCGCCTCGACGACCGCGCAGATCTCATGGCCCTGGATGACCGGGTAGGGCGAGCCCCCCCGCTTCGGCGCGACGGGGAGGTGCCCGTTGAACAGGTGCAGGTCGGACCCGCAGACCCCGACGAGCTCCGGCCGCAGCAGCGCCTCGCCCGGCCCCGGGGCCGGCGGGTCGGCGACGGAGGTCACCTCGATCACGCCCGGCGCCGTCGTCACCGCTGCACGCATCCTTCGACACCCCCTTCCTCCGCACGAGCCGGCCACTCGGTCGAGCCCGGCCGCCCGCCGCCGCGCCCGCACCTTATGGCATCTTCGAGACGCGTGAGATCTGTCCGCACCCCCCGTCACCGACCACCCGCGGAGCTGCCGCGGCCGGCTCACGGGGCATCCGGCCACGGATTGTCGATGATCGCGTCGACGCTCCTGTGCGGTCCGGCCGGTTGCAGGTGCGCCATCGACGGGCTGGAGGCGGGCGGCGGCCCAGCTGAACAGCGCCGTGGCCACCTTGTACGCTGCGGCCGATCGCGGAGCAGGCTCCGCCAGGGATTCGGTCGAGGGGGGGTCCGCGATGTCGGCGTCAGCCACGAAGGCCCGCATCTGCCCGCGGATGCACCCCGGGCACCTCGCTCCCGAGGAGCACGCGACGCGGCGGCCGAAGCGGGAGCGGCCGAAGCGGGACCTCCAGGGCCGGCGACAGCACCAGCTGCGTTACAGGACCTTGACAGCTGAGATACCGAACGGCAACGATCGTACACTGTGCGGGTGGTCGTTCGACGGTCGAGCTTCCCGCGCCTGCGACGGACCTCGGGGAGACGAGCGACACCCAGGCGGGACCGGGCATCGGGTAGTGGCCGACGTCCCTGACGACCCTCGAGCGGGCGGCCACACGCGCCCTGCTCGGCCCGCTCCGACACCCCGCCTTCTGAGCCCCAGCGTCGGGGCTTGAACGGGTGATGGCGTCACAGATCTTCGCCTACGCGATCATCGGGCTCGGGTCGGGAGCCCTGATCGCAGGGGTCGGCCTCGGCGTCGTCCTCAGCTACCGCGGCTCGGGCGTCATCAACCTGTCCACCGGCGCGATCGCCATGCTGGCCGGCTACTGCTACTGGGCACTCGCGACCGGCGAGTTCGGGGTCACGTTCCCCACGGGGTGGGCGATCACGCTCACGCTGCTCTTCAGCGCCGTGGTCGGGGTGGGTTTCGAGCTGGGCGTCGTCCGGCCCCTCAGGCGCCAGCCCGCGCTCGCCAAGCTCGTCGCCACGTTGGGGATCCTCCTCTCGGCCCAAGCGGCCGTCGTTCTCGCGTTCGGGGACACAGCGCATCCACAGCCGGCCATCCTTCCGGGCGGCAACGTGACACTGTTCACAGTGACCATCCCCAACTACGACATCTGGATGGCCGCCATCGTGCTCGGGGTGGGCCTCCTCATCGCGGCCACCTACCGCTGGACGCGCTTCGGCATCGGCACCCGGGCGGCAGCCGAGAACGAGGCGTACGCCACCTTGTTCGGCCTGTCGCCGAACCGCTACTCGATGGGCAACACCGTGGCCATGGCGCTGGTCATGGGGCTGGTCGGCATGCTGGCGGCCTCGATCTCCGAGGTCGACCCCACCACGCTCGTCTTGTTGATCGTCCCGGGCCTTGCCGCCGCGATGTTCGGGAGGCTCACCGGCTTCACGACGACCTACGTCGCGGGCCTGGTCATCGGCATGGCCGAAGGGGTCCTCGTGTACCTCTCGACCCAGAGCTGGTTCCCGACGAGCAACGGCGGGCCGCTGCCCGGCGTCGACAATCTGCTCGTCCTGCTCGTGCTGGTGGTGGCGACGTTCTTCCGCGCCGGCAAGATCCCGTCCCGGGGCGACATCGTCGAGCGACGGCTCCCCAAGGCCCCGCGCCCCGTCGCCCCGCTGCGCACCGCCGCCGTCTTCGTGCCGATCGCAGCCGTCGCCATGTGGGCGCTGCCGTTCGGCTTCAGAGAGGGGCTCATCACCTCTTGCATCTTCGCCGTCTCGCTGCTCTCGCTGGTGGTGGTGACCGGCTACCTGGGCCAGCTCTCCCTGGTGCAGCTCGGGCTGGCCGGCGTCGCCGGCTTCATGGTGTCGCACCTGTTCACGAACTTCGGGATCGGGTTCCCGTGGGCGCCGATCGTCGGGGTCCTCGCAGCTGCGGCGCTCGGGGTCGGCTTCGGGTTCCCCGCCCTGCGGGTGAGAGGCGTGCAGCTCGCCGTGGTCACCCTGGCCGCGACGGTCACCCTCGAGACATTCTGGTTCAGCAACGGGAGCTGGGGGGCCGGCGTGACCGGCGCCCAGGTGCCGGCGCCGTCCCTGTTCGGCTTCGACTTCGGCACGAACGCCTCGCTCCACGGCTTGGGCGGGGGCGAGCCGAGCCCGCTCTTCGGTTGGTTCTGCCTGATCGTGCTCGCCGTGATGGCACTGCTCGTCGCCAACTTGCGGCGCTCGCGGCTCGGCCAGCAGATGCTGGCAGTGCGCGCCAACGAGCGGGCCGCGGCGGCGAGCGGGGTCAACGTGCGCAACGTGAAGCTGACCGGTTTCGGCATCGCAGCCGGCATCGCCGGGGTGTGCGGGGTGCTGCTCTCCTACAGCTACGGCTCCATCACGGCCGCGAGCTTCTCGACCCTCGTCGCCGTCGCGCTGGTGGCCTTCGTCTACATCACCGGCATCACGTCCGTCCCCGGCGGCATCTTCGGCGGCCTCATCTACACGGGCGGCATCTTCGCCTACGCCCTCTTGGACTGGTTCGGCCTCCAGGGCAACTGGCTGAACCTCATCGTGGGCTTCCTCGTCGTCCTGTCGCTCATCAGCCGGCCTGAGGGCGGGGCCACCTTCCTCTTCTACGGGAAGCGCCCGAGCCTGCGGCCGCGTGCCTCGATGCAGCATGGGGAGGTGGCCGGCGGTGCGGAGCCCGGCAGGCATGGCGATCACGGCCTCGCGCCGCTCGAGATCGAGGTGAGGTCGTGAGCGCCGCGCTCCGGGCGTCGGGCATCTCGGTGAGCTTCGGCGCCGTCCGCGCGCTCCAGGGTGTGGACCTCGAGGTCGGCGCAGGCAAGCTGGTGGGCCTGATCGGGCCCAACGGCGCCGGCAAGACGACGTTCGTCGACGCCATCACCGGATTCGTCCAGGCTTCCGGCAGCGTGCGCCTCCAAGGCCACGACATCTCCAAGCTGCCGCCGCATCGGCGGGCACGCCTGGGCCTCGCTCGGACCTGGCAGACGATCGAGCTCTTCGACGACCTGTCCGTCCAGGAGAACCTCGCCGTCGCCGGCGGGCGCCCGTCGCTGGGCTCCACCTTGGCCGAGATCGTCTTCGGGCGCGAGCCGCGCGCGGAGCGGATGGCCGAGGAGGTGGTCGGCCTGCTCGACCTCGAGGACATCGCGGCGGAGATGCCGGCCAACCTGTCGCAGGGCCGCAGGAAGCTCGTGGGCATCGCCCGGGCCCTCGCCGCGCGGCCGAGCCTCCTCCTTCTCGACGAGCCGGCGGCGGGCCTCGACACCCACGAGAGCCAGGACCTCGGCCGCCGGCTCCGCAGGCTCGCCGACGACGGGCTCCCGACGCTCCTCATCGACCACGACATGGGGCTCGTGCTCGGCATCTGCGACGAGATCTACGTGCTCGACTTCGGGAAGGTCATCGCGTACGGCACGCCCGAGGAGGTGCGCGGCAATCCCGACGTGCTCGCCGCCTACCTGGGCAAGAGCGGGACCGACGTGCAGCCCGCGGCGCCGGGGACCGGCTCGACGTGGGCTGCCGTCGCGGAGGGGACGGGAGAGCGGTGAGCGACCCCGTGCTCTCGCTCGAGAAGGTGTCGGCCGGCTACGGACAGGCCGACGTCGTCAGGGAGATCGACCTCGTGGTGCGCCCCGGCGAGATCGTGACGCTGCTCGGCCCGAACGGCGCCGGGAAGACGACGACGCTCCGGGTCGTCTCGGGCCTCGTCAGGCCCTCCCGGGGAACGGTCAGGTACAAGGGACGAGACATGTCGCACCTCTCGCCGACGCAGCGGGCGCGGGCGGGCATCGCGCACGTGCCCGAGGGCCGAGGGATCTTCTTCGGGTTGACCGTGGCCGAGCACCTCCGGCTCGGCTACCGGGGCGAGACCATCGACCCGGCAGCGGTGTACACCTACTTCCCGGCGCTGCGCCAGCTGCGCGATCGGCCCGCCGGACTGCTGTCGGGGGGAGAGCAGCAGATGCTCGCGGTTGCCAGGAACCTGGCACGGCGCCCCGCCCTCCTGCTCTTGGACGAGCTGAGCCTCGGGCTCGCGCCGCTTCTCGTCGAGGGGCTGCTTCCGGTCGTGCGCGACTACTCGCGCGAGCGGAACTGCGGCGTCCTGCTCGTCGAGCAGCACGTCCCGCTCGCCCTCGATGTCGCAGACCACTGCTACGTGCTCTCCCACGGCGACGTCGTGCTCCACGAGCCTGCCGCGCGGCTGCGGGAGAACCCCGAGCTGCTCGTCGAGAGCTACCTCGGCCAGTCCTCGACGTCAGAGGCCCCTGCAACCTCGTGAACCACCGAACGAAGGGGGAAACAGAGAGAAACATGAAAGACAGAGCCACACACGTGAAAAGCAAGGTGAAGAGCAAGGTGAAGAGCAAGGTGAAGAGCAACACGACAAAAGGAGAGATGCACATGCTTCATCGTTGGTCGAGGGCGGCGAGACCCGCAGCCCTCGTCGTCGCTGCGTCCGGGCTGGTGCTCGGCGTGCTGGGAGCGAGCGCGGGAGTCGCCGGGGCGGCCTTCAAGTCCCCCAGCACATACCCGGCCTACGTCGGCGGCCATGGGAAGGCGAACCCGAGGCTCTCGCCCATCACCATCGGCGTCGTGAACCAGCAGACAGCCGCCGCCGCCCCGGCCCCGGCGTGGACGACAGGGGTCAAGGTCGGCGTGACATACGTCAACAAGCACACCGGCGGCATCGACGGTCACCCGCTCAAGGCGGTGTACTGCTCGATCCCGACAACAGTCGGTGCTGCAACCAAGTGCGGGCAGGAGTTCGCCGACAACAGCGCGATCTCCACGGTCCTGGTGGGCGCGGTCGACGTGGGCAACACAGCGCTCGAGTCGGCGCTCAAGCCTGCCAAGATACCGCAGTACTTCGCGGTGTCCTTGAGCACCGTCGACGAGCACGACCCGTACGGCTTCATCCTGTACAACACAGCGACGCAAGTCGAGGCGCCGATGGCAAGCGTCGCCCACGACCTGCACATGAAGTCCATCTCGCTCGTCTACCCGTCGGACATCCCGGGCAACGTGTACCAGGCCAAGGTGGTCTACGACGCGCTGAAGTACGTGGGCATCAAGCACATCTACAAGGTCGGGTTCACATCGAACGCCACGAGCTTCTCAGCGCCGTTCGAAGCTGCGCACGTGGGCCACACCACACTGCTCATCGTGGTCAACAGCGGCGGCCCCGCCTGCTCGGACGCCTACTTGACCCTCAAGTCGCTCGGCGTCGCCACAAAGCAGAAGGTGCTCGTCAACGTGCCGTGCGACACGCCGACAATCGCCAAGGCTGACGGCGGCACGCTGCCGCACAACTGGTACTACCTGACGGCCAACCCGCTGCCGGGCTCGCCGACACCGGCTGTCACAGCTGCGGTGAAGGCGTTCACGCCGTACGGCAAGGGTCCGATCGCCTACGACGCCTGGGCCGCCGACGCGTTCGGCCAGGTGCTGACCGTCGCCAAGCTCGACACCGAGATCCTGAAGGCGCACCGGAAGGTCACCCGGGCCACGGTGTTCGCGAAGACGAGAGCGTTCAAGGGCCCGATCGTGCAGGGAGCCCCGCACCTCGCCTGCGGCCGCTTCAAGGGCACCCCGGCGACGTGCAACAACCTGGACCGGTTCTTCAAGAACACCGCGCCGAACGTGATGAAGCCGCTCGGCACATGGATCGGCCCGCCGAAGGGCTTCAAGCCGCCGCTGTCATAGCGCGGCGGCTTCTTTCCTCCCGCCGCCGCAGCGGCCTCGGTCCGTCCGAGGTCCGCTGCGGCGGCGGGGGGCCGCCCACATCGCGACCTGACCCAGACCCGCGCTCTCCGAGGGGAGAGCCTCCGGAGGAAGGAGCCCCAGCAATGGCAAACGCCAACGCGACGGACGGGAGCGCCCCCGAGGCGCTCGACCCCGAACGCCTCGTCTGGATGTACACCCAGATGTACCGCATCCGCGAGTTCGAAGAGCGGGTGAAGTCGACCTTCACCGAGCACCCCGGGATCCTCCGGGGCCACACCCATCTCGCCGACGGCGCCGAGGCGTCGATCGTCGGGTCGGTCGCGGCGTTGGCGCCGGGCGACCAGATCGTCACGACCTACCGGTGCCACGGCTACCCGATCGCCCTCGGCACCGACACGAAGCGCATGATGGCCGAGATCTACGGCAAGGAAGGCGGCCTGTGCGGCGGCCTCGGCGGGTCGATGCACCTCTACGACGTCGACCGCGGCTTCCTCGGAGGCTCGGGGATCGTCGCCCAGGCCATCCCGCACGCGACCGGGGCCGCCTGGGCGGCCCAGATCCGTCGCCAGGGCCAGGTGGTCGTCTGCTTCTTCGGCGACGGCGCGAGCAAGCAGGGGGCCTTCCACGAGTCGCTCAACATCGCCTCGCTGTGGAAGCTGCCGATCGTCTACGTGATGGAGAACAACCGCTACCAGGCCTCCACCCGCACCGACCAGGAGGACGCCAACGCCGCGAGCGGCGAGCCGCTGTCGACGAAGGCCAAGGCCTACTCGATGGAGGGGGTCACGGTGGACGGCGCAGACCCCGTGGCCGTGCACGCGACGCTGGCCGACGCGCTCGCGCGTGCACGCTCCGGCACGGGCCCGACGCTCGTCGAGTCGCTCGTCTACCGCCTTTCCGCCCACGGCAACCTGATCGCCCCGCCCGGGGTGCCCCTCAACTACCCCGAGCACGAGGCGATCGCCATCTTCGGCAACAGGGACGAGTACGAGGCCGCCCTGCGGGGCGACCCGGTCCCGCGCTTCCGCCACCAGCTCGTCACCGAGGGGACCCTGTCCGCCGCGGACGCCGACGCGATCGAGCAGGCGGCCCGAGAAGAGATCGACGAAGCCCAGCGCTTCGCCCTCGACAGCCCCTGGCCGGCCCCGGACAGCGGCCTCGCCTACGTCTACGCATGAGCGGGGCCCGACCCATGGCTCAGCTCTTCTACAGGGAGGAAAGCCAATGTCGCACGTGATCCCTTACATCGCGGCCATCCAGGAAGCCATCAGAGAGGAGATGGAGCGCGACGAGCGCGTCCTGTACTTCGGCCAGAACATGGCCACCTCGCCCGAGGACCCGTTCCTGAAGCAGTTCGGCCCCGACCGGGTCAGGGTCACGCCGATCTCCGAGACGGCCGAGATCGGCATGGCGACGGGCGCGGCCGTCGCCGGCTACCGGCCGGTCGTCGAGCTCTACATGGCCGAGTTCCTCCTGGTGGCGACCGACCAGGTCGTGAACGAGGGCACGCGTTTCCACTTCATGTCGAAGGGGGCGGTGTCGGTCCCGATGGTGATGGTGGCGGGGTACGGCTTCACCGCAGGGTGGGCGGGCCAGCACACCGGGTCGATCTACGGGATGTTCATGGGCGTGCCGGGCTTGAAGGTCGCCCTGCCCTCGACGCCGGCCGACGCCAAGGGGCTCATGACGACGGCCATCCGCGACGACAACCCGGTCCTCTTCTTCCAGAACTACCTCCTCCTCCTCGAAGAGGGGGAGGTGCCCGACGGCGAGCACGCCGTCCCCTTCGGGGTGGCCGACGTGAAGCGGTCGGGCAGTGATCTCACCCTCGTGGCGACCGGGTACGCCGTCCACACCGCGCTCGGAGCCGCCGAGTCGCTCGCCCGCCGCGGGGTGAGCGTCGAGGTGATCGACCCCCGCACGATCGCCCCCCTCGACGTCGACACGATCCTCTCCTCGGTCGCCCGCACCGGTCACCTCGTCCTGGTCGACCAGGCGACCCGGCACTCCTCGGTGGCGGCCGTCATCGCCGCCGAGGTCGCGGAGCTGGGCTTCTCCTCGCTCGAGGCCCCGATCTCCATGGTCACCGCGCTCGACTCCTCCATCGCCTACAGCAAGCCGGTCGAAGAGTTCGTCCTGCCCGACGAGCACAAGGTCGTGCGGGCCGTGGAGGCGTCGCTCGGGCTCGCCCCGGCCTCGTCCTGAGGTGGCCGGCGGCGGGACGGGGGACCCCGGCGGCGGGGCGGGGGACCCCGGCGGCGGGGCGGAGGACCCCGGCGGCGGGGCGCTCGACGCCGCCGCAGCCGAGCGCCTGCTCGCAACGATGTGGCGGATCCGCGCCTTCGAGGAGCGTCTCGAGCCGCTGAAGCGCTCGAGCATGGTCCACGGGCTCACCCACCTGAGCATCGGCCAGGAGGCCGTGGCAGCGGGGGTGTGCACCCAGCTGCGGGACGACGAGCCCGTCTACTCCAATCACCGGGCGAACGGCCACGCGCTCGCCAAGGGAGTCGACATGGGCAAGCTCCTGGCCGAGCTCATGGGGCGTGCGGACGGGTGCTGTCGAGGGCTCGGCGGCTCGATGCACGTGGTCGACGTCGCCCACGGCTTCCTCGGCGCGACGGGGGTGGTCGGGGGCAACCTCCCCTTTGCCGTCGGCTCCGCCCTCGCAAGCCGCCTCCTCGGGCGGGCCCGGCCCGCCGTCGTCTTCTTCGGCGACGGCGCAGCCCAGACCGGCATCTTCGCCGAGACCGTGAACCTGGCCAGCCTGTGGCAGGTCCCGGTCGTGTTCGTCTGCGAGAACAACGGCTTCGCCGAGTTCACCCCCCGGTCGGCCCACACCCGGGTGGAGCGGGTGAGCGACCTCGCAGCACCGTTTTGCGTCGCGGCGAGGACCGTCGACGGCAACGACGTCGTCGAGGTCCACGGCGCCTTCGCCGACGCGCTGAGCCAGGCTCGGGCGGGCAGCGGCCCTTACCTCCTCGAGTGCCTCACCCACCGGCTCTCGGGCCACTACGTCGGCGACCCAGGCGGCTACCGAGCCGCCCTCGAGGACGAAGCGTGGCGAGCCAGGGACCCCATCGCACGCCTCGTCCGGCAGGCTGCCGCGGCCGGCTGGTTCGACGCGGAGCACGCGCGCGCCGCCGAAGCGGCAGCGCGCGACGAGGTGGAGGCCGCGGTCGCCTTCGCGCTCGGGAGCCCGTTCCCGGACCCGAGCATCCCCGCCGAGCTCACCTACGCGCGCTCATGACCGAGACGACCTACGCCGCCACCATCGCCGCCACCCTCGCCGCGGCGATGCGCGCGGACGAGCGTGTCGTGGTGCTGGGCGAGGACGTGGCGCTGGGCGGTCCGTACCTCGCGACGAAGGGGCTCGCCGAGGAGTTCGGCACCGCCCGCGTCGTGAACACCCCCATCAGCGAAGCGGCGATCTGCGGGGTCGCCATCGGCGCTGCCCAGTCCGGCCTGCGCCCGGTCGTCGAGGTGATGTTCGTCGACTTCATCGGGCTCGCCCTCGATCAGCTCGTGAACGGGGCCGCGAAGGCCCACTTCATGTCGGGAGGGCAGCTCTGCGTGCCGATGGTGCTGCGCACCCAGGGTGGGGCGGGCCAGCGCGGCGCCGCGCAGCACTCCCAGAGCCTCGAGAGCTGGCTGACCCATGTGCCCGGGCTGAAGGTCGTCGTCCCTGCGAGCGCCCGCGAGGTGGCCGCGCTCCTGCCGAGCGCCATCGCCGACCCGAACCCCGTCGTCGTCGTCGAGTCCAAGACGCTCTACTTCCGGCACGAGACGCTCCCCGACGAAGGGGTCTCCCCCGAGCCGCTCGGGCACGCGCGGGTGGTGCGACGAGGAGACGACGTGACCATCGTCGCCACGTCGAAGATGGTCCACGAGGCGACCGAGGCCGCGGCCCGCCTCTCCGAGCACGGCGTCGAAGCCGAGGTGATCGACCCGCGCACGCTCGTCCCCCTCGACCTCCCGACGATCGCCGCCTCGGTCAGGCGCACGGGACGGCTGGTCATCGCCCACGAGGCAGTGGAGCACGGCGGCTTCGGGGCGGAGATCGCTGCGGAGGTCCAGGAGGCGTGCTTCTACGACCTCGACGCCCCGATCGTCCGCGTCGGCGCGCCCTTCACCCCGGTGCCGCTCAGCCCCGCCCTCGAGGACGCCTACGTGCCCGGCACCGCCGAGATCCTCGACGGCGTCCGCCGGGTCCTCGGTTGACGCGCCGCGGAGGCGCCGTCTCGGCGTCCCCTTGAACTTCGGGCCGGGGCTGGCGAGAATCTGGGCCGCGGCGCCGTCGGGGCGCAGCTGGGCCGGAGGCAGGGGCTGCGAGCCCCCCCGCCGTCCTGCGGCCGGCGTCAGAGGAGCGCCACGCCACGCCCCACGGGAAGCCGGGAAGCCGCAAGCCGGGAAGCCAAGAAGCCGGGAAGCCGCACGCCGGGAAGCCAAGAAGCCGGGAAACCGCACGCCGGGAAGCCAAGAAGCCGGGAAGCCAAGAAGCCGGGAAGGAGCGCCACATGACGGTCAACGAGGTCGAGTCGCACGCGATGGGTGTCGAGAAACGCGTCGACAGGGTGCGGGACAAGTACGCCCTCGTCGAAGGGTTCATCGGTGCGACCGACGAGGTCTCCCCGTGGGTCCCCTTCGTCGAGAACGTCTGGATCCGGCACCTCACGTTCGACGTCCGCTCCAGCTCGGCCGCCAACGTGCTGTGGTGCGCGGCCGGCGGGCAGCTCGGCAGGCACCGTCACCGCGGGCCGGTGTCGGGGTTCACGATCGAGGGAAGCTGGCGCTACCTCGAGTACGACTGGGTGGCCACGCCGGGGTGCTTCGTCAGAGAGAGCCCGGGCCGGACGCACACCCTCTACTCGGAGAACGGCATGAAGACCGTCTTCTGGCTGAACGGCCCTCTCGAGTTCCTCGACGACGACGACCGGGTGGTGGAGACCGTGGACGTGTTCTGGTTCATCGACCACTACGAGCGGTACTGCGAGGAGCACGGCATCCCGATCAACCCCACCCTCTACCTGTGAGGCCGGCCGCCTGAGCCGGGACGGGACCGGCCGCGCCGCCAGCCACCTGCCGGCTCCGCCCGGGGGCTCCTTCCTCGGCAGGAGCGGTCGAGGCCGGCGCCCAGCGCGGCGTCAGAAGAGCGGCCAGGGTCCGATCGACAGCGTCGTGTGCTGCATGACCCCGCCGAGCACGGCGTTGCGCACCAGCCACACGTCCGTGACGGGACCGACTCCGCCGGGTACCGGGGTGAGCGCCTCGGCTCGCTGCGCCACGCTGTCGAAATCGAGGTCCCCGACGAGGTGGACCCGGCCGTCCTTTCCCTCGACGGGGTTGATCCCGACGTCGATCGCGATCACGCCCTGTTTCACCATGTCGCCGGTGACCAGCTCCGGGGAGCCGGCGGCCACGATCAGCACGTCCGCCTGGCGGGTGAACTCGGCCAGCCTCCCCGCCTCGGAGGCGTGCTCGTCGCAGCTCACGACGATGGCTCCCCGGTCCAAGCCGAGCCAGACGGCGGGCTTGCCGACGTTGTGGCTCCTGCCGACGATCACGATCGTCTTGCCCCTCAAGGCCGTGCTGGGGTCGCGACCCGTCTGACGGAAGTAGTCGTCGAGCAGCCAGAAGCAGCTGGCCGGCGTCGAAGGGACGAACCGGGGGGTGCCGCGCGCCATCAGCCCGGCATTGGCGGGATGGACCGCCTCGACGTCCTTCAGCGGGTCGAGCGTGGGGTACAGCTCCACCTCCGAGAGCTGGGCGGGAAGGGGGCGGAGCACGAGGATCCCGCTGATCCTCGGGTCCGCGTTCAGCTTGCCGATGGTCGCAAGGGCTTCGGCGAGCTCCGCGTCGCGGGGCAGGCGCTCGGGCTGGAACCGGCAGCCCACGTTCTCCGCCAGCCGGCGGAGCCGGCGCTCGTAGGCGTGGGCGGCGTAGTCCTCGCCCACCACCACGCTCGCCAGCCCGGGGTCGACCTTGGACGAGCGCACCGCAGCGAGCTCGCCGAGCAGCCGGGCACGGAGGTCCCTCGACACGGCTGCCCCGTCGATGATCGTCGCTTCCATGACCTCAACCTCTCACACGTGGTCGTTCCCCTGCGGCAGCCCCTTCGCAGCACCGAGCGCGCCGGCGGCCCGCGCGGCGTCGACGGTGTTGCGCAGGAGCAAGGCGACGGTCATCGGGCCGGCGCCACCAGGGTTCGGCACGAGGGCCCCGGCGACCTCGGCCACCCGGGGATCGACGTCGCCGGTCAGCTTGCCCCCGACGAAGGAGACGCCGACGTCGACGACGGTCGCGCCAGGTTTGACCCACTCGGCCCGCACCCAGTGGGGTCGGCCGGCGTCCGACACGACGAGGTCGGCGGCCCGGCACGCTTCGGCCACGTCGCCACAACCGGGGTCCACGACCGTCACCGCGGCGCACCCCTTCCCTCCGGCGCCTTCGGGCGCCGAGAGCATGAGGGCCAACGGAAGGGCGACGAGCGGTCCGCGCCCCGCGATGACGGCGCGTCGGCGGGCGAGCTGGACGCCGTGGCGCCCGAGAAGGTCGAGGATGCCGGCAGCCGTGCACGGCCGGATGCCGGGTGCGCCCTGCACGAGCCTTCCAAGTGAAGTGGAGGTCATGCCGTCGACGTCCTTGCCGGGGTCGATGCGGGACGCGGCCGCCAGCTCGTCCAAGCCCTCGGGGAGCGGCAGCTGCAGCAGGATGCCGTGGACGCTCGGGTCGGTCGAGAGGGAGAGGAGCTCCTCTTCCAATCCGTCCTGGGACACGGACGCCGGGAGGTGCACCGCCCGCACGCTGAGGCCGACGCGCTCGGCGGCGTCGTGCTTCAGCGCCACGTAGCGGGCGCTCGCCACGTCGTCGCCCACCAGCACGGTGGCGAAGGTGATCCGCGGGCGGCCACCGGCCTCGACCTCGGACCGCAGGGACTCCAAGATCTCGTCTCTTCGGGCCCTGCCGTCGCAGATGCGCGCCGCCAAGCTAGGACAGCCCGACGATCTGGCCGTCGGCGTCGAGATCGATGGAGAAGGCAGCGGGGTTGCCCCCGAGCCCCGGCATGGTGCGCATGTCCCCGCAGATCGGGTACACGAAGCCCGCCCCGACCGATGCGCGCACTTCCCGGACGGGAAGCGTCCACCCCGTCGGGGCGCCTTTCAACGCGGGGTCGGACGAGATCGACAGGTGGGTCTTGGCGATGCACACCGGCAAGCTCCCGAACCCGGCCGCCTCGTAGCGGTCGAGGGCACGGGCCGCCGCCGGGGCGTACGACACGTCCGCGGCGCCGTACACCTTGGTCGCCACCGTGCGGATCTTGTCCCGGAGCGGCATGTCGTCTGGGTAGAGCATGTGGAATCGGGAGGGCTCGTCCGCCGCCTCGACGACCGCCTCGGCGAGCGCGACGGCGCCGGCGCCGCCCTTGGCGAAGTGGTGGCAGACGGCGCTCCTCGCCCCGCTCGACGCCGCGATCTCTGCGACGGCGTTCCACTCGGAGGGGTGGTCGGTCGGGAAGGCGTTGATCGCGACGACCGGGGTGACCCCGTGGATCTTGATGTTCTCGATCTGCTTCCGCAGGTTGGACCCGCCCGCGTGCACCTCGTCGGGGTTCTCCGCGAGGAGGGCCTCGGGCAGGGGCCTTCCTGCGACGACGCGGTGGTTGCCGGTGTGGGTCTTCAGGGCGCGGACGGTCGCCACGACGACGGCGGCGTCGGGAGTGAGTCCCGAGTACCGGCACTTGATGTTGAAGAAGCGCTCGGCCCCCATGTCGGCTCCGAAGCCGGCCTCGGTGATGAGGAAGTCCCCGCTCCTGATGCCGATCTGGTCGGCCAGGATGGAGCTGTTGCCGTGGGCGATGTTGCCGAACGGGCCCGCGTGGACCAGAACAGGGGTGTTCTCCAACGTCTGGAGGAGGTTCGGCTTCAGAGCGTCGCGCATCAGGACCGCCATCGCACCCGCCGCCTTCAGCTCCTCCGCGGTGACCGGCGCGCCCTCGTCCGTGTAGCCGACGACGATGCGCCCGAGGCGAGACCGGAGGTCGGAGAGCGAGGTGGCGAGGGCGAAGATCGCCATCACCTCGGACGCCGCGGTGATGTCGAACCCGGTCTGGCGCGTGACGCCGTCCTCATGCGGGCCGAGACCGATCACGATGTTGCGAAGGGAGCGGTCGTTCACGTCCAGGACGCGCCGCCAGGTGATGTCGTCCAGGGAGAGCCCGAGGGCGTTGCCCTGGAAGAGGTGGTTGTCGATGATCGCGGACAGGAGGTTGTGCGCCTCGGTGACGGCGTGGAAGTCGCCGGTCAGGTGGAGGTTCAAGATCTCCATCGGCACGACCTGGCTGTACCCCCCGCCAGCCGCCCCTCCTTTGATCCCGAAGGTCGGGCCCATCGACGGCTGGCGAATGGCGACCGTCGCCTGCCTCCCGATGTGGCGCATCGCCTGGCCCAGCCCCACAGTCGTGGTCGTCTTCCCCTCGCCGAGCGGCGTCGGGGTGATCGCCGACACCACCACGTACTTCGCCTTCGGGCGCTCCGAGAGCTCTTCGACCGCCTCGAGCTTGATCTTGGCGACCGCAGATCCATAGGGCTCCAAGAGGTGCTCACCGATCCCCATCGACGCTGCGATCTCGTTCAACGGCTTCAAGGAGGCGGCGCGTGCGATGCCCAGGTCGGATGGGAAGGCCATCGCACAAGGGTAGCGCGCGGGTCGAAACCCGAAGGGGTGGCGCACGACTGCCGCCGCGCCCGCGCCAGTGTCGGGACGAGGGGCAGACGTCGAGGTCGGGCGCAGCGCAGCAGGGGACCCGACGGAGGCAGATGGCTATGCTCGGTCCGAACTTCGACCGCAGGAGACCCGAACCGTGAGCTTTCTTGGCAATCGCGTCCTCCGCAAGGAGGACGCGAAATTCCTCACCGTCGGCGGCTCGTACGTCGACGACCTCCACCTTCCGTCCGCGCTGTGGGTCGGCTTCCTGCACTCCCCCGTCGCGCACGCCCGCGTCACCCGGCTCGACGTCTCCGCGGCCCGTTCCGCGCCCGGAGTGGTGGACGTGCTGACGGGCGCCGACCTCGGCCTCCCGCCGCTCCCTCCCGACCTCCCCATGATCAACCCGCAGATGACGCGCCCTCTTCTCTGCGAGGCCAAGGTCCGGTTCGTCGGTGACCTCGTCGCGGCAGTCGTGGCCGAGTCGCGCCCCGCGGCGGTCGACGCCCTCGAGCTGATCGAGGTCGACTACGACCCGCTGCCGGCCGTGGTCGGCGCCGAGGAGGCGCTCGCGAGCACGACGTTGCTCTTCGAGGAGGCGGGGACCAACGTCGCCTTCGAAGCGTCGTTCGGGCACGACGAGTCGCTCTTCGACGATTGCGAGGTCGTCGTGAGCCAGCGCATCGTCAACCAGCGGCTCGCGCCCTGCCCGCTCGAGGTGCGCGCGGCCGCAGCCTGGGTCGAAGAGGACGGGCGGCTCACCGTCTTCGCCTCGAGCCAGGCTCCGTTCGGGCTGCGAGACGCGATCGCCCGCGAGCTCGCACTCGAGCCCGGGGCCGTGCACGTCGTGTCGCCCGACGTCGGCGGCGGCTTCGGATCGAAGGCTCCCGCGTACCCCGAGGAGCTGCTCGTCGCGGCGCTCGCCTGGCGGCTGCGCCGTCCGGTGCGCTGGGTGGAGACGCGCTCGGAGAGCATGGTGAGCCTCGGCCACGGGCGAGCCCAAGTCCAGCAGGTGACGATCGGCGGGTCGCGCGACGGGCGCGTCCAGGCGTACCGGCTGGAGATCGTCCAGGACGCGGGGGCGTACCCCGCCATCGGCGCCTTCCTGCCGATGTTCACGCGCATGATGCTCACCGGCACCTACGACATCGCAAAGGTCGAGTGCAACTTCACCTCGGCCGTCACCAACACCACCCAGCTCGTGCCCTACCGCGGCGCAGGCCGGCCCGAGGCGACCGCTGCCGTCGAGCGGGCGATGGACCTGTTCGCGGCAGAGATCGGGGTCGACCCCGCCGAGGTGCGCCGGCGCAACGTCGTGGCGGGGACCGATCGCTTCCCCTACACGACCCCGACCGGCACGGAGTACGACATCGGCAGCTACGACACCGCGCTGGCGCGCCTGCTCGAGACGTCCGGCTACGCAGAGCTCCGTGCCGAGCAACGGGCGCGGCGCGAGTCGGGCGATCCCGTCCAGCTCGGACTGGGGCTCTCGGTCTACGTCGAGATCACCAACGGCCTCCCCGGGAGCGAGTTCTCCTCGGTGGAGATCCGCCCCGACGGCAAGGCCGTCGTCAAGACGGGGACCTCGCCCCATGGGCAGGGCCACGACACCGCGTGGTCGATGCTCGTGGCCGACGAGCTCGGGATCCCGCTGGAGGACGTCGAGTTCATCCACTCCGACACCGATCGCGTGGCGCGGGGGGTCGGCACCTTCGGCTCCCGCTCGCTGCAGACGGGGGGCGTGGCAGCCAAGCAGGCGGCGGTGCAGGTCGTGGCCGCGGCCAAGGAGCTCGCCGCGGAGCTCCTCGAGGCCTCGCCGGACGACGTCGTCGTGGCCGAGGGCGGCGGCGGCATGCACGTCGCGGGCTCGCCGGCCGC
This sequence comes from Actinomycetes bacterium, assembly GCA_021828055.1. Taxonomy (GTDB): domain Bacteria; phylum Actinomycetota; class Acidimicrobiia; order Acidimicrobiales; family RAAP-2; genus JAJYVT01. Next base: position 37,697 of record JAKATH010000011.1, read on the forward strand.
CGGGCGCAGCTGGGCGGAGCTCGCCGCCGCAGCGATGGAGAAGGGCGGCCCGCTCCTGGCCGAGGTGGACTTCAGCGCGCCGGGGCCGACCTTCCCCTTCGGAGCGCACCTGGCGGTCGTCGAGGTGGAGCTCGAGACCGGACGCGTGGCGCTGCGCCGGCTGGTGGCGCTCGACGACGCCGGTCGCATCATCAACCCGCTCCTCGCCGAGGGGCAGATCCACGGTGGCCTCGCCCAAGGTGCGGCGCAGGCGTTGATGGAGGAGTTCCGCTACGACGAGCTGGGCAACCCGCTCACCTCGAACCTGGCGGACTACCTGTTCATCAGTGCCACCGAGCTCCCGAGCTTCGAGACCGTGACGATGGAGACGCCGACGCCGCGCAACGAGCTCGGCGCGAAGGGGATCGGGGAGTCCGGCACCATCGGCTCGACCCCTGCGGTCCAGAACGCCGTCGTGGACGCCGTCTCGCACCTCGGCGTACGCCACATCGACATGCCTGCGACCCCCGAGAAGGTGTGGCGGGCGATCTCCGACGCGCAGCGGACGGCCTGAGCCGGTCGCCGAGGGCCTGCTCGCAGGAGCGGGGCCGCGTCAGGGAAAGACGATCACGTTCCTGCCGCGCACGCCTCCCGCCTCGAGGGCGCGGTGCGCCTCCCCCGCCTCCTCCGGCAGGAACGTCCTGGCGACCCGAAGCGTGAGCTTCCCCTCTCCCGCCAGCCTGCTGAGCTCGGCGAGCGCCTCGGAGTCCCTGGCGCGGTTCGCCACCAGCACGAGGTGCACGGCGATGCCGCGCTCGGTGTCGCCCTGGAACGGCCGGACGGCGGCGATGGCGCCTCCGTCGCGGACGGCTGGGAGGATCCTGCGATTCAGCAAGGCGGCGTCGACGAGGCCGTCGACGCCATCCGGGCAGACGTCGCGGATGGCGGACGCCACGTCGTCGCCCCTCGGCACCACGACGTCGGCGCCGAGCCGGGCGACGAGGTCCCGGTCCTCCTCCGAGGCGTCACCGATGACGCGCAGCCCTTCGAGCTTGGCCAGCTCCATCACGTAGCCCCCCACCGCACCGGCAGCGCCGGTGACCGCCAGCGTCTCCGTGGGCCGCAGGCCGAGCAGGTCGAGCGCGATCCGGGCGGTGAGCCCGTTCATGGGCAGGGTGGCGCCTTCGGCGAAGCTCGCACCTGCGGGCAGCCGCGCGGCCGAGGCGGCCGGCACCACCACCTCCTCGGCTTGGGCGCCGCGGCCTCGTGGTCCCGGGACGACGACCGCCACCACCTCGTCGCCGACCTTCCACCCCGCACCGGGCCCGACGGCGTCCACGACGCCGGCGAGCTCCATCCCCGGGACCAGCGGCCGCTCGACCCCCTCGTACATCCCGCTCCGCAGGCCCGCGCGCAGCGCCGTGTCGGTCGGGTTGACCGCCGCGGCAGCGACCCGCACCCGCACCTCGCCCTCGCCCGGCTCGTCCACCGGGAGCTCGACGACCTCCAGGACCTCTGGGCCCCCGAACCGATTGATGCCCACCGCTCGCACGCACGCCTCCTCGTCGCTCCACGTCGCTTTCGTCGCTCTCGTCGCTCCTCGTCGCTCTCGTCACCGCGTCGGCGGCTCGCCGGCCGGCGACTGGGCGGCCGGCGACTGGGCGGGGTGACTCAGCTGTAGACGATCAGGCCGCGGACGTTCTTCCCGTCACGCAGGTCCTGGTAGCCCTGGTTCACGTCTTCGAGCGTGTAGGTGCGCGTCACCAGCTCGTCCAGCTTGAGCTGGCCGTCACGGTAGAGCGAGAGCAGCTTGGGGATGTCGGCCCGCGGGTTGGCCGACCCGAAGAGCGCGCCGCGGAGCTCCTTCTGGAACAGGGTGAGCAGATGGAGGTTGAGCTTCACGTCCATCTGGGAGATCGGCGCGATGGCCGTGACCACGGCGCGACCGTCCTTGGAGAGCAGGTCGAGCATCGGGGCGATCAGCTCACCTTCTGCCGTGCCGACGGTGAGGATCGCCTTTTCCGCCATCTGCCCCCAGGTGAGCTGCTCGACGAGGACCTTCGCAGCCTCCATGTCCGCAGCTGCATGCGTGGCGCCGAACGCCATCGCCTGCTCCCTCTTGAAGGGGACCGGGTCGACCGCCACGATGTGCTTGGCCCCTGCGAGGCGTGCGCCCTGCACGGCGTTCACGCCCACGCCGCCGGTGCCGACGACCACCACCGTCTCGCCCGCGTGCACCTCCGCGGAGTACACGGCCGAGCCCCATCCGGTCGTCACCCCGCAGCCGACGAGCGCGGCGACCCCGAGCGGCACCGACTCGTCGATCTTCACGACGGAGGACTCGTGCACCACCGTGTACGGGCAGAAGGTGCCGAGGAGGCACATCGTCCCGATCCCGCGCCCCTTCGAGGTGAAGCGGGGCAACCCGTCGGCGATCGGCAGCCCTGCGAGAAGGTGGGCTCCGAGATCGCAGAGGTTCTGGCGTCCCGTCGAGCAGTAGTGGCAGCGTCCGCAGGCCGGGATGAAGCTGAGCACGACGTGGTCGCCCTCGGAGACGCTCGTCACCCCGGGGCCGACGGCCTCCACCACTCCTGCCCCCTCGTGCCCGCCGATCACCGGGAGCGTGATGGGGATGTCGCCCGTCACGAGGTGCTCGTCCGAGTGACAGAGGCCGGAGGCGGCGAGCTTCACCCTCACTTCGCCGGCGACCGGCTCAGCGAGGTCGACCTCCTCGACGCTCCAGGGCTCTCCCACGTTCCAGAGCACGGCGGCTTGCGTCTTCACGGTCCTCTCCTGCTCGCGCGTGTGCGGAGCGGGCACGCCGTAGACCGCTGCAATGGCGCGGCGCCGCCCGCGGGACGGCCGCAACTTACCACCGAGGCCCCGCCGCTCGTCAGCTCTGCGGCTGGCCGTCCGACACCGCGCCGGCTGGCCGTCCGACACCGCGGCGGCTGGCCGTCCGACACCGCGCCGGCTGGCCGTCCGACGCCGCGCCGGCTGGCCGTCCGACGCCGCGGCGGCTGGCCGTCCGACGCCGCGGCGGCGACAGGTCGGTCGGACCCGGCGGTCAGGTGCCGACCGGCGCCCCCCGTTCGAGAACGGTCACCAGTCCCTCGTCGCCGTCGACGCGTACGAGGTCCCCGGTCCGGATCTTCTGGGTCGCCGTCCCGGTCCCGACGACCGCAGGCATGCCGTACTCTCGGGCCACGATCGCCGCGTGCGACATGATGCCGCCGATGTCGGAGACGGCGGCTTTGATCTTCCCGAACACCGGCCCCCAGCTCGGGGCGGTCACCGGGCAGACGAGGATCTCGCCAGCCTGGATCCGGCCGATCTCGTTCACGCTCATGAGCACCCGGGCCCGGCCCTCGACGACGCCGCCCGAGGCGGCGAAGCCCGAGACGCGGTCGTCGGGCGTCTCGGAGGCCCGCGCCCATCCCTTGATGGTCTCGCCGGTGATCCCCCAGAGCATCTTCACGGCGGGGTCGTTGAGCGCTTCCGGCTCGGGCCCCAGCGCAGGCGGCGCGGACCACCGCGCCAGCACCTCGAGCATCGCCTTGCGCTCGGCGACGAGCGGCTTCAGGTACGTCGCCCCAGTGGGCGGCGCGCCGGCGGCCCAGGCGAGCATCACGTCGGCGAGCGCCTGGTCGACCTCGTAGTGCTGGAGGTGGAACACGTCCTCTGCGTCGTCGAGAACGCCGAAGCGCTCCAGGAGCTGCCCGAACCCGCGGATCTTGGCGAAGAACTGGGTCGTGAACCAGTGCTCGCAGTAGAACTTGTGCCCCTCGACGTAGGGGAAGACGAGCCTGCACAGCCCGAGCATCTGGTCGAAGGCACCCTTCTCCTGCTCGCCGCCGAGCAGCTCGCGGTAGCGCTGCGCCACCTGCTCACGCTCGACCTGGAGCTTCTCGAGCGGGCGGCCGAGGTCCTCGCCCCTGCGCACCTGCCCGACGTAGCGGGCCAGGGCGGAGAAGGGCACCGTCGGGTTGTCCTTCCAGCTCCGGTGGTGATGGTAGAAGCCGTCCCCGGTCGACACGTAGAACCAGGGGACCGAGGCCTGCTCGTACTCGGCGAGCCACTTCCTCCCGGCCTCGCCCGACCGCTCGAGCGCCGCGAGCACGGCGGAGGGGTCGTCGCCCTCCGCGAAGGCGCCGTCCACCCCGAGCTCGACCGCCACCTTCGCCAGCCGCTTCAGCTGCTCGTCCGGCTGGTACATGATGACGTCGATGCCGGCGACCATCCGGGCGACCGCCTGCACGGGGATCTCGGGGAACGCCTTCTGGAGGAATTCGAAGAAGACGACGTACGCTCCGAAGCCGAGCATGAGCAGCTCGGTGTGGTGGTTCCACATCTTGGAGAAGAGGTCGATGCAGCGGTGGTACCGCTCCCGGACGAGGTGGTTCGAGGCGTAGCCCCTCGAGCCGGTCACCACGGACGCATCCTCGAACTCCCCGAGCTCGGGGACCTCGATCGCCTCGATCTCGTCGATGAGGCCCTTCATCCGTTCCTTCCACTCGTCGTAGAGCCTGTCCCAGTTCTCGTAGTAGTAGCCCGCACGCTCCTGGAAGAGGGCGAGCCGCCGGCTCACCTCCTCGGGATCGGAGACCGGGTTGGCCGTGATGTAGACCCTGCCGTTCACGATCCGGTGCTCGATGCCAAGGGTCGTCGGGAAGACGAAGATCCTGGCGGTGTTGGCCCCGATCGCCGTGTAGGGGATCTCGGCGGTGATGGCGTCGAACGCGGGCATCGGCTCGGGGAAGTGCATGGAGTTGTAGAACCAGAACCGCTCGTCGTCGCCTGGCTGGAACCTCGTGAAGAACGGGTACATGGAGCGCCAGTTCTCCGCGCCGGGGACGTCCTCCACATCTGAGGGAAGGGGGAACGGACCCGTCCTCTCGCTCGCTGCCATCGCCGGCTCCTTTGTCTCGCCCGACTCGAGCTCTCCCCGTGACATCTCCTCGCGCTCGCCGCGCGAGAAAGATCGCCGTCAGCCTTGCACACATCGGTCGCCCGGAGTCAGGCTGGCGCCGGACCTGCCGGACCTGCCGGCGCCGGACGCGCCGGACGCGCAGAGCCGGCCGGCCGGGAAGACCGAGGGGGCAAGGAGGCTGCGTGCAGCATCGTGAGGACCGCGCCGTCATCCGGGACCTGGTCGAGGAGTGGGCGGTCTGGCGCGACTCGATGGACTGGGACCGCTTCAGCCAGGTGTGGCACCGGCCGGGCCGCATGAACGCCACGTGGTTCCAGGGCTCTGCGGACGACTTCATCTCGGCCAGCCGTGAGGCCGCCGCCCGCGGCGCGAACATCCTCCATTTCCTCGGCGGCACCGCGGTCGACGTCGCAGGTGCGCACGCCCTCGCCCAGACGAAGATGACGATCTCCCAGCGCGCGTCCGTCGAGGGGGTGGAGTGCGACGTGGTCTGCACCGGCCGGTTCTACGACTTCTTCGCCGTGCGGGACGGCCGGTGGGGCCTCGTGGAGCGGCAGCCCATCTACGAGAAGGACCGGATCGACCCGGTCGACCCGTCGGCGCGCCTCGAGCTCGAGAGCGAGCTCCTCGACGCCTTCCCTCCGGGCTACCGGCACCTCGCCTATCTCCAGACCAGGATCGGCTACTCGGTGAAGCCGGACATGCCCGGCCTCACCGGCCCGGCAGTCGAGAGCCTCTACGAGCGGGGGGCGAGATGGCTCGCCGGCGACGAGTCCGTCGTGGGCGGCTGAGGTGGGCGGCTGAGGTGGGCGGCTGAGATGCGCGCCGCGCTGCTCGCGAGCTACCACAGCCCGCTCGAGCTCACCGAGCTCCCCGAGCCCCAGACGGAGCGGGCCGGCGACGTGGTGGTCCGGGTCGGCGGCGCCGGCGTGTGCGCCACCGACCTCCACTCGATCGACGGGTGGATGCAAGAGGCGGGCGTGCGGCCTCCGCGCGTGCTCGGTCACGAGAACGCCGGATGGGTCGAGGCGGTCGGCGACGGCGTCTCGTCCGTGCACGTGGGAGACCCGGTCGTCGTCTACCCCGCCTACAGCTGCGGGCTGTGCCTCCCCTGCCGCCGCGGCGACGACATGCGGTGCGTGAACGGGCGGTTCACCGGACTGTCGGCGGACGGCGGGTTCGCCGAGCACCTGCTCACGACCGAGCGCTCCCTGGTCAAGCTCGCCCCCGGGATCGACCCTGCCGACGTGGCCCCCCACGCCGACGCCGGCATCACCGCCTACCACGCCGTGCGCAAGGTCTGTCACCTCGCCCGCCCCGGCTCTCTCTCGGTGGTGATCGGGATCGGCGGGCTCGGCCACATCGGGCTCCAGCTCCTGCGAGAGCTGGGCTCCGGCACCGTCGTCGCGATCGACGCCGACGAGCGGTGCCGCAGGCTCGCCGCAGAGCTCGGAGCCGACCACGTCGCCGGAGCCGGGCAGGTCGTGGAGGTGGCACGCGACCTCACCGGGGGGCGGGGTGCCGACGTCGTCATCGACTTCGTCGGCTCGAGCTCGACGCACGCCGACTCGCTCGCCGCCCTGGCCCGGGGAGGCACGTACTCGGTCGTCGGCTACGGCGGGACGTTGAGCGCCCCTT
>JAKATH010000093.1 GCA_021828055.1 Actinomycetes bacterium
TCGACGAGGAGGGTCGTGTCCGCGTGGCCGACTTCGGCGTCGCGCGTGCGCTGTCGAGCGCGTCGACGACCGATCCAGGCAAGATGCACGGCACCGCCCGCTACGCGTCGCCCGAGCAAGCCCAGGGCTGGCCCCTCGACGGCCGCTCCGATGTCTATTCTCTCGGGCTCGTCCTCTACGAGGCGACGGCGGGCACGGTGCCCTTCGACGGGCGGACGGCTCACGCGATGCTCCAGGCCCGTATCGGCGGACGCGTCCCCCCCGTGCCCGCGTTGGGTCCTCTCGGGCCGCTGCTCGCCGTGGCGTGCGCCCCTGAGCTGGAAGACCGGCCGAATTCGACGCTGTTCGCGGAGCGACTCGCCGAGCTCGCAGAGGATCTCTTTCCCAGCGGGCCGCTGCCCCTGGTCCGCCGCGGCCGGGTCGACGACACGGTCCTCGGCCAGAAGAGGCTCGCGGACCTCACGGTCGTCTTGTCGGCTGACGACCTCACGCTCGGAGGCGGGAGCGCGCTGTCCGCCGAACCGGGAAAGGCGGCCGGCGCGGGATGGACCGGGGACGCATACGGCGGAGGGGCAGTCGACACGGGCGAGCCGACGGCGACATTCAGTCTGGGTGCGAGCGCGCCGCCGCCAGCGGCCAGCCACGCGCGCCGCCACCCTCCGCGCCGCTGGCCCTGGGTGGTCGCAGCGGTCGTCGTCCTCGCCGCCATCCTCGGCGGAGCTTGGGTGTACCTGAAGAAGAGCAAGCTCCTCACGGCGAGCCACCGCGTGCCCGCGGTGGAGGGCGAGACCGTTGCGAGAGCCCGCCGGGCGTTGGGCGCGGACCACTTCGTGGTGAAGGTGGGCCCCGCGGTGACGTCGACGAAGGTCCCCGCCGGCAAGGTCGTCTACCAGAGCCCCAAGCGGGGCATCTCCCTGAAGGAGGGGAGCACGGTTCGGATCGTCCCGTCTGGCGGCCTGCCGTCGGTGCCCGTGCCGTCGCTCTCGGGGAAAGGCTTCGACAGCAACTGCGTGATCGCGAAGCACCTCTTGCAGGAGGCGCATCTCCAGGGGTCGTGCCCCGCGCTGCTCGCTTACTCGAGTACGGTGCCGGCGGGCGACGTCATCAATTGGTCCTACGGCAAGAAGCTCTACCCGAAGATCGCGCCCTACGGGTCGACGATCCTCGTCGCGGTGTCCAAGGGGCTGCCGCCGGTCCGGCTCGCCCCGCTCGCGGGCAAGACCTACACACAGGCGGCCCAGATCTTGAGCGGGTCCGGCCTGCTGGTGAAGGAGACGCAGGTCTACTCGACAACGGTGCCGGCTGGGGAGGTGATCTCGACGACGCCGTCCCCCGGGACGACAGCCTTCGTGGGGTCGACCGTCACTGTGACGGTCTCCTTGGGCCCCCAGTTCGTGGCGGTTCCGACAGTGGTCGGTGCCACGGCGTCGCAGGCGTCGTCGACGATCCAGGCCGCCGGCCTCTCGGTCGGCGCAGTGTACGGGCCCTCGACAGGGGTCGTGTTCACGACCGACCCGCTCGCCGGACAGAGCGAGAAGCTCGGCACCGCGATCGCCCTCTACACGGAGCCGCCGCTGGTGAGCGGCGGGGGGACAGGGCTCGGGTCCGGGACAGGGACCGGGTCCGGGTCCGGGTCCGGGACAGGGACCGGGTCCGGGACAGGGACCGGGTCCGGGACAGGGACCGGGTCCGGGACAGGGACCACCGGGGCGACCGGCACCGGGACAGCCGGCACCGGGGCCGGGGCGACGGGCACCGGGGCGACCGGCACCGGAGCGACCGGCACCGGAGCGACCGGCACCGGCACCGGCACCGGAGCGACCGGCACCGGAGCGACCGGCACCGGCACCGGCACCGGAGCGACCGGCACCGGAGCGACCGGCACCGGAGGGGGGATCACGGGCCTCGCAGGGACCAGCGGCACCTCGGGGGGAGCGAGCGTCGCAGGGAACGCCCGGGCAGGGGGCGGCGGGTAGGCGGTCGTGCCCAGGGTCCGCGCCGGCGTCACAGCCGCGCGCGATGGTCGAGGCGTGGCACGACCATGTCTGCGCTCCCTGCGCGGCTCTCCGGGCGCCAGCCTGCGCGGCTCTGAGCGCAGCGGCCTGCACGGCTCTGTGCGCAGCAGCCTGCGCGGCTCTCCGGGCGGCAGAGCGTCCCGATGAGGATCCTCCATACGAGCGACTGGCACATCGGCCGGCGGTTCGAGCGCGAGCCGCTCGAGCACGACCAGCGAGCATTCCTCTGCTGGCTCGCCGGGCTGGTGGAGGAGCTCGTCGTGGACCTCGTCGTCGTCGCCGGCGACGTGTACGACCGCTCCATGCCCGGCGAGGACGCGGTCTCGCTCCTCGACGAGGGGTTGGACCGGCTCCGCGCCGCGGGCGCCACCGTGGCGATGGTCCCCGGGAACCACGACAGCGCGCGCCGGCTGGGGTTCGGGTCCCGGCGCCAGGCGCTCGGCGGCGTTCACGTCTTCGCCGACGATTCCCGGCCGCCCGAGCCCTGGCTGTTCGAGGCGGGTGGCGAGGCGCTGGCGGTCGTGGCCGTGCCCTACCTGGACCCGTTCGTCGCACCGCCGCCGCTGGCCGCCGCCGACGGCTCCCCGCGAGCGCGCAACCACGCGCACGTCCTCGCCGACTTCCTCCACGCTGGGAAGGTCGCCCTCGAAGGCCATCGGGGAGTTCCGTCCCTCGCGATCGCCCACGCTTTCGTGGCCGGCGCCGCCCCGTCGGACTCCGAGAAGATCCTCGCGATCGGAGGGACCGAGCTCGTGGACGCCTCGCTCTTCGACGGCTTCGACTACGTCGCGCTCGGCCACCTCCATCGTCCCCAGCTCGTCGGGGGCGATCAGCGTGTCGCCTACTCCGGGTCGCCGCTCGCCTATTCGTTCAGCGAGGAGCATCCGAAGAGCGTCCGGCTCGTGGAAGTGGCCGACGGCCAGTGCTCGAACGTGACGACGGTCCCGGTCCCGGTGGGACGGCCCGTCGCCACCCTGCAAGGCACGCTCGAGTCGCTCCTCGCCGACCCCGTGCTCGACCGGTACGCCGGCCACTGGGTCGCCGCGCAACTGACCGACCGCACGACGCAGGTCCAGCCTCTCGAGCGGCTTCGCGCCCGCTTTCCCCACGCCGTGAGCGTGCGGTACGCCCCGTCGCGGTCGGACGGCGGGAGCAGGGTGCTCCGTGCCGAACGTCTCGGGGCGGACGGCTCGCCACGGGCGGTTGCGGACATGGTGCTCGGGTTCCTCGAAGAGGTCGGGGGTCGCCCACCTGAGGTCTGGGCCCGTGCGCTCGTCGACGAGGCGGTGGCCGCCGCGCGTTCGGACCTCGGGTCGCTCGCGGCGGCCCCCACGGTCGCGGCCCCCACGGTCGCGTCCCCCACGGTCGCGTCCCCCACGGTCGCGTCCCCCACGGTCGCGGCCCCCACGGTCGCGTCCCCCACGGTCGCGGCCCCCACGGTCGCGGCCCCCACGGTCGCGGCGGGAGGCGGGAGATGAAGCCCGTCTCGCTCAGGCTGCACGCGTTCGGCTCCTACGCCGGCGAGCTGCACGTCGACCTCGCGCGACTGTCACGCCACGGCATCTTCGCGATCACCGGGCCGACCGGCGCCGGCAAGTCCACGATCTTCGACGCGCTCGTCTACGCCCTCTACGACGACCTCCCTGGCTTTCGGATCGACGGCAACGTCCGCAGCCAGTTCGCGGACCCGCAGACCCCCACGTGGGTGTCGCTCGACTTCGTGGTGCACGGCCAGCGATGGCGCGTCGAGCGCCGCCCGACGCAGCTCCTCGCCCGTTCGCGGCACCAGGAGGCGGGCGCACTCCGCGAGACGGTGTCGAAGGTCGTGCTCGGACGGGTCGGGGACGACGGGGAGCTGCTGCCCGGCACGGTCGTCACCCGGAAGCACGATGCGAAGCGGAAGATCGACGAGCTCGTGGGGCTCACCAAGGACCAGTTCGAGCAGGTGGTGCTGATCCCGCAGGGCCGGTTCGAAGAGGTGCTCAAGGCCGACACGCAGAAGCGCGCGCCGCTCCTGCGGCGGCTTTTCCCCGTGGAGGTGTTCACGCAGGTCACCGACAGATTGAGGTCGATCGCGGCGGACCGCCAGGCGGAGCTGGAAGAGGCCGAGCGCGCGCGGCGCGCGGTGTTGGACGGGCTGGAGGGAGCGTACGCCGCCGCGGTTGCGCAGCTCCCCGACCACCTGCGCGTCTTGCTCCTCGGCGACAGCGCCCTGGACGCCAGCGTCGACGCCGCCACTGGCGCCCCCACGGACGTCACCACTGGCGCCCCCACGGACGCCGCCACTGGCGCCCCGGCGACCGGGGACACGGGCGGACGCTGGGGTCACGGGATGGAACAGCTCGTTCGTGACGTGGCCCTGCTGGCCGAGTCGGTTCGACGCGTCGACGAGCTCGTCGGCACGCTGGCGTCGCGGGCCGACATGGCTCGGGCGCGCCTCGACGACGGCCGCCGCGCGGCCGCCGACTGGGACCAATGGCATGCGGACCTCGCCCTCGCGGCCTGTTTCGACGAGGAGGAGAGGATCGACGCCCGCGAGCTCGCTGCAATCGGGCGTGCACGCCGGCTGGCCGATCTGCGCGGCGCGCTGGCGGGGTGGCACGAAGCGACGCGTCGCCTCGCCGGTCTCGAGCCGGAGCTGGCCGGGCTGGTCGAGGCCATCGGGTCCGCGTGGCCGGAGGACCTCGACGCGGTGGCGTGGGATTCGGCGCGGGACGACGCCTACGGGGCCGGCCTGCTCGCCCAGCGCCTCGCCGCGGACGCACGCCGTCTCGACGTCGAGATCGGCAGGTTCGAACGGCTGGTCGTGTCCGGGCGGTCGCTCGAGGCCCGGCAGGGCGCGCTGGAGGAGGGACGGATCCAGCTCGCCGAGCGAGCGATGAAGCTCGATGCCGAGGAGCAGGCGGTCGGCCTCGTGGCCAACGAGGTGCAGACCCTGCGGGCCGAGGCTTCCACGCTCGACGCGCATGTCGCTGCACTGAGCGCGCTCGAGCGCGAGCTCGAGATGGCGGCGCGGCGCGCGGCAGCGCTCGCGGAGCTGGAGCGGCTCGACGCCGCCCTCGCTGCGGCGCGCGCGGCGGCGGCGCGTGCGGCGGCTCATGCGGACGCAGTGCGCGTCTCGTGGCGCGAGGGCCTCGCCGGCCGCCTTGCGCAGCTTCTCGAGGACGGCGAACCGTGTCCGACCTGCGGCGCGCGTGACCACCCGGCACCAGCCGAGTGGCGCGGGGGAGGGGCCGGCGACGGGGAGCTCGACGCCGCGGAACGTGAGCGCGAGGAGGCGGTCCGGCTCCGCGGTGAAGCCGAGCAACGCGTGGCGGCGGCCACGGGCGTCGTCGACGCGCTCGCCGAGTCCCGACCTCTCGACGAGGTGGAGGCCGATCTGGGGGCGCGCCGGGAGGCGTTGCGGATGGTGCGCCACGCTGCCGAGCGGCTGGCGGTCGTCACAGCCGAGGAGCGGCGGCGTCGGACGGCACTTCGTGACGAGCGCGACCTGCTGGCCGCGGACACTGGTTCGCTGGGGGCCGATGCGGCGCGGGTCGACGCTGAGGCGATGGCGCACCAGCGCGCCGTCGACGAATTCGTACGGGACCACGGGCGGTTCGAGTCGCCCGCGGCAGGTGCGGCGGCGCGGATCTCCCTGGCTGCTGACGTGGAGCGGCTCGCACGGCTTCTCCGGGAGGCCGAGGACGCGCGCGGCGCGCTGCGGCACTGCGGCGCAGTGGTGGAACCCGTCGCCCGCGAGCTCGACGCCCAGGACCCCGCCGAGCTTCTCAGGTGCGTGCTCGAACCTGCGGAGATCGAGGAGCGGTCGGCGGCGCTCGAGGAGCGGCGTTCCCGCCGCGAAGACGTCCGGCGCAGGATCGCCGAGTACGAGGCGAGCGCCGGCGCCACCGGTGAGCCGGGCGGCGCCGAGCAGCGGCCCGACGTCGAGTCCCTCGACGCGTTGGCGCAAGCTGCGGTCGCCGAGCACGTCGCCCTCGTCGAGCGCCGCGCGGTGCTCGTCGACCGTGTCACGGTCATGGCCGGCGGTCCTGCCGCCGTCGCCCAGGCGACGGAGACGGTGGCACTGGCACGCGTCGCGCTCGAACAGGCGAGGACCGTCGCCAACCGTTGCGCTGGCCTCGGCGGCGGTCCCGACCCCGTACGGCTCTCGCTGGAGAACTGGGTGCTCGCCGACTACCTGCGGCAGGTGCTCCTGCAGGCGAACCACCGCCTGGACGCGATGACCGGCGGCCGCTTCGCGCTCGAGCTGTGCGACGGGGTCGCCGACGGGCGCAAGCCGTGGGGTCTGGACCTCGCGGTCTTCGACGCGAATACGGGGCAGGTGCGGCCTGCGACGACGCTCTCAGGTGGGGAGACCTTCATGGCGGCGCTCGCCCTCGCGCTCGGTCTCGCCGACGTGGTGTCCGGCGGCTCCAACCGCGAGGTCGGCGCGCTCTTCGTCGACGAGGGTTTCGGGTCGCTCGACCCGCAGTCGCTCGACGCGGTCGTCGACGTCCTGCGCGGCCTCGAGGACGGCGGGCGCACCGTCGGGGTCATCAGCCATGTCCGGGAGCTCCAGCAGGCGCTCCCCTGCGGGATCACCGTGGAGCCGTCGGCCGGGGGATCGCTCGCAAGGGTGCACTACCCGCCGGATTGAGCACCGGTCCCCGGCCTCGAGATCCGGGTGCTCCGGGATCGGGTGCTCCGGGATCGTGCGCTCCGGGATCGTGCGCTCGGGGATCGTGCGCTCCGGGATCGGGTGCTCCGGGATCGTGCGCTCCGGGATCGGGTGCTCCGACGTTCGACCGTCCGACGTCGAGCGCCATGGAGCCGCCGACGCTGATCGCGTCCGTGGAGGTTCGAGTGCCGAGCAACGAGCTTCCGACGTTCGCCACGACGACGAGCACCATCGCCCCCACCTCGAGCCCGGAGAGCGTCTGACCGAGGATGGCGAATCCTGCCAGCGCAGCGATCGCCGGTGCCATGCTCAGGAGGATCCCGAAAGCCCGGGGCGTCGCGCTGCGGAGCGCCGCCAGCTCGCAGGAGTAGGGGATCACCGAGGAGAGCATCGCGACCGCGGCGCCGACGCCGAGCACGGCCGGGCGAAGGAGCGCTTCTCCGGCGTGCACCGCGCCGATCGGGGCTACGAAGAGCGCCCCGACGACCATGGCGCCCGCAAGGCCGGCGGTCCCGCGAAACCGCTTGCCGGTTTCCTTGTTGAGGAGGATGTACGTTCCCCAGCAGCAACCCGCGAGCGCGGCGAACCCGACGCCGGCGATGTCGAGATCGTGGAGGACCCCGAAGACGCTCCCGCTCGCGAGGGACAGCACTCCTGCGCCCGCGAGGACCACCCACAGCCCGTCGGTCCAGCGGCGCGAGCCGACGACCGAGACCGTGAGCGGTCCGACGAACTCCACGGTGACCGCCACTCCGAGCGGGATCCGTGCGATCGACTCGTAGAAGGAGAGGTTCATCCCAGCGAGCACGAGGCCAAAGAGCACGAGCACGGCGAGGTCGGCGCGACGCGAGGGGTGCAGGGCGGCGCGTACGTGCCGTCTCCAGGGCCGTGCGATCAAGGCGAGGGCGATCGCTGCGAAGACGAGACGGAGCGTCAGCGTGCCCGCCGGTCCCACCTGGCCGAACAACCTCGTGGCGAGCGCCGCGCCGCATTGGCCCGAGATGCTGCTCGTCATCACGAGCGCCGCAGCGGGCGGTCCGGAGGACCCGGTGGACTGCGGGCGGGAAGGGGCGTGGCGCATGGGGCGCGGGGCGGGCGGGTCGGTCAGGGCAGGTCGGTCAGGGTGGGTCGGTCACCAGGGTACCGGCGACTCGCCGCCGTGGCGGGCGGGCGGTCCCCCCGGGCGGGCGGGCGGGGGCGTGGCGCAACTACCCTGGAGGGTCACCGCTCCTGGTAGGCGTTGTGGAGCGGACAGAGGCGGCGGCGGCCGGCGGTGGCCGGCGGGGACCGGAGACTGAGGACAGGAGA
>JAKATH010000094.1 GCA_021828055.1 Actinomycetes bacterium
CGGCGACCACACAGGGCGCTCCCGACCCGACACAGTCGGGACTGCGTCCCGAGCGGGGCTCCGCCCCGCACCCTGGTCCTGCGCGCCCACGTCCTTGCGCTACTTACGCAAGTATTTTCCGGTCAGTTGCCCCCGGCAAGGTGCTCCGGGACCGGATCGCCCGGCGGCCCCCGGTCGTCGCCGAGCGGTCGCGGCACTGCGCCGAGCGGTCGCGGCACTGCGCCGAGCGGTCGCGGCACTGCGCCGAGCGGTCGCTCCCCGCCCGCCGAACGGTCGCTCCCCGCACGGCTGTCGTCCACCCGGCGACGAGCCACGAGCCCGGCGACGAGCCACGAGCCCGGCGCGGGGAGACCGGCGCGCCCGGCGGGGCCTGTGCGAGAATCGACGTGGATTGGCCACGTGGGCGGTGGCGCACCGAGCGCGGGGGTCTGGCGTTGGACGTCGCGATCTGGGGAGCCCTCGCAGGGGCGGTCGTGGTCGCGGGAGCGGTCGCGTGGCTCGCGCTGCGCACGGGCGGGCGGCTCGGGACGCCCAGCCAGCGGACCACCTACGAGACCTTGCACACCGCGAGCCAGGCGGCACCGGCTCTGCGCGGCGGGCTCACGCGGGCGAGCGCCCAGAGCGCGGTCCCTCATCTCCGACGCCTCCTCGGCGGCGGAGTCGTGCTCGCCGACCGGAGCGACATCCTGGCGGTGAGCGAGGTGAGCTCCGACCACACGGCCCTGCTGGAAGGCCCGCTCATGACCGCGGTCGCGAGCGGCAAGGCGCAGGTGCTCTCCACGCGCCAGCTCACCTGCGGCGACTCGTTGTGCGCCCTCCAGGGCGGCGTCGTCGTACCCCTTCGCGTCGACGGCGAGGTGGTGGGCGCGCTCGGGACGCTCGCGACCGTCACCTCGTCGGCGCTCGCGCGGCTCGCCACCGAGGTCGCGCTGTTCGTGTCCACCCAGCTCGAGCTCGCGCAGCTCGAGCAGGAGCGGTCGAGGGCGGTCCGGGCGGAGCTGCGGTTCCTCCGCGCGCAGATCGCCCCTCACTTCGTCTACAACGCGCTGAACGCGATCGAGTCCTTCGTCCGCACCGACCCCGATCGTGCTCGGCAGCTGCTCGTGGGCTTCGCCGACTTCACCCGCTACAGCTTCGCGAGCCGCGGGCAGTTCGTCACCATGGCAGAAGAGCTCCGGCTGGTCGACACCTATCTGGACCTCGAGCGCGCAAGGTTCGGAGACCGGCTGTCGGTGACGATGCGCGTGGCTCCCGGGGTCCTGAGCGTCAAGCTCCCGTCGCTCGTGCTCCAGCCGCTGATCGAGAACGCGGTGCGCCACGGTCTCGAGCCGAGCGAGCGACCCGGCACGCTCTCGGTGGCGATCGCCGACGAGGGCGGTGAGGCGACCGTGCGGATCGAGGACGACGGCGTCGGAGCGGACCCGGTCCGCCTGCTCGAGGTCCTCTCGGGCACGGACCCTGGTGACGCCGTAGGCCTGCACAACGTCGACGAGCGCCTGCGCGCGGTGTTCGGCGAGGAGTACGGGCTCCGGATCCGCACCGCGCTCGGCGCGGGGACCACCGTCACGCTGCGCATCCCGAAACGGCATCCCGCGTGCGCGGGAGACTGACGGGCGCATGACGGCAGACCTCGCGATCCTCGCGGTCGACGACGAGGCGCCCTCGCTCGACGAGCTGTCCTTTCTCCTCGACCGCTCCCCCCTGGTCGCGCACGTCGCCGTGGCACGCAGCGCGACCGAGGCGCTCCGGCGCCTGCACGACGAGGAGTTCGACTCCGTGCTGCTCGACATCCGGATGCCCGGGCTCGACGGGATGGAGCTCGCCCGCGTCCTCGGCCGCTTCGCCCGCCCCCCGGTCGTCATCTTCGTGACCGCGCACGAGGACCACGCGCTGGAGGCCTTCGAGGTGGGCGCTGCCGGGTACCTGCTGAAGCCGGTCGACGAGGGGCGCCTCGACCGGCTGCTCCGGCGCGCCGTCCTGCCCTCGCGTGCGGCGCTCGGGCCGGCCGCGCACGCCGGCGTCCAGGTGCCGCCGGAGCCCGGCGCGGACCCGCGGGCCGCGGACGTCGTCGCGGTCGACGCCGGAAGCCGCACGCTCCTCGTCGCCCGGGCGGACATCGCCTGGGTCGAGTCCGCGGGCGACTACGTCCGGATCCACCTCCGCGACGGGACGAGCCACCTGCTCCGGATGCCGATGGCCGCGCTGGAGGAGCACTGGTCCGACCACGGCTTCGTCCGCATCCACCGCAGCTACCTGGTCTCCCTGCGGGACGTCTCGGAGCTGCGGAGCGACGGCGGGCGCACGGAAGTCCGGGTCCTCGGCGAGACACTGCCGGTCAGCCGTCGCCAGCTCCACGAGCTGCGTGATCGGCTCGTGCGCCACGTCGGGCACAACGAACGCTGAGCCTCAGGTCGAGGTCTATGGGGACGTGCGGTCGACGTCTAGGTGAGCCTCAGGGCCGACGTCAGGGCGAGCCTCAGGGCCGATGTCTAGGCGAGCCTCAGGGCCGATGTCAGGCTCCGAAGGAGGGCCGACGTCCTGCTGCACGTCAGGACCCAGGAGGGGTCACCTGCGACGCGTTGGGGACCGACGGCTGGACCCGCCCTGCGGGACCTTCGCCGAAGAGCCGCAGGAGGTTCCCGGTGATGCGCTCGACATCGCTCGCCGGGCACGGGCCGGGCGGCGTCTCGCAGACTGTGAGGCGCGAGATCCAGCTCACGGTGCCGCTCTCGAAGATTCCGGCCTTGCTGGTGGTGTTCGTGTAATAGGTCATGTCCGAGTAGGTGTTGCCGCCCCACTGCCCCTGGTTCGTGTAGGCGCTCGTGAGCGGCACTGGCGAGTGCCCGAGCACCTGGAGGTCTGCGGGGGCCGATGTGAGGTCGACGTGCTCGATGTCCGACCGGATGACGTCGGGGATCTGAGACCCGGCCGTCAATCCGGTGCCCCTGAAGATCCAGGAGGAGGCGTCGTAGACGACGAAGGGCAGCGGCGCGGCGTTTGTGGCGACGTAGCCGCTGTACTCCCCCCCGATGAAGCCTGTCGGCGGGGAGCTCACCGGTGGTGTGGCGAACGTGTTCCCGGTGACTGTGGCTGTGCGCCCGGTGCCGCCGAGCGGGTCCTCGGCGGATGTGCGGTAGTCGACCTCCTCGCGATCGGGGCCGATGGGCGAGGGCTGGAGCCGCGCGTGGCGCACGAGCGGCGCCGCGCCCATGAACGCGACGTTCACGCCGTGCGCCACTCCGTTCTGGACGGCGCTCCTCTCGCTCGTCGTCCACGTCTCGTCGTGCCCGAGCGAGAGGTACACCTTGTGGTGCAAGACGATCGAAGGGTGCTGCGAGACGGTGATGTCGGTGACGTAGGCGGCGTCGAGACCGTGCTTCTCCATGAACCGGACGAGCGGGTACTCGTCGCCGAGGAAGTCCGACGCGCCTTGGCCTGTGGCCATCGGCCGGTCGAACGAGACGATCCGAGCACGATTGCACGGCGGGTAGGAGCTGGTCTGGCCGAGCGTGCAGCCCCCCTGGCCCTCGTAGAAGGAGTAGCCGCCGTACGTGTTCCAGCCCTCCTCGGTGAGGCTTCGCGCGACGACCAGGTAGGTGGCCGTGCTCGACGGGTCCCAGATCGTGAGCAGCACGTAGCTCTGCTGTCCTCCGCTGCCGACGAGCTTCAAGAGGTAGTCACCCTGGACGAACGCCTTGGTGACGTGCATGGTGAGCGAGCGGTGCCAGTTGTCGCAGCTCACCATGTTGACGCCGGGCGTGACGGGGCACGGCGGCTGCACCTCGCCACGCACGGGCTTCGACTCCCAGATCTTGCGGGCGCCATCCCCCTGGTAGTAGCCCATCCGGTAGGCGACGACCCGGAACGTGGGCGCTGTCGTCGTGACGTAGAGGCCGACGGACTGGCCGGCGGCGGCATAGGTGGAGCTCGCCCACCCTTGGATCGAGCCGGAGGCGGGCAGGTGCGTGATCTCCCACGCGGTGGTCCCAGGCTTGCGGTTCTCCGCGACGATCGCCGGCGACACCATCCCGTAGGGACCGAGGTGGGGCTTCGAGCCGGCGGCACGGCCGTGAGCCGTCCGGTCGGACGCCGTCGAGCTGGGCGCCGTCGGTGAGCGACCACCCCCTCCGGCGCGCGCAGCGAGCTGGCTGGCGCCGAAGCCGACCCCTGCGGCCAGCACGAGGACGGCCAGCGCTGCGGCGAGCCGGCGGCGAGCCCGCCTGCGCCTACGCCTCCGACGGTCCCCCACGGGCCCCACGCCTCGATGATGGCATCCGCGCCGGTCCGTGGCGCAGGCAGCGATGCACACAGCGACACACAGGGCGCGGGAATTCGGGGAATACTCATGGGAAGGGCGAGCACACCGGCCAAAGTCGGAGGTCGCAGAGTGTTCCGATCAGGGATCGCCGTCGACCTGGGGACCGTCAACACGCTCGTCCACGTCCGGGGGAAGGGCGTGGTGCTCGACGAGCCGTCGGCGATCGCGCTCCACAAGCAGGCAGGGCGACCGTCCCTGGTGGGCTGGCGGGCGGACGATCTGGTGGGGACGGAGCCCGCGGACGTCGACGTCGTCCACCCGCTGCGCGACGGGGTGATCTCCGACCTCGACGCGGCCGCGGCGATGTTGCGGGGCTTTCTCCGCCAGGCGCACTTCCGCAGCAGCCTGCGCCGGCCGAAAGCCGTCATCTGCGTGCCCAGCGGCGCGAGCTTCATCGAGCGCCGGGCGCTCGCCGCCGCCGCCGGCTACCGCCGCCCGCGTCTCGCCGTCCGCCTCCTGGAGGAGCCGGTCGCGGCAGCCGTCGGAGGTGGTGCCGACCCCTTGGGCGCCGACGGCGTCCTCGTCGTCGACATCGGGGGCGGGACCACGGAGGCAGCCCTCGTCGTCGGCATGCACGCGGTGCGGCTGCGAACGCTGCGCATCGGGGGGAACGCCATGGACGAGGCGATCCTCCAGGCCGTCAAGGCCGAGCTCGGGCTCCAGATCGGCCCGCGGGCGGCCGAGCACCTGAAGAAGGCCCTCGGCTTGACCGGCGGCGCCGAGGGATCCGCCCCGGTGGTGGGCATCGACGCTGCCAGGGGCACCGTTCGTGAAGAGCGCGTGAGCGGTCAGGTGGTCGCGTCTGCGCTCGAGCACCTGGTCGCCACCGTGGTCGACGCGGTGGAGGAGCTCATCTGGGAGATACCGCCGGACCTCGCCGCCGGCGTCGTCCGGCGCAAGGTGCAGCTGTCGGGAGGCGGGGCCCTCCTGCAGGGGCTCGCCGACAGGATCCGCGCGGCGACCGGCCTCACAACGGTGATCGTCGAGCAGCCCCTCCGCTCCGTCGTGCGGGGTGCGGCCACCATGCTCGAACGCCACTTCGATCTGCTCCCTCC
Source organism: Actinomycetes bacterium (assembly GCA_021828055.1). Taxonomy (GTDB): domain Bacteria; phylum Actinomycetota; class Acidimicrobiia; order Acidimicrobiales; family RAAP-2; genus JAJYVT01. The sequence continues at coordinate 5,374 of JAKATH010000094.1, forward strand.
CACGCGGTGAGGCGCCGCGCCACGGCCCGCGGCGCCTCCTCCTCTGGGCAGCGGAGCGACGCGACGGTCGCTTCGCTCCGCAATGCTCCCCCGTCGCCCGCCATCCCGGTCGCGCGCACGGCGGGAGCGACATCGACGTTGGGCACCCGCCACGAGAGCGCCGCGCCGAGGAGCGCCACAACCACGTTGGCGGCGAACACCCAGTGGAAGGCGCTCACCGGAGGCCGGGCGTGCACGACGTCGCCGCCGCCGAGAGCCAGGACGGCGGCGAGGAACGCGACGCCCATCGACATCGAGACGCGCTGGAACGTGTTGAAGATCGCCGAGGCGTGCCCGGTGGCGGACGAGGAGATGCGGGCGAATGCCGCAGTCTGGCTGGAGAGCATGATGTACGACACGGAGAACCCGAGCAGGGCGCAGAGCCCGCGGACGATCCAGAGGCTCGTGGTCGCGCCGGCCAGCGCGAGGAGGCCATTGGCCACCGCGAGGCCGACGAAGCCGACGAGCACGAGCGGCCGGGCGCCGACGCGGGGGAACAGCCGGGCGACGACGCCCGTCATGAGACCGATGGCGACCGCCTCCGGGAAGGTCGTCAGCCCCGAGACCATGGCCGAGTAGCCGCGCGCCTCTTGGAGGTAGAGCGCAGTGAAGACCAGCGAGCCGAAGAAGGCCCACATGGCGAGCATGTTGGCGAAGCTGCACCAGCGGAACAGTCTGTCCGAGAGAATCCGCAGGTCGAGCATGGGACTGGGTCTGCGGAGCTCGACGACCACGAAGAGCGCGAGGGCGGCCGCGGCGGCGATCCCGGTCGCCAGGACGTCGGCCGAGGCCCACCCGGCCGTCGGGCCCGACCCCACCGCGTAGAGGAGAAGGCCCAGGCCGAGGACGCCCGACGCCGCGCCGAGGAGGTCGAAGCTGCCCCCCGTCGCATCGCGGTGCTCGGTGAGCAAGAGGGCGCCGCCGGTGACGGCTGCCGCGCCGACGGGGAGGTTGATCGTGAAGATCCAGCGCCACGACGCCCACGTCACCAGCGCGCCGCCGATGAGCGGCGCCGTCGCCGGCGCGAGGACCATCACGCGGGTGACGAGCCTCGTCGCCTGGACCCGGCGCTCGTGGGGGTAGGCGCGGTAGACGATCGCCATCCCGACGGGGACCATCATCCCGGCGCCGGCACCCTGCAGCACGCGCATCGCAACGAGCTCCGGGAAGCTGACCGAGGCGGCGCAGAGCCCGGAGGCCACGGTGAACACGGCGACCGCCACGAGGAAGACCCGCTTGGTCCCGAGCCGGTCGCCGAGCCACCCCGAGGCCGGGATGCAGACGGCAAGGCTCATCATGTAGGCGGTGACCACCCACTGCACGCTCGAATCCGTGACGTGGAAGTCCCGCGACAGGGAAGTGAGCGCGACGTTGACGATCTGAGTGTCCATCACGCTCGCGAACATCGCCACGGCGTAGACGACCGCGATCGCGTGGGTCCGCGCTCGGAGGCGCTCGAGGGGGCTCGCCACGGGCGCCCATTCTCGCGTCCGCATCCAGGGCGACGGCGCGGCGCGCGGCGGGTGGCGCAAGTCGGCGGGCCTCCGCTTCGGGCGCGGCTCGACCCGGCGATCGAGGATCGCGGGCTGCTCCCAGGCGCGCTCAGGGGATCCTTCGAGCCTCGACCTCAGGTTGACCTCGGGACCTGCGACCGAACGGAGCCGGGACGGGCACAACGGCCCCCCGGGCGACCTTGCCGTCGCTCGGCTCCTCGGTGCGCTGCGGCGAGCCGTCACCACGACGGTGAGGCCCGCACCGTGCCCCGAGAGCCGTCGAGGGCGCGCGCTGCACTTGGTGCAGTCGCACTGCGAACACGCGGGTTGTTGGACATTCCGTTCCGGTCGTGTAACGTCCGCCAACCCGCTGCGAGGGCAGCGGGTGCGGGGACGGCCTCTGGGCGGTGGCGGTGAAGAGCCGAGACCGGGCAGGACAGGCGTCGAGGGGGAGGAGCGAGCGGTGGCGAAGTGGTGCTGGCGGGCGGCACGAACGGTCTTGCGTGCGATACCCGGCGTCGGAGTAACCGCCATGTGCGCAGCCGTCGTCGGCGCGCTCGTCGTGCCCGCGGTGCTGCCCGAGCGCCGGCCCAGCCGGCTCGAGGCCCAGGCTCCCCCTCCGGCCAGCACCGCCATGCAGACGCCGCTCGTGCAGTCGTCGACCCCCCCGCCGTCCACCCCGTTGCCGGCCACATGCCAGGTGACAGGCGACGTGGTCACATGCCACTGGACAACGACAGCGGACATAAGGGTCCGCGCGATGATTGGGCGCGCGATGTAGCGTGTTGGTGTGGAGCTCGGCGAAGAGGGCCTGTCTCGGTTCTTCTCGCTGACCTCTCCGTTCCTCGACGAGCGTCAGCGGCGCCTTCTGGC
>JAKATH010000095.1 GCA_021828055.1 Actinomycetes bacterium
ACGCGTCGACGGCTCCACAATGGATCGTGCCAGCCGGCTCGTCCGGCTGACCTGGGCTGCTCAGCCTTTCAGCGCGACGTGGCGATGGGCAAGTTCAGCCGCCCACGGATCCGTCACAAGAGCCTGAAAAGGCCTCGTCGTGGTGGGGTCTGCGATCTCAAGGAGCGGTGCGGTAGTATTCACCTGGTAGGTGCTCCTTGCGCTTGGGTGATGTGTTGTCGTGCAGCTCACATTCTCCCAGGTGAAGGAGCACTTTCCGCGTCAATCGCACCGCTGTGACCAGCGCGGATGAAATATCAGGGTCTGACGAGTTCGAAGAGCTGCGCTTCACCTGGACGAGTGCGGGTCTGCGGACTTCAACCAGCTCAGTTCCGTCTTCGTTGAAGTCGACCTGGACCAACGCTCCGTCGACGCGCGAGAGCAGGTGCTTGCACTCTTTCCCGTTGGCGAGGACATGGCTCTGGGTCCCGAGATGAAGTGTCTTCACCTTCTTTCCCCGCTGGTCATCGGGTCGCTCGCCTCGTGATGGCGCGCCGGTTTCGTCGTCCCCATCCGAGCCACCGTCGGAGGCGACCGCGACCTTGGTGACCGGGATCACCCCCCAGCGACGGTAGAGCGGCACCATGTGCTTACCACGGATGATCATGTCGGTGATCAGGCAGTGAATGCGCCCGGCCAGCCAAGTCGCGCAAATGCGCTTCATGCAGGTGAGAATGGTCGCCGCTTCGGTGTCCTCGGTCTCGTCCATGCCGACCAGCAACGTCACACGGCTGTTCTCGTCTTCTCGAAGACGACGACGACCTCGACCAGCGTCGTCGCGTCCATTGCGCACGCTCATCGGCACGATGTTGTAGGCGGCTTGCGTCGGTCCGTACTTTCCTGACGCCAGGGCATCGGGATCGACAGGCAACTTGCATGCGATCTCCCCCGTCACCGGATCGACTCCGCGCCAGCGCCCGTCCTCGTCTTGGACGAGCCGCCAGCGGGTCGCACCCCGACGCCCCGGGTCGATCGCCGCCAACCTCTGCTCGCCGGTTTCGGGGTCCTCTCGCCAGTCGGGGTACGAACGGTACTGCGAGCGAAGCGCCGTTCCGTCGGTGAAGATGCACGACGTGATGTCCGGCCGGGTCAGCGAGCCCTTCTTGAAGCAGCCGAGCTGTTCTGCGAGGCCGACACCCACTTCCAAGAATTCCCCCTCGAAGGCGTCGAACGCGCCGGGATCCGATGCGAGGAGCCGAGCGGCGTAGCGCCACTGGCCCGCTTTGATGGGTTTGTGAGGAAGTGGGGCGTCTGTGACCGAGACGGTGCCGCGTTCGGTCGCGAGCTGCCACTGGCGGCAGATCTCCGCCCACGCAGCAGGGGGTCGAAAGAAGGCCTCGGCCTTGGGCAGGCTCCGGCACTTGCGCGCCATGACCCGATGAGCAGCACGATCGCCTTGGGGTAGTCCCGGTTCCGATGGCCGCTGACGTCGTCCGCGTCCTTCTTGTAGGGCAAGGTCACAGCCAGGCGATGGAAGCCGGGCATCTGGAGGAGGAACACCGCCGCTTCGAGCTTACCGAGCACCCTCGTCCTGCCGCCGAAGGGCCTCGGCTGCCGCCTCACAGTGACTCCCAGCTGTGGTCGATGCGGCTGGCTGCCTTGTCGAGGCTCCTGATGCCCGTGGCGCTCGCAGCGGCTTCCAGTCGATACTCGGTCGCGGCCTCGAACGCCTGGCGCCCTGCCCAGAAGGCGACGGCACTGGAGTTGAGGTCCCGCTCCTTCGCCAGGCCGGCGCGCCGGAAGATCGCGTCGAGCGCCCTGCACACCGTCACCTGGGGGCTCGCGCTCTCTGGCCTGTCGCCGAAGTAGACGAGCGGGTCACTTGGCGCGGCACCTGCAGCGAGGCGGGCTTGCACCCATCCGCGGGCCACCTGGGCACCCCATCGGGTGAGCGAGTTCGTCCGAGGCGCACACCCTTGCCGCCAGGCAACGCGACGGCGGTCGGGTTGTCGAGGTTGTCCAAGTCTTCGATGCGCACGCGGGGGCACTCGCTGGACGTGGCCATGGCTTCGGTCAGGACCAGCGTCATGGGCTGGCGGCTCTTCCTCGAGGCGACCGCGTTCATCCGCAAGAGCACCATCTCGTTGTCGGTCGCCATACGGGCCGCGAGCTGCGAGCGCGGCGGCAGGACGATGTCGAGGGTCGGGTCACCCCTGAAGTGGGCCATCCGACGAAGCGTGTGAAAGCACGCCCGCAACGCCAAGCGGCAAAGGTGCATCGTGCTCGCCGGCGCGGCGTCGTCAAGGCGCTGCTCACTGGCGAGCGGATGAACTTGGTGCAGGCCTGCTCGTCGAATGCGTCGTCGAAGTGCGTGACGCCAAGGTAGCGGGCCCGAGCGACGGCGTGAGCCACCATCTCTCCAAGCCGGCCCTGCGTCTGTCGGCTGAAGTCGCCGGAGGCATGCCAGTTCGCGACGACGAGGGCGAACCCCTTCTCGAGCGATACCGGGCGTGTCCCAAGTTCCACGGCCACAATCAGGGCGTCCCGCAGTCGTGGCGGCAGCAGGTCGGTGAGGTCCTCGCCGTGATCGGCGCGGTGGGAGGCGAGTCTGGCCGGGGCGGCGAGGTTGACAGACGCTGCGACGGTGAACGTTTGTTGGGTGCAGCACGCCGGTGCGTGCTCGGGCGGGTCGAGCACCTCGGGGTGCGAGAGCTCGAGCGTCATCGAGGCTTCCCGCCGCGGGCAGCGCAGCTTGTCCAGGACCGCGGGTCAGGCGACGCGGTGTCCCCATGCCGCATCTTCGTCCGGGTAGCCGCCGTCGGGTCTCGTTTTCCGACGGCCAGGATTGCCGAGGACCTCTTCCGTCAGCTCCGCACGCGTTCCACGGTGACTGGAATTGCACGATTGCGCGATCAGTCTCTTGATGAGCCATAAGCGCAGCTGTGAAGTGCATCAGGAATTCTACGCTTCCCGTTCACCCTTTCCGGAAGGACACTTCGCACCGGAAGGAGGTCGCGGTGTCCGCACTTCACGAGGTCGAGATGCACGGCGGCAGCACGGCGGCGGCGCAGCTCTCGCCTCCCATGTGGGCGAAGACCGCCGGCGCTGTATCGGCACTCCTCCCTGGCGCTGGCGCAGTTGCGGCACTGGCTGCGATCGCCACCCTTCTCGGGGGGCTCGATCCTGTCGTGGGAGCCCCGGTGATCGCGATCGTCTGCGGCATCGTCATCTCGCTCGTGAAGCGACCCTCGGCGCGTCTCAAACCGGGGATCTCCTTCGCCTCGAGAAAGGTGCTCCAGGGCTCGGTCGTCATGCTCGGCTTCGGACTGTCGCTCAGCCAGGTACTTTCGACGGGAGCCCGGTCACTTCCGGTCCTGGTTGGTACCCTCGTCGCAGCTTTCGTCGTCGCCTGGTTTGCCGGGCGCCTTCTCCGGCTCCCTGCCGACCTGCGCACCCTGATCGGGGTTGGCACCGCCATATGTGGCGCGTCCGCGATCGCAGCTACCGATGCGGTTATCGTCGCCGACGAGGCCGACGTCAGCTACGCCATCGCAACGATCTTCACCTTCAACGTGGTCGCGGTGCTGCTCTACCCGAGCCTCGGTCACGCTTTCGGGTTCTCGCAGCACACCTTCGGCCTGTGGGCTGGCACCGCCATCAACGACCTCTCGTCGGTCATCGCTGCGTCCACCGTCTACGGCCACAGTGCCGCTTCCTACGCGGTGATCGTCAAGCTCACGCGCACGCTCGCGATCGTCCCGATCTCTCTCTTCCTCGCTGCACGCCGTGGCTGGCGCCACGGGGAGGTGGCCGAGGCGGGATCGGGACGACGCATCGACCTGCGCCGCATCCTGCCCTTGTTCATCGTCGCGTTCGCCGTCGCCGTCGGCATCAACACGCTGGGTCTCGTTCCAGGAGGCTGGTACCACCCCCTGTCGGATCTCTCCACCTGGATGATCACCGCCGCGCTCGGGGCGATCGGCCTGTCCACCGACTTCGGCCACATCCGCCGGGCTGGACTCCGCCCTCTTGCGCTCGGTGCCGTTCTCTGGCTGACGGTGGGACTCGCAAGCCTCGGGTTGCAAGCCATGACCAGCCGGTTGTGACTCTCATGATGGCGGATGTGGAGAACGGTGTTGGTAGTAGCCGGGGAGGGGCGCGGGGGGAAGGCACCACCGAGGTCCCTGTTGTCAGGCTCGACGCGGACTGTACGAGACGCCGCACCCGTCGGGTGATGTCCGGCTCGGGGCTCGACGGCCTCTAACGTTGGCTTGTGCCACTGCCGCAGCCATACCCCGACCTTTTCTCGCTCGACCTCCTTGTGAGTGTTGGTGAGCTGGGATCCATCAGCGCCGCGGCCGCCGCGCACGGGGTCACCCAACCAGCAGCCAGCATGCGGCTGAGAGCCCTGGAGGGGCTCCTGCAGATCTCGCTCCTGGACCGATCGACGAAGGGGGCTCAGCTGACCGCCGCCGGGATGGCAACCGCCGAATGGGCCGCGGCAATCCTCGGCGACATGAGAACGCTCCTGGCCGGAACCGCCGCACTGCGGACGGATCGCCGCTCCCAGGTGCGCTTGGCCGCAAGCCTCACCGTGGCCGAGTATCTCGTCCCGCGGTGGCTCCGGCTGCTCGCGGCGCAAGTCCCGACTGCCAAGGTCTCGCTTGATATGGGCAACACGGCCCACGTCTCCAATCTGGTGACCCGAGGGAAGGTGGATCTTGGATTCATCGAGGGCCCGCGTCCACCAGGGCGGCTCCGCTCCAGAGAGCTGCTCGCCGACGAGTTGGTGATCGTGGTTGCGGCGGGCCACCCCTGGAGCAAGCGTCGCAGACCGATCTCCGCCCACCAGCTGGCCGGCACTGCGTTGCTCCTTCGCGAACCTGGCTCGGGCACCCGTGAGGTGCTCGTCGACGCCCTGGAGGCTCACGGCCTCTGTGCCACCGCTGCGATGGAGCTCGGATCCACCACGGCCATCAAAGCGGCTGCCATGAGCGGCGCTGCGCCCACGGTCGTTTCCGCGCTCGCGGTCCGCGCCGAGCTGCGAGCAGGTCAGCTTGTGGCGATCGACTGCGCCGACCTGCGTCTCGAGCGAAAGATTCGAGCGATCTGGACATCGACCCGCGCGCACCCGCCCGCCGTTGCCCGACTGCTTGCGATCGCTTCCCGGGATGAACACCGGGTTCCCGCCTGACGGGAGTGAGTTGCATCGGAAGATCGGCGTGTTCAGATCTTGCTGGGGGGTCCGGTGCGCGGATTGCCCACCTTGCGCGGCGTGGCGAGGAAGTCTCCTACGAGGTCTGCGTACTGCCGTGCGGGGGGAAGAGGAGCGCATTCAAACCCAGCAGCCCCTTCATCTGCTTGTATGTCACCGTCTGTGTCGCCGGCGGTGCCGCACCGACGCTCGCGCCACCGAAGTGCGACATCGTGAGATCGACGGACACCGTGGCTTGGTGTCCAGACGTCGGCGCGGACGCGAGGACATGCACGGCTTTCAACTGGCCCGCGGGGTCGACATACATCTTCGTGGACAAGTTCGCTGACTTCGGGATGCCCGACGTCGCGAAGAGAGAACGGACGGGGGCCGGGAGGGATGAGAGGTGGGCTTCCAATTCCCCTGAGGTGAGGCGGATCGCATACACGTGGTCCTGTGTCCCGTTGATCGATGCGGTGCCGATCGGGGTGACGGTCGCGCCGAGTCTCAGGAGGGAGGACATCAACGCCTGCGGGCTGCTTGTGAAGAGCAACCGGATGTCGTACTGGCTCGCCAATGCCGAAACCGGCATCCGCACCCATGTCTTGCCAGGGAACTGAACGCTGACTTGGTTGCCGAGGTCCAGGTAGAGGACGCCCCCCGTCTCGACGAACGAGATGGACTGACCGAAGACGCTCATCTGGAGGCTCGTCGCCTTGGTCGCGAAGTCCACTGCGCCGGTGCCGGCGATGCTGAATGTGATTCCGTCGAAGCTCGCCTCGACGTGCATTGTGATGTCCGCGGTGACGGCGGAGCTGGTCGCGACCAGCGCGTTCTCCAAGCGCGTCCGGGAAGCCTTGGAAGGCGAGCTGCCGAACAAATAGACCAGGACACCTGAGATCAGAAGGAGCGCGACCGTGAGCACCATGGCTCTTATGTGCCAGTCCGGCACGCCGCGGCTGAGCGGCTGTGGTGACCCTTCCTGAGTGTTCACTGGGCCGTGCTGCACGTTCCTCCGTTCGTCGTGACGAATGCTACTCGCAGTGCGTGTGAGCGTCCCGATGGCCACCATCGCCGGTCGACCTCTTCTCCCAAAGCTTCGGCAGAGTCGGAGGGCCTGCGTCCTCACCGGGTCACCTGGGCTGACGCGAAGGTACTGACGCTCTCGCCTCCGCTCTGCCACGAGATCGGAGACGGCGTCGCCCCTCTCGGCCCGTCCGATCCCGCCTCACGAACGCGCTCGGTTCGACGAGACGCTCGAGTGCGAGGTGCTCGGCCTCACCCTCCGGCGGCTGTCGGCTGAATTCGAGGCACGCTGGCGCCAGCCGGTGGTCGCGGTCGAGACCTTCACCGACCCCTCCCGGCACCTCGAGCGCACGGCGGATCGAGCAGTGGCGCCCACCACGCCGGCGCGCGTCGTGGAATTCGGCGTGGGTCGGGGCAACCTCACGGCGGGCCTCCGGGCGAAGGTCACGACGTCGAGAAGACCGAGGGGATCCACGCCGTGGCCTCGACGTACGTGGCGAGGGCCACGAGACCCAGGAACCATGGCCGTAGAGGCCACGAGCTCGTGGCGGCGGGCGGTGCAGGTACATCGAGCGTGCCCAGCAGCTCGGAGAGCTGGCATCAGGGTCACCAGGTCACAGGGGGTCGTGCGGCCGCGGGCGGTGCAGGTACATCGAGCGTGCCCAGCAGCTCGGAGAGCTGGCATGGGGTACCAGGTCACAGGGGGTCGTGCGGCCGCGGGCGGTGCAGGTACATTGAGCGTGCCCAGCAGCTCGGAGAGCTGGCATGGGGTACCAGGTCACAGGGGGTCGTGCATGGCCAGGCCGAATCGTGTTGCAGTGCTCAGTCCCGAGGGCTGCCGGACGGTCGTCGTCGACAAGGGGACGGCCGGGCAGGAGCCCGGGTCGCTCTGGGCCATGGCCCCACGGCTCGACGACCTGCGCGGCAAGACCGTCTATCTCGTCGACACCGGCTTCGGTGGGAGCGGGAAGTTCTTGGACGAGATGCAGGCGTGGCTTGCCGAGCACGTGCCGACGGTAGCGACGGTGCGCCGCCGCAAGACGGGCCACGTCTTTCGCGACGATACGAAGGACCTCTGGGCCGAGATCAAAGAGCGCGGGCAAGCGGCCGTCCTCGGCGTCGCCGGCTGACCGGGTTGCGCAGCGGCAGTTGCCGCTTCCGCCCGTACGCTGGAACACGAGTTCTCGATTCCGACGGTGTCCATTTCCACTAGGGAGTTCGAGAACGTCGTGGCAGCTGACCGCCGGTACTACGGTGTGCCGCTCCGCTTCGTCTACACGCCGCATCCAGTTGCGGGCATGACCTCCTCAGTGTTGCGGAGTTACGTCGAAGGCGCCGATCCGGCATCCGGTCGGCTCGTGATGGACGAGGTGATCGATGCCCTTAGGGCGCGTGGCGCAATAAGGTGAGCGGTTAGGGTGGCAGGATCGAGTAGTTCCAGTCGGGGTGCCAGTCATGGCGCTTGACCGGCACCGCTCGGAGCTCTGCGTCGGTGATCTTCACGCCGG
>JAKATH010000096.1 GCA_021828055.1 Actinomycetes bacterium
GTGGCTGACTCCTCCGCGTCCCCGGTCTCGCCGTCCCCGGTCTCGCCGTCCCCGGTCTCGCCGTCCCCGGTGTCCGCGTCCCCGGTCTCGCCGTCCCCGGTCTCGCCGTCCACTGGCGTCGGCGTGCTGCACCTGTTCTGCCGCACCGGGGCGACCCTCGACGCAGCGGGGGTTCTTCACGCAGCGGCCGAGGCGCTCGAGGAGGGGGACCAGGTCGTCGCCGCATCGATCCTCGGTCACAAGGCGGACGTCGCCCTCATGGTGCTCAGCCCCGATCTGTGGCGGCTCAGGCGCCTCCAGTCGGCGGTTCGGGCCGCGGGGCTCGAGATCGTCTCCTCCTACGTCTCGCTCACCGAGGTGTCGGAGTACGCGGCGGGGCTGCCCGACGAGCTGAAGCAGGCACGCCTCTATCCTCAGCTGCCCCCCGAGGGGAAGCCGGCCTTCTGCTTCTACCCGATGTCGAAGCGGAGGGGCGACGCGCACAACTGGTACACGCTCGACTACGACGAGCGTCTCGCGCTGATGACGGGCCACGGCCGCGTGGGGCGGTCGTTCCACGGCCGCGTGCTCCAGCTCGTGACGGGATCCGTCGGCCTCGACGACTTCGAGTGGGGGGTGACGCTCTTCGCCGTCGCACCCTCGGACCTGAAGGAGTGCGTGTACGAGATGCGCTTCGACCCCGCGTCCGCGCGGTACGCCGAGTTCGGGCCGTTCTACGCGGGCATGGTCGCCGGACTCTCCACAGTGCTCGCATCGGCCGCGCGATGAGCGCCCGCGGCCGCCTCGGGCACCCTGCGCTCGAGGCGGGGCTCGGCGAGCCGGACGCGGCGCCGCCCGGGCTCGACGCGCTGCTCGCGCGGCTCGAGACGGTGCTCGCCCAGATCGGGCGAGTGGTCGTGGCGTTCAGCGGAGGGGCGGACTCGGCGTTCCTCGCATGTGTCGCGAGCCGCGCCCTCGGGCCGGGGCAGGCGCTCTGCGTGACCGCGGTGTCGCCCTCCCTCGCTGCCGGCGAGGAGCTGCATTGCCGCGCGCTCGCCGCAGAGTGGGAGCTCCGGTGGCAGACCGTCGAGACGGCCGAGATGACAGACCCTCGCTACGTCGCCAACGGCGCAGACCGCTGCGCGCGCTGCAAGGACTCGCTGATGGCCGCCCTCGCTCCCGTCGCCGCAGCGGAGTCGGCGACCGTGGTGCTCGGCGTGAACACCGACGACCTCGGGGACTTCCGCCCTGGTCAGGCCGCCGCCGCCGCCGCCGGGGCGCGCTTCCCACTCGTCGAGGCGGGTCTTGCGAAGTCCGACGTTCGCGCGCTGTCCGAGCGGCTCGGCCTGCGAACGTGGAACCGTCCCGCCGGCGCGTGCCTCGCCTCGCGCCTCCCCTACGGCACGCCCGTCACCGTGCCCACCTTGCGCGCGGTCGACGCGGCGGAGTCGGGTCTGCGGGCGCTCGGACTGCGCGAGTTCCGGGTGCGCCACCACGGCGCCGTCGCCCGGGTCGAGGTCGCCGAGCGTGAGCTCGTGCTCGTCTGGTCGCGGCGCGCCGAGGTGGTCGCCGCGGTGAAGGCCGCCGGTTACGACGTCGTCTCGCTCGATCTCGAGGGGTTCCGCTCCGGCAGCCTGAACAGGCTGCTCGGGAGCACGCCCCCGGCCATCGATTCAGCTCCGGTCCGAGCGGGGGATCTGCCAGCCCGCTGACGACACACGCCGGGCCTCGAAGAACACGCAGCCCTCCGGGCAGGCGAACGGGATGGCTTCGTTGGCCCCGAGCTTGCACCGCTCGAGCTTGTCGCCGGTGCGGGTGCTCTGCATGACGTAATGGCGGCACTCGGTGTTCACGGCCACGGCGGCCATTGTTGCCGCTGCAGCGTCCGCCGTGGCGTCGGGGAGGCGGTAGCGTCGAATCGTGGAGCAGAGGGACCGGGCCGTACCGACCCGCACGCTGCTGCGGTGGGCGGAGAGCCTTGCGGCGACCGCGCGCACCGGCCTCGGCTTCTCCACGAGCCTCTACGAGCGAGAGCGGTTCGAGGAGATCCTGCGCGTCGCGGCCGACATCCGCACGGCGGCCTCCGCGGACCCCCGGGCGCCGGAGGACGCGGAGGGGATCGTCTCCGAGTGGCTGTCCCAGGTCGGAGAGGGCGTGCCCGGGTACGTCACGCCGAAGGTCGCCGTGGGGGCCGCCGTCGGCAACGAGCGTGGTGAGCTCCTGCTCATCAAGCGGGCGGACTCGGGAGCGTGGCTCTACCCGACCGGCTGGTGCGACGTCGGCTACTCGGCCGCCGAGGTCGTCGTGAAGGAGGTGCGGGAGGAGACGGGAATCGAGGCCGAGCCGATCCGGCTCATCGCGGTGCTCGACGGCTTGCGGCTCGGGTTCTCGCGGATCCCGCTCTACTCGCTCGTCTTCCATTGCAGGGCCGTCGGCGGGACCCTCCAGGCGCACCCACTCGAGTGCCTCGACGTCGGCTGGTTCAGCCCCGAACGGCTCCCTTCGCCGCTCGTCGGCTACGAGCGGTGGGGTGACCCCGTCTTCGCCGCGATCCGCGGCGAGCACCGCGACGTTCTCTACGACCGCGTACGCGAGCCGCTGTGGCGGGAACCGGCGACCTGACCGTCGAGGAGGCGTCCCGGGTCGACGACGGCCTGGTCGCCGCGCTCGCGGCGCTCGTCCCGCAGCTGTCGCGGCGCGCGCAGGTGCCGGGTGCCGCCGAGCTCGATGCGATCGTGCGGTCGCCGGCGACGACCCTGCTCGTCGCCCGCGACGGAGAAGGACGTGTCGTGGGATCGCTCACGCTCGCCGTCTTCCGGATCCCGACCGGCGTGCGCGCGTGGATCGAGGACGTCGTGGTCGATGGTGCCGCTCGAGGGCGCGGCGTCGGCGCCGCGCTGGTGGAGGCTGCGCTGGCACGCGCCGAGGCGGCGGGGGCGCGCACGGTGGACCTCACCTCCCGCCCCGACCGCGACGCGGCGAACCGGCTCTACGTCCGGATGGGGTTCGCAGCTCGCGCGACGAACGTCTACCGCTACACCTCCGCCGGCTGATCGGACCGCCGTCCTGGCGCTGGCCCTGTGTCCGCAAGGGCGGCGAGCCCGCCTGTCCGCGAGACGGCAAGGCCGACGGGAGCGTGGTGCGCCAGCAGGTCGGGGGCAAGGGGCCCGACCCGGGGCAAGCGTCAGGCCGAGGCGTGCCTCAGGTGCCCGCCCACCAGATCGTCGGCACGGATCCGCGCGGCCGCCTCCTCTCGCGCCGTCTTCTCCAGCAACGCGTCGGGGTCCAGCCCGGCGCGGACGATCGCACCTCGACCGCCGTCGTGGATCCAACGTGTGAGCTGCGCTGCGTCGACCTCTGGGTGGAACTGGACGCCGAGGTGCGGGCCCACCGTGAATGCCTGGACGCCGACCGCGTTCTGAGCGAGGAGGTGCGCGTCGCCGGGAAGGACGCACCGGTCGCGGTGGAACTGGAACCATGGGCCCGAGCCGATCGCGAGAGCAAGGGCGATCTCGGAGGTGGGGGCGTCGCCGTCGACGACCGGGTCCACCGTCACCCATCCGATCTCGTACGCCGGCGCGCGCTCGACCCCGCCGCCGAGCGCCGCCGAGAGCAGCTGGGCGCCGAAGCAGATCCCGAGCACCGGCAGCTGCACGCCCCTGAGCCAGTCGACCTCGTCCACGATCCAGTCGCGGCTCTCGTAGACCGAGGCGTTCGACCCCAGGACCACGACGTGGTCGTAGCCGGCCGGGCCGGGAAGCGGCCCGCCCGACGGGTAGAGGCAGGTGTCGACGGCAGCGCCGCGCGCCGCGAACGCGTCGCCGACGAGGCCGGGCGAGTCCTCCTCGTGATGACGGACGACCAGGACGCGCATCGGCGCACTGTACCGAGCCGGTCAGGGGCTGGGGCGCTCGGCTCGCGGCGGGGGGTGTGCGAGGGCCCAGTCAGCCGCGCTCGCGCCGCCACGCCTCCTCGGCGCGTGAGGCCACCTCGCGGACGCCGAGGCCGGTTGCCGCCGCGACCCGGGCGACGTCCTCGGGCTCGGCCTTCACCCTCGTCAGCCCCACCTTCATCCGGACCGGGTGACCTTCGACGTGGACCTCCTCGACGTGGCGGGACTCGGGCCACCGCTCCCCGCGCACCGCGCGCACGCCGAAGCTGCCCGTCGTCCGGCGCACGACGTCCGAGAGGGCTTCGGCACTCGCCGGCTCGCAGAGCACGTGCACCGTGTGCCCGGGGCGCCCCTTCTTCATCACTGCCGGGGTGATCCACGCGTCGAGCGCGCCCGCGTCGAGCAGCGCGGCGAGTGCGACGGCGAGCTGCTCGCCGGTCGCGTCGTCGAGGTTCGCCGCGAGCACGGTGACCGGCTGCCCGGGGCCAGTCTCCACGCCCACCGCGTCGCCGAGGACCACCTGCGTGCAGTTCGGGAGCGTGACGAGCTCCGCCGCGCCGGCGCCGTAGCCCGAGGCGCGGACCGTCATCGCCGGCATCGCGCCTGCGGACGCCGGCGACGCGAGCGCCCGCACGAGCGCCGCGCCGGTCGGCGTCGAGAGCTCGAGCGGCACCGGCCGCCCGTAGGTGGGGAAGTCCTCGAGCAGCCTCAGGACTGCGGGGGACGGGTTGGGAAGCGTGCCGTGCGCGGCTCGGACGGTCCCCGTGCCGAGCGCGACCGCGGAGACCGCCACGGTGTCCACGCCGAGCACCTCGAGCGCCGCAGCGGTGCCGACCACGTCGACGAGCGCGTCGTGGCCCCCGACCTCGTGGAAGTGGACGTCGTCGGGGTCCGTCCGGTGGAGCAGCCCCTCGACTCGGGCGAGCGCCGCGAAGGTGGCGAGCGCGCGTCGCTCCACGCGGGCCGGCAACGCGGCCGCCCGCACGGCCGCCGAGATGTCGGCGTGGCTCCGGTCGGGGCGGACGTCGCCGGTCGCCTCCTCGACGTGCACGAGTGCTTGCGTGCAGGCGACACCGCCGCGCAGCACTTGCTGGAATCGGAGCTCCCAACCGCCGACGGGCAGCCGTTCGAGCAGTGCGACCACCTCCGCCTCGTCGGCGCCCGCGTCGACAAGGCTGCCGAGCGCCATGTCGCCGGCGATGCCCGCGAAGCAGTGGAACCACGCGATGCGGGTCATCGGAGCAGGCGTGCGACCGCGCACGCGGCGCCGTAGCCGTTGTCGATCCCGACCACGGTGACCCCCGCGGCGCAGCTCGCGAGCATCGCGAGCAGGGCGGTCACCCCTTCGAGCGATGCGCCGTACCCGACGCTCGTCGGGACCGCGACGACCGGTGCGGCGGTGATGCCTCCGACGAGGCTCGCGAGCGCGCCCTCCATCCCCGCCACGACCACGACGGCGTCCGCGTTCTGGAGCTCATCGACCGATGCCAGCAGGCGATGCACGCCCGCCACTCCGCAGTCGGCGAGCAGCGAGGGCGAGAAGCCGTACGCGTCGAGCACGGCGCGGCATTCGTCGGCGACCGGCAGGTCCGCCGTGCCCGCCGTGAGGACGAGGACGCGGCCCGGTCGTTCGGGTGCCCGGCGCCAGGCGACGGTGGACAGCGCACCGGTGGGGGTGACGACCGCCTCGCCGTAGCCGGCGGCGCCAGGGTCAGCGGCGGCGCCCGAGGCAGCTGCCACTGCCCGCCGAGCTGCTGCCGTCTGGTCGGCGTCGGCGCGGGTGAGCAGGACCGGCCCGGATGCCGCCCGCAGCAGCTCGACCACGATCGAGGCGCACTGCTCGGGGCTCTTTCCGGGGCCGTACACCGCCTCGGCGAAGCCCTGCCGAAGGACACGGTGGTGATCGACCCGTGCGAAGCCGAGGTCGGCGAACGGCAGGTGCCGCAGCCGTCTCACGGCCTCGTCGGGGTCGCAGTCCCCCTTCGAGACGTCGACGAGCAGGCGGTGCAGGAGGAGCTCGTCCATCGTGGCTCACTATCCTGCCCCGACATGGTCGACCCTGCGATCCACCCGTTCTCGGTCGCCTTCCTCGGACCGCTCGGGACCTTCACCGAGGAGGCGCTGCTCACCCAGGAGGACTACTCGTCAGCGACCCTCGAGCCCATGGCCACGATCGGGGACGTGCTCGAAGCGGTGGGATCCGGCGGAGCCGGCATCGGCTTCGTGCCGATCGAGAACGCGATCGACGGCGTGGTGCGCGACACCCTCGACGCACTGATCTTCGACGTCGACCTCCTCATCCAGCGCGAGGTCGTGCTCGACGTCCGCCTCCACCTCATGGCGCCGCGCGGGGTGGCGCTCCGGGACGTCCGGCGGGTCGTGTCCTATCCCGTTGCGCTCGCACAGTGCCGGAGGTTCTTCGCCGAGCAGCTGCCCGACGTGGAGCCGGTGGCGGCGAACTCCACCGCCGACGCCGCGCGGCAGCTCGGCGCGCGCCCTGACCTCCACACGGCGGCGATCGCGCCGCGCCTCGCCGCCGACCTCTACGACCTCACGATCCTCGTCGAGGACGTAGAGGACTTCGCGGGCAACCAGACGCGGTTCGTCGCTGTGGGGCCCGCCGGCATCCCCTCGCCGACCGGCCACGACCGGACGACGATCGTCTGCTTCCAAGACGCCGACCGTCCCGGGAACCTCCACGGGATCCTGGGCCAGTTCGCGGCGCGCAACATCAACCTGACCCGGCTCGAGTCCCGCCCCACCAAGCAGGGACTCGGCGAGTACTGCTTCGCCATCGACCTCGCGGGCCACATCGCGGACGAAGTCGTCGCCGACTGCCTCAGGGACCTGCGGGCGAACCTCGCCGACGTGAAATTCCTCGGCTCGTACCCTGCAGGCGGGCAGCACGCGCCGCAGCGGCGCCAGGAGGCCGACGAAGCCTGGCGCAGCGCGGACGCATGGCTGGCCCGGTACCGCTCGCAGATCCGCTCGTCGTGACACGAGAAGGGCTCGACCAGGTGCAGGAGGCGCACGCACACGAAGACGTGGACGCGCCGGGCCAGCGGTGCGATGGTGGCCTCGTGGTGGACTGCGCGGGTGCAGACCGCGGCAAGGTCGCGGCTCCCGGATTGGCCCAGTACCCTGCCTACGACGTGCCCGCACGCGTCGCCACCTCGGAAAGGAGTCCGGGGGACGGAACATGACGCGCGCACCTGTGATCCCGGCGGGGACGTTCGCATGACCGCGAGCACCGGCACGAGCCCGAGCATTCAGCTCGTCTGCCTGGACATGGCCGGCACCACCGTGAGGGACGACGGCGCGGTCGAGCAGGCGTTCCTCTCTGCCCTGGACTCGCTGGAGATCCCCGACGAACGGCGGCCTGCCATGGTCCGCCACGTCCGCGAGACGATGGGGACCTCGAAGATCGAGGTGTTCCGTGCGCTCCTCGGCGACGAGGAGCACGCGCGCGAAGCCAACCGCGCCTTCGAGGCTGCCTACGAGGCAGGGCTCGCCGGCGTGCAGCCGATCCCGGGCGCTGCCGAGACGATCGCAGTGCTCCGGGCACGGGGCGTGCGTGTCGCGCTCACGACCGGGTTCTCCGCGGGCACGCGGGACCTCCTTCTCGGCGCTCTCGGCTGGACCGACATCGCCGACCTGGTGGTGAGCCCCTCGGACGCAGGACGGGGGCGGCCGTTCCCCGACATGGTGCTGACGGCGGTGCTCCGGCTCCGAGTCGACGCCGTGCAGGCGGTCGCGGTGGCCGGGGACACTGCCGCGGACGTCACCACGGGT
>JAKATH010000012.1 GCA_021828055.1 Actinomycetes bacterium
GGGGGGGGGCGGCTTGCCGTTTTCTCGGGACGGCCTCGGGAAGCTCGTGCACGCCGGGCCAAGCTCGTCTGCCAAGCGCCGCAGTCCAGGTGTACTGGGTGCCCGCCGAGGCCGTCCAGGTGGGCCGTGACCGACCTGCGGGGGATGGGCCGTGCCACTCTTGAGGACGCAGAGAGGCTCAGATCAGACGATCACCCAGCTGGGGTCGCCTCGCAATGGACCAGCCTCCGACCACGAGAAGGACGATCGAACCGAGCACGACGTCGTTCAGGAAGCCATTCACATGCAGCAATGCGAGCCCATTTCCCACCAAAGTAAGGACGATCGCGCCGAACAGCGTTCCAGCAACGCTGACGCGACCGCCAAAGAAGCTCGCCCCTCCAAGCATGACTGCGGCGATCGCGTCCAAGGTGACGTCTGTCCCAGACCCAGGGAGCCCACCTCCGACTCGAGCAGTCAAGAAGATGCCTGCCGCTGCGGCGAGCAAGCCCGATGCAACGTAGGGGAGGAAGGCCGACCACCTGACCGAGAGCCCACTTCTACGAGCTGCCACGATGTCTCGTCCGGTGGCAAAGAAATACCGTCCCACCCTGGTCGATCGCAAGAACACAAAGAGCACGACTACGAAGAACAGCAAAGCAATCGTTGCAATTGGCACGCCGCCTATTGAAGCACTCGCCAATCTCCAAAAGCTCCGTGGTACGGGGCCCACGCTGTTCGCAAACCAGATTAGAGAAACACCCCCCTCGGCGAGACCGACGGCGTAGGTGACGAGGAAGGACGGCAGGCCAACGATCACGAGGAGTCCGCAGATCGTTCCGCTTGCGGCGCCGATAGCGAGGGTCGCCGGTACAGCAATCGCGGGATTGGTTTGCAAGAGCAATGCGCTCGACACAAGATTCGCCAGCGTGATCACAGCGCCGATGCTCAGGTCGATCCCTGCGAGAAGGATCACGAGCATCTCGCCCATGCTTGCGAGCACCAAGACGACTACCTGACGGCCGAGGTCTCCCAAATTGCTACCGGTGAGGAAGTACGGGGAGCTGAACGTCAGAACGACAGCGATGGCGACGGTGCCCAGGAGGGCTGGAAGTGCAAGTCCTCGACGACTGTGCAGCCGGGAGAAGTGGCGCGAAGTCTCTCGAAACGCCTGGATGCCATGACGACGAGGAGGTCGCCCCGTGCTCGTCTCCTGACGCGACTGAACAGGGGCTGCGGCTTCCAGCGTAGATTCTGAGCTCGTTTGTGTGGAGCGGCGAGCACCCGCCATGGCAGACAGCAACTCTTCGCGGGCCACTTCGGCGACGTCGATGATCTCGACAACTCGACCCTCCCGCATCACGGCCACCTCGTCGCACAACTCGCACAACTCTGCTGAATCGGAGGACGCGACGACCACGGCCATATCGCGAGCTCCGCAAAGCTCTCGCAAGGTCGCATGGATCTCGTGTCGGGCGCCGATGTCAACCCCTCGCGTGGGCTCCACCACGACAAGCACCGCCGGCTCTGCTGCGAGACACTGCGCGAGCAGCACCTTCTGCTGCTGACCTCCGCTCATCCGCAGGGTGTCGCGCTTCAATAGGTCTGGTTGCAAGCGAGCGCTCTTGGCAGCGGTGAGCACGAGATCCCGCTCCTTCCGGGTGGAGAGCAGCCCGAAGCGGCGGCACCGACCAAGGGCGCCAGCGGCGATATTCTCCTGAGCCGTGCGGTTTTGGGCAAGGCCGTCTACCTTGCGATCGGCGGGGAGAAACACGATTCCGCGTGCACGTGCTTTGCGAATGGATCCAGAAGCTACTCTCCTCCCGTCGGATCTGACCTCACCGGAGGAAGCCTTCCTCCATCCCGCGACCGTTTCTGCCAGCTCCTCGACGCCACTTCCGACTTGACCGGCAATTCCGAGGATGGTTCCACTGCGCACGTTGAGCGAGACGTCCCTGAATCGGTGCCCGCTCAACTCTGCAATTGAGAGACCCGACTCCGAGAACTCCGTTCGAGGGCGGCTGTCGACGCGTCCCTTGCGGGACCATTCCGCGCCGACCATCATGCTGATCAGGGAAGGCTCGTCGATGTCGCTGCCGCGAAGCTGGCCCGCGACCTGCCCGTCCCGGAGAACCGTGACGACGTCGCAAAGTCGGACTACCTCCTCGAGCCGGTGACTGATGTAGATCACCGCGACCTGGCTGTTGCGCAGTGCGCGGATCGCATCGAAGAGAAGCTCGGCTTCCTCCGTGCGAAGCGCGGAGGTGGGCTCGTCCAAGATGAGCATGCTGCTTGCGCGAGAATCCCATTTCGCAACCTCGACCAGGGTCTGTAGCCCCACTGGGAGGTTGTCGACGCCGGCCTCCTGGTCGGCACGGCGGATCCCGAACGCCGTCAAGCGGTCTCGAGCGTCTTCAACGAGGCGTGAGCGGTCGATGAGCCCTGCCCGCCGTCTGGGCTCAACTCCGAGCAGAACGTTCTCGGGGACAGAGAGGTTGTCAAGAAGGGTCAGCTCTTGATAGACGCAAGCGACACCGAGCTGAATGCTGTTCGCCGGCGATCGGAGGTGGACCAGATCCCCTCGAACCCGGACCTCCCCCCGGGTCGGTTGCGTTTCGCCAGCCAGGATCTTTACCAGGGTGCTCTTGCCAGCGCCGTTCTCGCCGACGATCGCATGGATCTCGCCAGGAAAGAAATCGACACTGACATCCCGGAGCACGTCACTGGCTTCGTACCGCTTCCAGATGTGACTGGCGGAGACCGCCGCCACGGGCGAAGAGGGGCCCGCGGCGGCGGTCTGCGAAGACGTGACCATCAACCCTTGCAATACGGTGTGTACTTACACGGCATGCCGCCGGAGTACCACCATCCTGTGGGGTAGTTCAGGCGAGCGAACTTCTTCACGTTCTGGCTCGTGATCGTCGCTTTCGGGACGAGGAAGTCCTTGTGGACGGGTTTACCCTCCAGGACCTGGACAGCCTGGAGGACGGCGTAGTACCCAACCTTCACTGGGATCGGGGTGAACACCGACGGGATGTGCGTCTGCGCGACCACCTTGAGCCACGCGTTGGCGTCATCACCCGTCCATGCCTTGATCTGCGAGATACGACCGGCCTGCTTCACGGCATTGTAACAGCCGATGCCCTGGTTTCCGCTGATGGAGTTGATTGCTGTAATCTGGCTGTACCGTGCCAGGATAGGACGCATCTCCTCTTCGCACTTCGCTGGTGTATATGTCGCGAAGATGGTGGTGAGCACGTGAATGCCAGGGTACTTGCTGTATACGGCCTTTGCCGCATCCACTTCCTGCTCGGTTGCTCCATTTCCCTGGTGCCCGCCGATGATGACGACATTGCCCCTGCCGTGCAACTTGTGGACGACGAACTCGCCCTGGAGGTACCCGTCCTGATCGTCACGATCATTCAGGAACTGCGTGTAGTTCGAGCACTTGACGGCCCGCTCGACGACGAAGACCGGCACACCTTGGGACTCCGCTTTTGCGATCGACGGACAGAGTGCGCTTGTGTTGGTCGCGTTCAAGATGATTGCGTCAACATGCTGGGTAAGCAGGGTATCGATGTCACCGATCTGCTTTGTGACTGTCCCATCGGCGTTGGTCAAGATGGGCTTGACGAGACCATGCTCTGCTCCAACTCCCCACTTGAACTCAGCGTATTCCATCGTAAGGAAGGAGTTTGTCAGTCCAGCGTCTGCAAACCCTATGGTGTAGGGCGGCTTTTTCTTGAACTTCTTGGTTGTGACCATCACGTGCAAGAAGGGTTCCTTTGGTAATGTGATCTTCGGACTGCCACCATTCGGTGCTGCGCTCGTTAGACCCGCTGGACCCAGCGTGAACAACAAGCTGCACATACCGACCGCCAACAAGGCGACCAGTGATTGCCTTCTCCAGCTCCCCCGGAGATGTCGGGTCATTCGGTTGTCTCCTTTGTTCGTTGCTACCTATAGAACAGGCGAGAAATTGTCGAGAGTGTCAAGTGGTGAGCTAGCTAGGGGCTGGCATCGGCGTCTGGACCGTGAGCCCTCGCGAGAGCGACCGTCTGGTAGGGGGATGATGTCGAAC
The DNA here is from genome assembly GCA_021828055.1 of Actinomycetes bacterium. GTDB lineage: Bacteria > Actinomycetota > Acidimicrobiia > Acidimicrobiales > RAAP-2 > JAJYVT01. The sequence continues at coordinate 4,061 of JAKATH010000012.1, forward strand.
GGTTTGTCGGCCCGACGGCGCCAGACGGGGAATGATCAGCGCCTGGCGCGGTGGGACCATGGAAAGACCGCGCGACGTGAACCGTGAGACGGAGAAGAGCCCTCAGCCAATGGCCGCTGCTCGCTGTTCGGTTGTAGGCGAGCGAGCCGAGGACGAGCACGATCCCGGTGACGATCGGTTGGAGATCGGCAGACGCTCCGGCAATCAGGAGTACGTTGAAGAGCAGGGCGAGGATAAGTGCGCCGACACATGCTCCGGCTGGAGTTCCTCGTCCGCCGAAGAGGCTGACCCCGCCGATGACCGCGGCGGCGATGGCGGTGAGCTCCATTCCGGTCCCGAGGGAAGTCTGCCCAGAGCCTGCGTAAGAAGTTGCGTAGGCTCCGGCGAGCCCAGCGCACACGGCCGAGAGGACGAAGGCGATGATGAGGGACATGCCGATCGGGACGCCGGTGTTGTATGCGGCGCGCCTATTGGATCCGATCAGGTAGAGGTGGCGACCGAAGCGCGTTTTGGCGAGGGCTAGCGAGGCGAGGACCGTCGCAACGACGATGACGACGAGTCCAGAGGAAAAGAGACCTTTCGAGTCGATAGCCAACTGGAGGAATGACGGCGCCAGATTGTTGGGAGGCGATCCGTTGGTCCAGAACAGGTTGAGACCACCCAAGATGAAGAGCGTGGACAGCGTCACGATGAAGGAAGGAATGCGCGCGTAGACGGTTAGCAGCCCGTTGACCAACCCGATCCCTGCGCACGCAGCAAGGGTCAAGAGGATCGTCGGGACGATGAGCGCGTCGCGTCCGCCCATCCACGTCGCGAGAAGGATCGATGCCAGAGACATCACGGATCCCACGGAGAGATCGATCTCGCCCGCGAGGAGCACGAAGGTCATGCCGAGTGCGAGGAGAACGATCGGGGCTGCAGTGCTCACCGTCGAGTTCAGATCGAAGACGGTGAGGGAGGACGGGTAGAAGACCGCGCCGAAGATGAAGATCAGAACTGCCACCACGGCCGGGCGTGCAGCGCCCTCCCTAATTGCGCGACGCATCACGACGTAGCGATATCTGCTTTGGCTGATGCTACTGCGGCACGCTGAGCCTGGGCCACGAGCCGGACGTTTTCCATTCCGTCGTCCCAGGTGGCCCCAGGATAGGGAGATCCTCCGACCGCTTCGTTGAAGGCTCGAGCTTGAGACGCGTAGGTGTCGACAATGGAGAAGATGTGAGGAGGTTGATTCCCTACCGTCATGGATCCCCCGCCAGGCCAGCTGTCATGGAGTCGGGCGATGCCCTCGCTCCCGAAGACCTCCATCACGCTGATCTCGTCCGCGCAAGCCGTTGACACCGCCACCGTGGCTGCGACGGACAAGGGGTCGGTCGTCGCTGTGGTGGGAGTTGCCTTGGACCGCAGGAGCGCCACCGCTACGTCGTCAACGGCCAAGTGGAAGTGAGTGCCGCCAAGGAAGGCTCCTACGACGTCTACATCGCCGATCAGAAATCGCACGAGGTCGAGCAGATGCGTGCCCAAGTCGTTGATGGCCCAACCCCCGCTTCGAGCTGGGTCGCGGCGCCATTCGCTGGGGAGCTTGTCGGACTTGATGAACTGATGGAGCCGGACATGCAGGAGCTCGCCGAGTCTTCCCGATCGGCAGAGTTCCCGGAGGGACTGGTGAGAGGGATTGAACCGGTGCTGGAAACCGACCGCGGTGATCTGGGAACTGCCTTTTGCAACACTCGCCATGGCCTCTGCGTCTTTGACCGATATCGCCATCGGCTTCTCGACGAGAACATGCTTGCCGGCATCGAGCGCGCGGGTTGCGTGCGTGTAATGAATGTCCGTTGGTGAGGCGACCCACACCACTTGGACGTCTGAATCGGCGAGGAGGGAGTCGAAGCCCGAGTACGAGCGTTCGGCGCCGTGGCGTCGTGCGAACGCCTCGGAGCCGGCGCGCGAGCTTCCGCATGCGCCGACGAGGACACCTCCTCCGGCAAGGACAGCGGGGGCGAACGTGTGGTCAGCCCATCCTGACGTCCCGACAATACCCCATCCGATAGTCCGATCGGTCAACCTGTACCCCCTCTGTGCTCAGACCGTCTCGTGCACCGCATGCGCGCGTCAGCGTCAGCGACCTGTTGCCTTCGGCGATCTGGGCGCCTTGTGCTGATCATCCAGCAGCCTCGGCATTGGGATTCGCAGGGGCGGAAGGTCCCAGGCCCCGCTCGCAACTGGGACTTCATCTCCTGAGACGGCGACGTCGAGTACCCACGGTCGCCCGGATCCCACTGCTGCTGCTAGTGCGTCTGGAAGCTCTGCAGGCTTCTCTACGGTCGCAGCGTCTGCGCCCATGCTCCGCGCCATTGCAGCGAAGTCAGGAGAGTAGGGGCTACCGTCAGGATTGAGAAACTCGGTCGCGAACTCGCGTCCCGCTCCGAAATAGGCGCGTTGGATGTCGCGAATGGAGAGATAGCCACGGTTGTTCCAGACGAGCCAGACGACGGGAATGCCGTACTCGACCGCGGTCGAAACCACGCTCGGAAACATCAGGAAGCCCCCGTCACCCACGACGGCGACGACCGAGCGCGAAGGCGCTGCGAGCTTGGCACCAAGCGCCCCCGCGACGCCGAACCCCATTGCGCCGAACCCCCAACTGTGGAGAATGGAATTCGGAGATCGCGCGCTCCATCGTTGAACGATCCAGTTGTGGTGGAGTCCGACATCCGAGACAAGGATGGCATCGTCAGCGAGGACACGCCGTAGGTCATCGAGAAGTCTGGCCGGTTTGATGGGGATCGCGTCTGTCTTCGAATGAGAGTCGAGCAACAAGTCCCACTGCGCCCTCCAATTCGCAACCTGCTCCCTCCACGCGCTCCAGCGAGACTGTGGGCTGCCAGGGGTCCCCATGGACCACTGGCCAGCGTCACACTCGATGGCGGTACGCAGTTGGCGTAGGAAGACCTTGGGGTGCGCGGCAATGCCGACTGTCGGTGCGTAGTTCCGGCCGAGATCTCGCCGGTCCATTGCAACGTGCACCAAGCGAGTGGGTGGGATCGCAAAAGTGGATTCGGGAATCCAAGAGCTGGATGCGCGGTCGTCGAAGCTCGGACACAGCGCGACGATCAAGTCGCTGGCACTGGCAGCGCGGTTTGCGGGAAGCGTTCCGTTTCTCCCCGTCTCGCCGACCGCAAGGGGGTCAGCGCTGTCTGCGACGCCCTTTCCATCAGGCGTCCAAGCGACAGGAACCCCCAGGTGACGCGCGATGGCAAGGAACTCGCCGCTCGCGCCGCCGGCTACGACTCCTCGGCCTGCCAGGAGGAGGGGACGGCTCGAGGTGCGTAGCTGCTCGACCACGCTCTCGATCAATTCCTGAGGCGCTGCCTGTTCCGGCGAGATGCCGGCGTTCCACCGAGTCGTGCCTGCGTCTGGCACCGCCGCCTCTTCAACGAACACGTCGAGGGGAACGTCGAGGTGCACGGGCCCTGGAGGCGGGGCACTCATCAAGGTGAAGGCCTGGCGCAGAGCCACGGGAAGTTGCTCGGGTCGGGTGGCCTGGAACGACCGCTTCACGTAGGGACGCACGACGGTCGGGAAGTCAGCCTGATAGTGGTAGCCGGATTCTTGGAACGGTGCGCGGTTGAACTGTGTCGTTGGGACGTTGCCAGTGATGGCGAGGAACGTGGACCCGTCCATGAGCGCATTGGCGAGAGCAATTGGCAGGTTGGCGGAACCGGGACCACACGAGGTGAGCGTGGCGACGGGGGAGCCCGACACCCGGAAGAAGGCGTCGGCCATGAATCCCGCGACGGTCTCGTGGTGGACCGATACCACGGAGATCTGGTCTCGCCTGTCGAGCAAGGCATCGAGCATCCCGACGTTCCCGTGACCACACAGTGCGAAGACGTAAGGCACCTGCTCGCCGATCAGGTGGTCGGCGATGATGTCCGCCCCTTTGCTGCGTTGGCCGTTCTGGCTCGGACCGCTCTCGTGACTCATTCTCTCGTGTTGCGTATTACGCAACGCCCTTGCGCACACGACGACAGTATGCGACGATCGTTTCCGGCTCGTCAAGGGCTCGTCAAGGAGGTGCACGTAAGACGTCGTTCGACCTGGCATCGACGACGGGATCGTTGCACAACAGGCGATCAGATTGAGGAAGAGGCGCACATGCCGGTGCCGAGCGGACTGCTCGTTGGTGGTCAGTGGCTGGACGAAGGTGGGTGGATGGATGTCCTGGACAAGTTCACCCGGAAGCCCGTTCGGGCAATCCGCCAGGCTGAGCCCGATCATGTAACGCGGGCAGTCACCTCCGCGATCGCAGCGGTAAGCAGCCGCCCTCTCGATGTTCGGGAGCGAAGTGAGATCTTGCAGCGTGCAGCGTCGGCTCTCTTGGACGAGCGAGCCGCAGTAACGTCCGATTACGTCGATGAGACCGGCTTTACCGCTGCGGATGCGTCTCTTGAGCTCGATCGGGCTGCGGAGATCTTCCGTCTCAGTGCACAAGAAGCTCTGCGCTCCGCGGGGGAGGTGATTCCCATCGAATCAGCACCAGGCGGAGCAAGTCGCGTCTCTTACACGATCCGAAGGCCGGTCGGTGTCGTTGGAGCGATCGCGCCGTTCAACGCCCCTCTTAGCACCGTTGCACACAAGATCGGCCCCGCCTTGGCCGCAGGTAACGCCGTGGTACTCAAGCCTGCTGCGCAGACTCCACTCTCGGCGATCAACCTGTGTCGGGCGCTCCTGAGTGCGGGCCTTCCCCAGACTTACGTCAGTCTGCTCGTCGGGCCGGGCGAAAGTGTGGGACAAGCACTGGTGGAGGACCGCAGGGTCAGATACTTCACCTTCACTGGATCCACCGCAATCGGTCTGAAGATCAAGCAGAGCTCGGGAATCGCGAAGACCCATCTCGAGCTGGGAGGGAACTGCGCCACGATCGTGTGCGATGACGCTGACCTAGATCGTGCGGCAGACCTCATCGTTCGGGGGGGCTACAGAAAGGCCGGGCAAGTCTGCACCTCGGTACAGCGCGTGCTCGTAATGGAGAAGGCAGCTGCGGAGCTCGAAGAAGCGGTCGCCCTACGCGTCAAAAATCTCGTGGTGGGTGATCCACATGATGCCAGGACGCAAGTTGGGCCGATGATCTCTCCTGGCGAACGGGTGCGAGCGCAGAGCATGGTCGAGCAGGCCGTCCATGCTGGATCTCGCTTGCTCGTTGGCGGCAGCAGTTCGCTCGCGACGCTCGAGCCTACGCTCTTGACGGACGTTCCGCTGGAGGCAATTGTGATGCACGACGAGATCTTCGCCCCCGTCGTCGCGATGAGACGAGTTGCCGACCTCGCAGGTGCAGTGGAGCTGGCTAATGGCACGCGCTACGGCTTGCAGGCTGGCATCTTCACGAAAGACCTAGACCGCGCCCTCTGGGCGGCGGAACGGCTGGATGTCGGCGGCGTGATGATCAATGACACGTCGAGCTACCACGCGGATCTTATGCCGTACGGGGGCACGAAAGACAGCGGTTTCGGCCTGGAAGGACCGAAGTATGCCATTGCGGATATGAGCGTTTCATGCACCGTTGTGATCAATCGTGCGAACGAGCCAGAGGGGAGGAAAGGATACCGTGACTCGTCGACGGATGGTGCGGAAGTTTGAAGAGTATGAGTGGGTCGACCTTGCTGGACACAAGGATGCGGCTCTCACTAAATTGCTCGTAACGAAAGAGGAGTGCGGTGCGGAGAATATCGACTTCTTCGTGTCGAGCTATGCACCCAAGGCCTATGCAGAAGAACACGTTCACGAGCGCTCGGAGGAGATATTCTACTTCTTGAGCGGGACTGGTCTTTTCGTTCTCGACGGAGAACGGCACTTGATCGAGCCAAGAATGGTCATCTTCGTGCCGCCAAAGTCGAAACACGCGATCTTCAACACGGGGCTTAGCGACCTTGTGTTCGTCGTATGCTCCGCACCGCCTGAGCCGGAATTTCATGAGGAATATGCCGGCTACTTTCATTCCGGTACCCAAGGGAGCTGATTGCGATGGTTGAGAACGACTCGCGGCTGGCATGGCAGCCCGCTGCATCGGTCGCGTCGTTCCTCGGAGAGAGCCACGGTCTGTGGATCGATGGGGAGGCCAGGCCTGCCAAGTCGGAGGGAACGAGCTGCGTCGTCAACCCCGCCGATGGAAGCGTGTTGTCGATGGTGGGTGCCGGGACGCACGAGGACATCGACGCGGCTGTCGCCGCAGCGAAGGGATCATTTCTCAGGGGCGCGTGGTCCGGGATCTCGCCCGAGGCACGGGAGGAGACCCTTCGGCGCCTCGGTGGGCTCATCGATGAGCACGCGGAGGAGCTGGCGCAGCTTGATTGCCTGGATAACGGCATGTCTCTCGCTCTGGCGCGCGGGGAGGTCGCGGGTTCAGCTGCGCACCTACGGTATTTCGCGGGTTGGTGCTCGAAGATCCAGGGGGAGACTATCCCGCCGCACCGGGGCGGACCGTATGTTGTGTTTACCCAACGGGAGCCAGTTGGAGTTGTCGGCGCGGTTACCGCTTGGAACTTCCCGCTGGACAATGCAATTTGGAAGCTGGGTGCCTCACTCGCGTGCGGGAACTCTGTGGTTCTCAAGCCTTCGGAGGAGACTCCGCTGAGCGCTCTGTATCTTGCCAGGCTTGCGGCCGAAGCCGGAATTCCGCCGGGTGTGCTCAACGTGGTGACCGGGCTGGGCGCTGTCGCGGGAGCGGCTCTCAGCAGTCATCCGGACGTCGACAAGATCGCATTCACGGGGTCGACGGCGACGGGACGAACAATTGTCAAGGCGTCGGCAGGAAACTTGAAGCGTGTGACTCTCGAGCTCGGTGGAAAGTCGCCATCGATTGTCCTCGGCGACGCGAATCTCGACAAGCACCTCCCGTCGATCGTGGGGGCCGTCATGCACAACGCGGGACAGGTCTGTTCGGCAGGTTCTCGCGTGTTTGTTGAGCGGTCACTGGCGGCAGATTTTCTCGACGGTGCCAGGAAGATCGCTGAACAGCTTCAAGTCGGCCCTGGGTGGAAAGAGGAGAGCGAAGTTGGGCCGCTGGTATCGCCACGGCAGCTCGGGCGCGTACTCGGCTACATGGGGCAGGGCTCACAGGAGGGCGCGAGGATCGTGTCTGGGGGCAGCCGCCTCCTCGGCGAGCTGGCGTCGGGCTACTTCGTCGAGCCGACCATTTTTGCTGATGTTCGGGACAACATGTCGATCGCAACCGACGAGATCTTCGGTCCGGTCATGTCCGTGCTCGCGTTCGACGATTTCGACGAGTTGGTCATGAGGGCAAACGACACTGCGTACGGTCTTGCTGCCGGGATCTGGACGCAAGACGTCGCGTTGGCGCACCGTCTCGCGAGGGTGCTCCGATCTGGGACGGTGTGGATCAATTGCTACAACCGTTTCGACCCGGCCGTCCCGTTCGGGGGCTACCGGCAGAGCGGCTACGGGCGCGAGCTCGGCGAAGCGGCGCTCGACGAGTACACTCAGCGCAAGAGCGTCTGGCTGGACTTCTCGTAGGATTCGGTTGCAATGGCGGAGTCCTCACGTGCCCTCGGCGCAGCGACGTATACGTATCTCTACTCGTGCAGCCTGCTGGAGGCACTCCGAAGACTCGCCCAGTCGGGCGTCGGTCTGGTTGAATTGACGGTAGCGCCACCGCATGTCGACCGCTGCACTCTCGATCGGGAGATGCGGGAACGGGTGCGCAACGAGATTGCCGAGCTCGGCATGACGGCCGTGTCCCTCAACCCCACGTACCTCGACATCAACCTGGTCAGCCTGAATACCGACATGCGTGAGGCCAGTCTCGAGCAGCTGAAGGCGGCACTCCGGCTCGGCCATGACCTCGAAGTGCCCATGCTCGTTCTCTTCGCAGGCCGCCGACACCCCCTCGCTCCTGCGCCGCGGGCGCTGGTCGATCCGCTCCTGTTCGACCAGCTCGGGCAACTCCTCAAGCTCTCCGAGGAGCTCGGTGTCAAGATCGGCCTGGAGAACGGCCCGACGCTTGTCCTGGACAAGTGCGAGGACGTCGCAGAGGTCTGTCGCATCATCGGCAGCCCTTCGCTCCGAGCAGTCTTCGACGTGGCGAACAGCCACATGGTGGAGGAGCCTTCGGCGGGACTGCGACACGTGCTCCCATATCTCGGTCTCGTACATCTCTCGGACACCACCCGCGTTCGCTGGGAGCATTCCCGTGTCGGAAGCGGCGACATTGCGTTCGGACCGATTGCGACCGTCCTCGACAGGGCTCGTTATGAAGGTCCGAGCATCATGGAGATCGTCGATCTCGCAAGTCCGACAGAGGGGTTGACGTCGTCAGCGCGAAAGCTTGCCAAGGACGGATGGCAACTCGCCAGCCCGTTGCGGACGCTCATCAACAAGCCGAGTGCCCCGAAGTGACCAAGGCCGTGACTGCAGGCTCGAGTGCGCGGCAATCGATCCCACGGGCGAGCTCGGTCGGGCAACCCACTTCGGTCGTCGTCAGCCTGGTGCATGGATTGAAAATACTGGACATGTTCAGCGAAGCGGATTCCGTGATCGGCATCGGAGAGATGGCAAAGACTCTGGACGTCCACCGGAGTTCGGCTTCTCGCCTCGCGGCCACCCTCGCGGCACTTGGCTATCTCGCACGCGCCGGGCCGCCGGGAAGGTACAGGCTGGGAGCCAGACTGCTCCAGCTGGGCGAGCTGGCCGCGCACGAGCTCGACTTCCGGTCCGTGACGATCGAGGAGCTCCGAGGACTGGTTGACGGCGTTGGTGAGACCGCGCACGCAGGAGAGCTCGAAGGCGCAGAGGTTATCAGCATCATCGTCGTTGATGGCTGGCACTCGCTTCGGATGCACGGACGGGTTGGGAAGCGCGCCCCCGCGCACTGCAGCAGCTTGGGTAAAGCGCTGCTCAGCTGCCTGTCTGACGAAGAGTTGAGTGCACTGTTCGGTTCGATGCGCGAACTGGAGACGCGCACTGCGAATTCAGTGAAGACTCTGCACGCTCTCAGAGCGGAGCTGTCAAAGACCCGTTTACGTGGTTACAGCTTGGACGACGAAGAACTTGAAGAAGGCCTCCGCTGCGTCGGTGCACCGATTCTCGACAGGTTCGGGAAGGCGGTGGCATCGATATCGGTGTCCGGCCCGATCGCGAGAATGAAGGGTACGACGCTCGAGCAGCTCAAAGTGGACGTTCCGCTTGTTGCTCAGCGGATAGCGGAGCGCCTGGCGAAGGGACCCGCGCCGCGCGCTGATTGAGCTCAACGGGATTATAGGGAACATTTGCAAGGAGTGAAGAGTTGAAGCAATTCGACGTTGTCATCGTCGGTGGCGGCAACGCTGCCCTATGTGCGGCGCTTGGCGCCGCAGACGAGGGAGCAAGGGTCCTCGTTCTCGAACGTGCGCCGGCTAAGCAGAGCGGAGGGAATTCGAGGTTCACGGCAGGCGCGATGCGGGTGGTCTACCACGGTGCCGAAGACATCGTGAGGCTTGCGCCAGATCTCACTGCGGAACAACTGGCGAGCTCTGACTTCGGGACGTATACGGAGGAGCAGTTCATGGGTGACATGGCGCGTGTCACCGACTACAGGACGGACCCTGACCTTGCCGAAGTCCTCGTCTCACGCAGTTTCGAGACCCTTGAGTGGATGACGACGAAAGGGGTGCGATTTCTACCGATCTATGGTCGGCAGGCATTCAAGGAGGGCGAAAGGTTCGTATTCTGGGGCGGCCTCACCTTGGAGGCGCACGGTGGAGGAGAGGGTCTCGTCGAATCGCTCACGAAGGCAGCCTGCGCTGCCGGTTGCGACATTCAGTATGGAGCTCGCGCGATGTCGCTCGTTCAGGAAGAAGGGACGATCCGCGGCGTGCGAGTGGTAGAGAATAGAGCCGAACGAGTGGTTGCGGCACGAGCAGTTGTGCTCGCGTGCGGGGGGTTCCAGGCGAATACGGAGTGGCGGACCCGCTATCTCGGCCCGGGGTGGGATGTCGCCAAGGTGCGAGGTACGAGGTTCAACACCGGAGACGGCATTCGAATGGCCTTAGATGCAGGCGCGATGTCATGGGGAAACTGGTCGGGTGCGCACGCGGTGGGATGGGATCTGAACGCCCCACCGTTTGGGGATCTGGCCGTTGGTGACGGATTTCAGAAGCACAGCTATCCCTTCGGTATAATGGTGAACGCGAGAGGCGAGCGATTCGTCGACGAGGGTGCGGACTTTCGTAACTACACCTACGCGAAGTATGGACGCGTCATTCTGGGTCAGCCCGGCCATTTTGCATGGCAGATCTTCGATCAGAAGGTCCTTCACCTGCTTCGAGACGAGTACCGAATCCGCGAAGTCACCAAGGTGAGCGCCGGAAGCGTGGAGGACCTCGTCACGAAACTGGATGGAGTGGATGCAGCAAGGTGCTTGGCCACGATCGCGGAGTACAACAGTGCCGTGCAACAAGACGTTGAGTTCAACCCGAACGTGAAGGATGGTCGACGCACTGTGAATCTGGCTGTGGACAAGACGAATTGGGCGAACACCATCGATACCCCGCCGTTTGAGGCGTACGGCGTGACGTGTGGTCTCACTTTTACGTTTGGCGGCCTGCGCATCAACACCCGCTCACAGGTTCTCGACGAAGAGGAGAGGCCGATCCCAGGTCTCTACGCCGCTGGCGAGCTCGTCGGGGGGATCTTCTACTTCAACTACCCGGGGGGAGCGGGTCTCACGAACGGTTCGGTCTTCGGGCGGATCGCGGGAACGAACGCGGCGAAGGACGCGTCCGCAGGCACGCCGCGAGGCTGAGCATTCCGCGAGTGGAAGGAGCCATGGGGTACGGGGCCGCTGAGCCCGGCCGCTCTGGTCGGCGGAGCACCCGGTACAGCGTCGAGGCGTGCTCCCGGCTGTCGTGGCCTCCATGGTGGCCGACCTGTAAGGGCCCGGCCAGGCTTGGCATGGTGGCCGACCTGGAAGGGCGCGGGCAGGCGGTAGGCGCCTGGCGGGCGGCGTCGAGGGCGGTGCCGGCGCGTCGGGGCGCGGCGAACACACGTTCGCTAGAGTGCGGGAGTGACCGCCGCCGCAGGCCGATATCCTCCCGGTGTGTCAGGCCGTCTCGTGATCCGGGGGGCACGGGAGCACAACCTCCAGGACGTGTCCCTCGAGCTTCCGCGTGACAAGCTCGTCGTGTTCACCGGCCTGTCCGGGTCGGGGAAGTCCTCGCTCGCGTTCGACACGATCTACGCGGAAGGGCAGCGCCGCTACGTCGAGTCGCTCTCGGCGTACGCCCGGCAGTTCCTCGGTCAGATGGACAAGCCCGACGTGGACTTCATCGAGGGGCTCTCGCCGGCCATCTCGATCGACCAGAAGTCGGCGTCGCGCAACCCGCGCTCCACCGTCGGCACCATCACGGAGGTCTACGACTACCTCCGGCTCCTGTACGCGCGGATCGGCAAGCCGCACTGCCCGCACTGCGGGCGCCCGGTCGCCCGGCAGACGCCCCAGCAGATCGTCGACCGGGTGCTCGAGCTCGACGAGGGCGCGCGGTTCTGGGTCCTCGCCCCGGTGGTGCGCGGCCGCAAGGGGGAGTACGCGGGCCTCCTGGACGACCTGGCGAAGCAGGGGTTCTCGCGCGCGCGGGTCGACGGCACGGTGGTCGAGCTGGCGGACCGCAGGGACGCCTCGCTCGCGCGCTACGAGCAGCACACCATCGAGGTCATCGTGGACCGCCTCGTGCGGCGTGAGGGTGTGCGCCAGCGCCTCACCGAGTCCGTCGAGACCGCGCTCGGGCTGACCGGCGGGACGGCCGAGGTCCTCGTCGTGGGCGCGGACGGGATGCCCGCGCTGGGGCAGGAGGCGATCACGTTCAGCCAGCACCTGGCGTGCACCCACGACGGCATCAGCTTCGAGGAGCCCGCCCCGCGGAACTTCTCGTTCAATTCCCCCTACGGTGCGTGCCCGACGTGCCTCGGTCTCGGAACGCGTTTCGAGGTGGACCCCGAACTGGTCGTGCCGGACGCCTCGCTCTCGCTCGCCGACGGCGCGCTCTCGCCGTGGGCGGGCGCGCGCAGCGAGTACTTCTCCGGGCTCGTGAACGGGATCGCAGAGCTCGGCGGGCTCTCCGTCGCCACGCCGTGGTCGAAGCTCAAGGTGAAGGACAAGAAGCTCGTGCTGTACGGCTCGGGCACGAGGACGGTGAGTGTCCGCTACCGCAACCGTTTCGGCCGGAGTCGCGCCTACGAGACCCACTACGAGGGGATCGTCCCGTGGCTCCAGCGACGTCACGCGGAGGCCGACTCGGACTTCAGCAGGGAGCAGGTCGAGCAGTACATGCGCGAGGTCGCGTGCCAGGACTGCGGCGGCGCCCGGTTGAAGCCCGAGTCGCTCGCCGTCACGATCGGCAAGGGGTCGGAGGGGCGGCGCGGGGAGCCCGGGCAAGGCGGCATGAGCATCTACGAGCTGTGCAGCCTCTCGATCAGCCGCGCCCTCGAGGCGATCGAGCAATTCGAGCTCTCCGAGCGCGACCACCTCATCGCGGACCGGGTGCTGAAGGAGATCCGCGAGCGGATGCGGTTCCTGCTCGACGTCGGTCTCGACTACCTCTCGCTCGAGCGCGCGTCGGCGACGCTCTCGGGCGGCGAAGCGCAGCGGATCCGTCTCGCGAGCCAGATCGGCAGCGGGCTGGTCGGCGTGCTGTACGTCCTCGACGAGCCCTCGATCGGCCTGCACCAGAGGGACAACCAGCGGCTGATTCGGACGCTCCTGCGGCTGCGGGACCTCGGCAACACGGTGATCGTCGTCGAGCACGACGAGGAGACCATCCGGACGGCGGACCACGTCGTCGACATCGGGCCGGGCGCGGGGGAGCACGGCGGGAGGATCGTCCACTCGGGGCCGGTCATCGGCCGGGGAGGTCTCCTCTCGAACCCCAAGTCCCTGACGGGCCAGTACCTGTCGGGCAAGCGGCGGATCCCGGTGCCGGAACGCCGACGTGCGGGCTCCGGTCACGCGTTGGTGGTCCGCGGCGCCCGCGAGCACAACCTCGCAGACGTCGACGTGGCCTTCCCGCTCGGCTGCCTCGTCGCGGTGACCGGCGTCTCGGGATCGGGCAAGTCCACGCTCGTGAACGAGATCCTGCTCCGGGCCCTGGCGCACGACCTGCACCGCGCGAAGGCGGTGCCCGGGCTGCACCGGGCGATCGACGGCATGACGTACGTGGACAAGGTCGTCGACGTCGACCAGGCGCCGATCGGGCGGACTCCCCGCTCGAACCCCGCGACCTACACCGGGGTCTTCGACCACGTCCGGAGGCTGTTCGCGCAGACCCCCGAGGCGAAGGTCCGCGGCTACCAACCGGGCCGCTTCTCGTTCAACGTGCGGGGGGGGCGTTGCGAGGCGTGCGCAGGCGACGGGACCATCAAGATCGAGATGCACTTCCTCCCGGACGTCTACGTGCCGTGCGAGATCTGCGGGGGCGCGAGGTACAACCGCGACACCCTCGAGGTCACGTTCCGCGGGAAGAACATCGCAGAGGTGCTCGACATGTCGTGCGAGGAGGCGCTCACGTTCTTCGCGCACCAGCCGCCGATCGCCCGCCACGTCCAGACGCTCGTGGACGTGGGGCTTGGCTACATCCGGCTGGGGCAGCCCGCGCCCACGCTGTCAGGCGGCGAGGCCCAGCGCGTGAAGCTCGCGAGCGAGCTCAGCCGGCGCTCGACCGGCCGCACGGTGTACATCCTCGACGAGCCCACGACCGGGCTCCACTTCGAGGACGTGCGGCGGCTCCTCGACGTGCTGGGCCGGCTGGTCGAGCAGGGCAATACCGTGGTCGTCATCGAGCACAACCTCGACGTCGTGAAGAGCGCCGACTGGATCGTCGATCTCGGCCCCGGAGGGGGCGACCGCGGCGGGCACGTCGTGGCGGAGGGCACGCCCGAGCAGGTCGCGAAGACCTCCGGCAGCTGCACCGGCGAGGTGCTGCGGCCGGTGCTCGGGCTCGCTCCCTGAGCGACCTGCACGGACGCCCGGCGCGCAGGTGTCCGCGAAGAAGGCGGCGAAGCGGATCAGGCGACCTTTGGCGCACCGGTGGGGGAACGGCGTGTAGCTCGGCCCCCCTTCGAGGGCAACGGGGTGACGCGGCTGATGCCGCCGGCAGGTTCGTCGTCTTCGAGCGCGTCGAGGCCGGCCGCGGAGAAGGTCGCCCTCACGGTGCGGCAGGCCCCTCGCAGGACGAACCGGCCGCCACCGGCGACGATCTCTCGACGGATGGCGACCAGGGCGGCCAGCGCGGGCACGTCGATGTCGGTGAGCGCCGAGAGGTCGAGCGAGAGGGCAGCCGGTGAACGCCGCACGAGGATCCGGTACACGTCGTCCACCCACGGCGACTCGAGACGGCCGGCGAGCCGGACCACGAGCACGCCGTCGTGCTCGCCGACCCACATCGTGAAGGGCATTGGGACCACCGAAAAGCCCCTGTCTCCGACGGATGTGCCGGGTGCCTCCCTCCCGCAGCACCCGATCCGAACCTACGCACAGGTGGCGCGGCGGGCAAGAAGAACTCCTGCTTCCAGCCCGCCGATCCCGTGCCGACGACGTCGGGGAGGCTGACCAGGGAGAACGGGGCGAGCTCGCAGGCCGCGCGGCCGATGGAGAGCTCCCCGGGACCCCCCGGAACATTGCGACTAGATGATGGCGAGCATGCGCTGGAGGGCCACCCGCGCCCACGCCGCGGTCGCCTCGTCGACGGTGATGCGGTTCCGGACCTCGCCCTCTGCCAGTCCCTCGAGCACCCAGGCGAGGTGCATCGGGTCGATGCGCGACATGGTCGAGCAGGGGCAGACGAGCGGGTCGAGGCAGACGACGGTCTTGTCGGGGTGCTCGTCCGCGAGCCGCTTGACCAAGTGGATCTCCGTGGCGACGCCGACCACAGACCCCGACGGCGCGCCGCCGACCGCGCGGATGAGATGGTCCGTCGACCCGACGTCGTCGGCAAGCTCTGCCACGTCGTGCGCGCATTCGGGATGGACGAGGACGATCCCCCCGGGGTGGTCGGCCCGGAACGCAGCGACATGCTCCGGGCGGAACCGCTGGTGAACCGAGCAGTGCCCCTTCCAGAGGAGGAGGCGGGCCGACTTCACCTCGGCCTCGGACAGCCCGCCGAGCTCCCGGCGGGGATCCCACACCGTCATCTCGTCCGTGCCGTAGCCGAGCTCGAAGCCGGTGTTGCGTCCCAGGTGCTGATCCGGGACGAAGAGGACCTTGTCGGCGCGGGGCGAGCCCCCGCTTCCGTCCTCGAGCGCCCAGCGAAGGACGGCGCGGGCGTTGGAGGAGGTGCACACGGCACCCCCGTGACGGCCGACGAAGGCCTTCAGCACGGCGGCCGAGTTGATGTAGGTGATCGGGAGCACGCGGTCCGCGTCCGTCACCCGGGCGAGCGCCTCCCACGCCTCCTCGACCTCCTCGATGTCGGCCATGTCGGCCATGGAGCACCCCGCGTTGAGGTCCGGGAGGAGGACCTGCTGGTGGGGCGCCGTCAGGATGTCAGCCGACTCGGCCATGAAGTGGACCCCACAGAAGACGACGAACTCGGCGTCACGGCGGGCCGCGGCGATCCGGGAGAGGCCGAAGGAGTCGCCCCGGGCGTCGGCCCACACCATGACGTCGTCGCGCTGGTAGTGGTGGCCGAGGACGAGGACCCGCTCGCCGAGCCGACGTTTCGCCGCGCCGATCCATGCGGCCAGCTCTTCGGGCGACGCGCCCGTATAGCGGTCTGGAAGAGGACGCTGGAGCCTGATCACGTTGCAACCCCCTCTGGGGAGGCTTCCCATATGACCGGCGGGGACAGCCTGGTCGCCCATCCGCGGGGTTGGCGGTCTGAGAAGCGGTCTGCCGGGATGCCAGGCCCGGTGGGACGAGTCTAGGCGCGGCGGCCCTGGAGCGCGGCCGGAGAGCGGCCGGAGAGCGGCGGCGACCCTGCGGCCGCGCGGCGCGTTGGGGAGCCCACGCGAGAATGGACCCGTGCGCCACCGTCCGGCCACCGGCGACATCCCCGACGCGCCGGGCTCGTACCAGTTCCTCGACGCGGACGGGCGGGTGCTCTACGTCGGGAAGGCGAAGTCGCTCCGCCACCGGCTCACCAACTACTGGCAGGACCCGGCGGGGCTGCCCCCGCGTACGGCACAGATGGTCGCCCACGCCGATCGGGTCGAGTGGGTGGTGGTCGCCACCGAAGTCGAGGCGCTCATGCTCGAGCACTCGCTCATCCAGGCGCACCGGCCCCGTTTCAACGTGAGGCTGAAGGACGACAAGAGCTACCCGTGGCTCGCGGTGACGGTCTCGGAGGAGTGGCCGAGGCCGATGGTCTACCGGGGCCGCAAGCGCAAGGGCGTCCGCTACTTCGGGCCTTACGGTCACGTGGGCGCGCTCCGGGAGACCCTCGACCTGATGCTCCGGAGCTTCCCGGTGCGCACGTGCTCGGACACGAAGCTCCGGCGGCACGGGCGCCTCGGACGGCCGTGCCTCTTGTACGACATCGAGCGGTGCTCGGGCCCCTGCGTGGGTGCGGTCGATCACGTGCAGTACGCGCGCATGCTCGACGACTTGATGAGGTTTCTCTCGGGTGAGACCGCGCCGATCGTCGACCGGCTGGAGCGGCAGATGAAGGAGGCGTCCGCCGCGCTCGAGTACGAGCGCGCGGCCCGGCTTCGGGACCAGCTGGTCGCCGTCCGCAAGGCCGCCGAGACCCAGCAGATGGTCTCCGAGCAGCCGGAGGACTTCGACGTCGTCGGGATCGCCGAGGACGAGCTCGAGGCGGCGGTCCAGGTGTTCCACGTCCGCCGGGGCCGCGTGGTCGGACGCGGGGGGTTCGTGGCCGACAAGGTGGAGGACCTCACGCCTGCTCAGTTCTCCGCGCGGGTGGTGGAGGAGCTGTACGGGCCCCCCGGCGCGGAGGTGCCCCGACGGATCCTCGTGCCGGTCGAGCCCGACGCGCCACAGGTCCTGTGCGACTGGCTCGGTCAGCTCCGGGGAGGACCCGTGGGGATCGCCGTCCCCAAGCGCGGGTCCAAGCGTGCGCTGCAGGAGACGGTCGTCCGCAACGCGCACGACGACCTCGCCCGGCACCGCCTGCGGAGGGCGTCGGACCACAACAGTCGTTCGCGTGCCCTCCTGGAGCTGCAGGAGGCCCTCGGTCTCTCCCAGGCGCCCCTCAGGATCGAGTGCTACGACATGAGCCACCTCCAGGGGACCGACTACGTGGGCTCGATGGTGGTGTTCGAGGACGCGCTCTCGAAGAGGTCGGACTACCGGAGGTTCACGGTCAAGCACGTGCCAGGCAACGACGACTACGCCGCGATGCGCGAGGTGCTGACCCGCCGCCTCGGAGCGCTCGTCGCGGAGCGGCGACGTGCGGGGGAGGCGGCTGCCGGCGTCGCCGGCGGTCCGGAACCGCCCGAGAGGATCGGTGCGCGGGCGCCTCGCCGGCGCTTCGCCTATGCGCCACAGCTCCTCCTGCTCGACGGCGGCAAGGGTCAGCTGGGCGTCGGCGTCCGGGTGCTCGAGGAGCTGGGGCTCACCGGCGAGGTCGAGATCGCCGCGCTCGCCAAGCAGTTCGAAGAGGTGTACCGGCCCGGGCGCGGCGAACCGATCCGGATCCCGAGAGGATCCGAGGCGCTCTACCTGCTGCAGCGCCTCCGGGACGAGGCGCACCGCTTCGCGATCACCTTCCACCGCGAGCGGCGCGCCAGCAGGATGACCGCGAGCGTGCTCGACGGCGTGCCCGGGCTCGGGCCTGTGCGGAAGGCCCGGCTGCTGAAGGAGGTGGGCGGCGTCCGCGCGCTGCGCGCGGCGAGCGGGGAAAGCCTCCGGGCTCTGCCGTGGCTGCCGGACCGGGTGGCCGAGGCGGTGCACTCGCGGCTGCACGCGGCGGCGTCCATCGGCGGGTCCGTGGTGCCGAGCGGCGCGCGCGGTCCCGGCGGCCCCGTTCTGAACGCGCCCATCGCTGCACGCCATTCGGCAACGGGGGAGAATGAAGGGGAATGACCCAGTTCCTCTTCGTCACGGGGATGTCGGGCGCAGGGCGTTCGACGGCTGCGGCCGCGCTCGAGGACCTCGGGTGGTTCGTCATCGACAACCTGCCCCCTGCGCTGATCACCAAGGTGGCGGCGCTGGTGGGGCGCCCGGAGTCCGAGAGCGAGCGGGTCGCGCTGGTCGTCGGCCGTGGAGGTGGCGACGAGTACGTCGACGAGGTCGAACCGATGCTCGACCGGCTGCGCAAGGGACGTCATCACGTCCGGGTGCTGTTCCTCGACGCACCTGACGACGTGCTGGTGCGGCGTTTCGAGGGGACCCGGCGCCGTCATCCGCTCGCGGCGCGCGGCGTGGAGGAGTCGATCACGGACGAGCGGCGGCTGCTCGGCGAGCTGCGCGCACGGGCCGACGTCGTCATCGACACCGCGGACCTGAACACGAACCAGCTGCGCCAGCGGGTGATCGAGCTGTTCGGCGACTCCGTGCAGAACGTGCGCATGCAGACGTCGATCGTCTCGTTCGGCTACAAGCACGGCATCCCGCTCGACGTCGACATCGTGCTCGACTGCAGGTTCCTCCCGAACCCCTATTGGGTCGACGAGCTACGGCTGCTCTCGGGGCTCGACGCGCCCGTGCGCGACTTCGTCCTCTCGCAGCCGGGCACGGCGACGTTCCTCGACAAGGTCGAAGACCTGTTGCGGATGCTGCTGCCAAGCTTCGAGCAGGAGGGGAAGTCCTATCTCACGATCGCGCTGGGCTGCACCGGCGGCCGGCACCGCTCAGTCGCCCTCGCCGACGCCCTCGCCGGGAGGCTGTCCGCCGGAGGCGTCCGGACTGCTGCGTTCCACCGCGACATCGATCGCTGAGCGGCTCCGGGACGAGGGCTCCTGGCCCCACGGCGGTGGCCAGGGATGCCCTTGCGGCGGAGACCCGGGAGGCCCCCACGGAGGCGGCCCCGGCGGCCCTTGCGGCGCAGACCCGGCGGGCCCCCACGGAGGCGGCGACTCTTGCGGCGGAGACGGCGACTGATCTCGGCCGGGCGGCGCGCCCCGGCCGCTCCAGCGGTCCCATCCGCGCGGCTGCCGCTTGGCCAGCTCGTCGGCCTGCGCCCTCGACTCCTCTCCGGAGGCTCCGAGCAACACGAAGATGCCGATGAGGACCAGCCAGAAGTCGTAGAAGACGCCGGCCACGACCAGCCCGACGGCGAGCACCCTCGCCACCGACGCCGCGACGCGGGTCGCCGCGAGCCGCGGGAGGCGTCGAGCGAGTGCCGCCCGCAGCATGCGGCCGCCGTCCATCGGAAGCGCCGGCAGGAGGTTGAAGGCGGCGAGGAGGAGGTTGAGCCAGCCGAGGCGCGCCCACCACGAGCCGGCCACGAGCGCCGGGGGCCACACCGAGCTGCCGAGCAGCGCGCCGGCGGCCAACAGCAGCGCGCCGAGGACAAGGCTCGTCGCGGGCCCAGCAGCCGCGATCGCGGCCTCGTCGGCAGGCCGCTCCGGGATCTGGTCCATCCGCGACATCCCGCCGATCGGCAGGAGAAGGATCCCGAGCACCGTGCCGCCGCGGCGCTGCGCCACGATGCAGTGAGCCACCTCATGGATGACCACGCCCGCGAAGAGCGCCGCGACCCAGACGAGGCCCCCGACGACCGCTCCGGCCCCGGCGGGCCACTCGACCACCACGACGAAGCCGACGAGGAGGAGAAAGCTCCAGTGCACCTCGAGCGGGATCCCGAGCAGCCTGCCGATCCGGATGCTGTGAGGTGCTGGGCGCGGCGCGCGCCGAGTCGGGCGGTCGTCTGCCGCCACCCCCCTGTGCGGCGCGTGCTGGGCCCGCGGTGCGCTCATGGTCCCAGCCTACGGTCGGGATGCGACGGCTCGACCGGGATGCCCCTGATCCTGCAGGAACTCTTAGGTCTCGCGGGCAGACTCGAGCGCGTGAGGCCGACCGCTTCCCTGCGAGCGGGCGCGGCTGGTCCTCCAGACTCAGTCCTTCCAGTCGGGGTCGAGCTGATGGAGGAACTGGCGGCACCGCTCGGCCTCGTCGGTCTCGCCGATGGCAGCCGCCGCCGCGCGCAAGGCATCGAGCGACCTCAGAAAGCCGCGGTTCTCCTCGTGGGCCCACCGGACGAGCCCGGTGCCACGCCAGCCCGCGGCACGGAGCGCGTCGAGGCCCCGGTGGTACCCGACCCGCGCGAACGCGTAGCGGTCCGCGGCGACGGTCGCCACCTCGGCGAGGCGTGCCCACGCGTCGAGGTGGCGGGGCCACCGTTCCGCCACGGCCGACAGGGCGGCGCGTCGCCGGTCCGGCGGCTGGGCGATGGCCGCAGCGGTCGCGTCGGTCGCGTCGGCAGCCGCAGGAGGCAGGACCGTCTCGGACGACCCCTGAGCGAAGGAGACCGGGTTGGAGGCGCCGGCGGCGCGATGTTGATGGGGCGCGTGCTGCACGGTCACATCCTCCTCCCTCCGGCGCGCGCGGCGCCAGCGCGGCGGCGCGCGCGGTGCCGGCGCGGCGCCAAAGCGGCGGCGCGCGCGGCGCCAGCGCGGCGACGAGCGCGGTTCGGGGAGAGCCCAGCGCCGCCTCGGGGCTGTCCCGGCCTCCGGAGCACGCAGGATGCCCGCGCGGACGACGTGGCCGGGACCGACGGGAGAAGGAAGGAGAAGGAAGAAGACGAGCGCCGTCGTCTCCCGCCTCCCTCCAGGCCGTGACGATCGGGTTCCCGGCGCCCGTCGGGCACTTAGACTGAGCACGTGCCCGCACGGACCAGACCTGTGACGAGCCGCGCCCCGAGCGAACCGGGGGAAAGCGGGCACGTGCAGCCGGGGCTCGCAGGGGCGGGCCACGCGCCCGAGGCTCGGACCGGCCTCGCGCTCCTCGTGATCCTCCTCGGGGTCGTCATGGCCGCGGTCGACACCACGATCGTGGTCCTCGCCCTGCCCGAGATCCAGCGCTCGCTGCACGTCGGGCTCTCGGGCGTGATCTGGGTGATCATCGGGTACCTGCTCGTGATCACCGTGCTCGCGACGCAGTTCGGGCGTCTCGGCGACATGTTCGGCCGCGTCCGCATGTACGAAGCAGGCTTCGTGATCTTCATCGTCGGGTCCGCGCTCTGTGCGCTCGCGAGCGACGAGGCGACCATCATCGCGTACCGCGTTCTCCAGGGCCTTGGCGGCGCGCTCATCACGGCGAACAGCGGCGCCGTCATCGCCGACACGTTCGCGCCGGAGAAGCGTGGCCGCGCCTACGGGTACGTGTCGGTGGGTTGGAGCGTCGGTGCGATCCTCGGGATCCTCCTGGGCGGCGTCATCGTGACCTACGTCGACTGGCGCTGGATCTTCTGGATCAACGTGCCCACCGGCATCGCCGCCGTCCTCCTCGCCCTGCGGGTGCTGCGCGACGAGGGGAAGCAAGTCCGCGAGCGGGTCGACGTCCCAGGCATGCTGCTGCTCGGCGCGGGGATCTTCGGGGTCCTGTGGGCGATGACGAAGCTCTCGACGTCCTCGTTCAGCATCGAGGTGGCCGGGTTCCTCGTCGGCGGCGGCGTCCTCCTCGTGGTCTTCGTGGTGGTGGAGCACCTGACGGATTCCCCGATGCTCGACCTCTCGCTCTTCAGGATCCCGACGGTGAGCCCGACGATGCTCGCCTCGCTGTTCCAGGCGATGGCCAACTTCGCGGTGCTCTTCCTCGCCATCATGTACCTCCAAGGCGTGCGGGACCTCAGCCCGCTCCACGCCTCGCTGCTGCTCGTGCCCGGCTACCTCGTCGTCGGCTTGTCGGGCCCCGTCGCGGGTCGCCTCACCGACCGGTTGGGAGCGGTCTGGCCGGCCACGGCCGGGCTCGCCATCGAGGTCGTCGCCCTCCTCATGTTCGCCAGCCTGGGCGTGCACACCTCGGTGTGGCTCGTCGTCGCAGCGTCGATCGTGAACGGAGTGGGCGGCGGGCTGTTCTTCCCGGCGAACACCACGGCCGTGATGCGCGCGGCGCCGCGTGAGCTGTTCGGGGTGGCATCAGGGACGCTGCGGACGTCGAGCAACGTCGGCATGGTCTTCTCCTTCGCGGTGGCGGTGCTCGTGGCGGGCCGGGCGATCCCGCACAGTGTGGCCTTCGCGATCTTCGTGGGCACCACCCACCTCACGCACCGGCTCGCCGGGTCGTTCACCGACGGCCTGCACGCCGCGTTCTACGCGTCGATCGCGCTTATGGTGGTCGCCGCCGCCTTGTCCGCGACGCGCGTCCTGCACTTCTGGCGCGAGCGGCAGCCGCGCGTCGAGGCCGTCGCGAGCGAATAGCGGGCGACGTGCGTGGGCGCGCGCCGGCGTGGCCGGGCGGCTGTCGGACCTGCCGGGCCCGGGGGCCACGACAGCGACGGGCAGCGACCGGCGTCCGGCAGCGACCGGCGTCGGGCAGCGACCGGCGTCGGGCAGCACCGGCGGCGCGTCGCGGCGCGAAGAGCGCGGAGGTCTCGGCGAAATTCTTCGCGAGCTGCAAAGACAAGCGCGCGGCGCTTTGGCACACTGTGGCTGTCGGAGCAGCATCCGACGGGGGAACGGGCGCCACGAGCGGATGGTCCGCTCGGCACGAGGACGTGCGGTGTCGGAAAGGGGTCGGAGACGATGGACGAGCATCCGATCGAGCGGTTCGATCCCCTGCTGCGCAACATGCTTGCCTGGCACCTCGTCGAGGAGACCGGCGAAGGAGGCTGGGCGCTTCGGCCGGAGGTCGCAGCCCGGCTGACTCTCCTTGCCGAGTACACGAAGGGCGACGACCCGTCCGAGATCGTCTACTTCGGCCACGTCTGCGCCGGCTGCAGGTCGAACGGCCTGACGCGCTTGCGGGACGGCCGGTACCTGTGCGACGACTGCCGGAAGGGCGCCGACCTGGCCGCTGTCGCGACGCTGCTCCCAAAGCCTGAGGCTCCGAAAGCCCGCCGCTTCAGCAGGTCCCGCCAGATCGCGAGCTGATCCGGCCCGAGCGGGGCCCCCTGCACGCCCCCCGCCGCGGGCGCGACTGGATCGTGAGCGGGACCCCCCCTGCACGCCCCGCCGCGCCCAGCCTTTCCGCGGGCGCGACCGGATCGTCCGGACGTCCGCCGACGGGTCGATAGAGTCACTGGCCGTGCAGACGCCTGGAACTTCGACCGTGAGCGTCCTGGGCCACCGAGTCGAGCGCCGCGAGGACCCGCCGCTGCTCACCGGCGAGGCCGAGTACCTCGCAGACCTGCGGCCCGACGGGATGCTCCACGCGGTCTTCGTGCGCTCGACCGTCGCGCACGGGGAACTGCGGGGGGTGGAGGTCGCCGACGCGCTCGCGCGGCCTGGCGTGGTCGCCGCGTTCAGCGCTGAGGACCTCGGGCTGCCGGACATCCCCGAGTGGCCCCGGCCCGAGGGGCCGCCCCGCCCCGAGCTCGCGCGGCCATGCCTTGCGAAGGGCCGTGTCCGCTTCGTCGGGGAGGCGGTGGCGGTGGTGGTGGCCGAGTCGGCGGCGGCCGCCGTCGACGCGGCGGAGCTGGTCGTCGTGGACGTGGACCCGCTGCCTCCGGTCATGGACCCGCTGGACGCGCTCGAGCCCGACGCGCCGCAGCTGTTCCCGCGGTTCGGGTCGAACGTGGTGCTCGAGGCCGACCCTCCCGTCGCCGACGCCGTCTCCGGCGCCGAGGTGGTCGTGCGGGCTCGCTTCGTGAACCAGCGCGTCGCGGCCGTGCCGATGGAGCCGAACGGGACGCTCGTGATCCCCACTCCGGAAGGGGGTCTCGACTGCGTGATGAGCTGCCAGGCGCCGTTCCTCGTGCGTCGCGGGATCGCCCGTGCGCTGGGGCTCGGGGAAGAGAGCGTGCGGGTGCGCACGGTCGCGGTGGGCGGCGGGTTCGGCGCCAAGGGCGGCGTCTACCCGGAGCAGGTCGTCGTCGCGGCGCTCGCCGCACGGCTCGGCCGGCCCGTCCGCCACGTGGAGACGCGCTCGGAGAACCTCGTCGCCATGAGCCAGGGGCGCAGCCAGGTCCAGGACGTGGCGCTCGGGGCGCGTCGGGACGGGACGATCGTGGGGCTCGAGGCGAGGACGGTGACCGACATGGGGGCGTACCCCTGGCGCGGTGCCATCCCGTTTCGAACCGCGCGGCTGATGGCCACCGGCGTCTACCGGATCCCGCGTCTCGCGCTCACCTCGCTCGGCGTGGTCACCAACGCCACGCCGATCGGTCCCTACCGCGGCGCGGGACGTCCGGAGGCGACGGCGATGCTCGAGCGCGCAATCGACATGCTGGCTGCCGAGCTGGGCAAGGACCCCGTCGAGGTGCGGCGCGTGAACATGCTCGCGCCCGGCGATTTCCCGTACACGACGGGCACCGGCGCGGTCTACGACAGCGGCGACTACGGGCGCGCGCTCGACAGGGTGCTCGCGCTCGCCGGGTACGACGCCGTCCGCGCCGAGCAGGCGGACCGGCGCCGCCGCGCGGACCCGGTGGCTCTCGGACTCGGCCTCTCGACCTTCGTGGAGGTGAGCGGCTCGGGGGGTGAGTACGGCGGTGTGTCGATCGGCGAGGACGGGGTGGTCGTCGTCACCACCGGCGCGTCGCCGCACGGCCAGGGCCTCGCGACGTCGCTGGCCCAGATCGTGGGGGCGGAGCTCGGCGTCGGCGTGGACCGCGTCCGCGTCGTCCACTCGGACACGGCCCTCGTGCCCGAGGGCGTCGGCACCTTCGGGTCCCGTTCCGGGCAGCTCGCCGGCAGCGCGGCGCTCGTCGCCGCTCGCGCCGTCGTGGAACAGGCCCGCGCGCTCGCCTCCGGGCTCCTCGAGGCGGCACCGGCGGACCTCGTCGTGGTCGGCGGCGGCCTGGCGGTCGCGGGCGTGCCCGCGAGCGCGCTCACCTGGGCGGAGCTTGCGGCGGCCGCGCCGGAAGGCCGGCTGCACTCCGAGGGCGACTTCACACAGGACCTCGGCACGTACCCGTTCGGGGCGCATCTGGCGGTCGTGGAGGTCGACACCGAGACCGGCCGGGTCTCGCTCGTGCGGCTCGTCGCCGTCGACGACTGCGGGATCGTCGTGAACCCGATGATCGTCGAGGGGCAGGTGCACGGGGGGCTGGCCCAGGGCGTCGCTCAGGCGCTCTTCGAAGAGGTCCGCTACGACGGGCTCGGGAACCCGCTGACGGCGACCCTCGCCGACTACGGCATGCCGAGCGCCGCCGAGCTCCCCTCCTTCGAGCTGGACGGGACCGAGACCCGCTCGCCTCGCAACCCCCTCGGGATGAAGGGGGTCGGCGAGTCGGGCACGGTCGGTTCCACCGCCGCCGTCCAGAACGCGGTCGTGGACGCGCTGTCGCCGTTCGGCGTCCGGCACCTCGACATGCCGCTCACCGCCGAGCGTGTCTGGCGTGCCATCCGCACCGCCGACGCCTCCGCCCGCCCAGCCGGACCGGCCGGCCGGTCGTAGGCTGCGTCGCATGCTTTTCCTCATTCGCAAGCTGCTCCGACTGCTGCAGTTCCGTCGCGAGCAGCGCCGGCGATCTCGTCGCTGACGCGTCGGGCGACGTGGCACGCCCGCCCCGCGCGGGGGCGCCCCGTGCCATTCGGGCGGCGACCGTCCGCGCGCTGATCGAGCGCGTCCGCCGGGACCGGGTCTCCGTCTCCGCAGGGAGCCTCGCCTACCACGGCTTCTTTGCGTTCTTCCCGGCGGTGATCGCCGCCCTGGGCGTCCTCACGCTCGTGCACGCCGGCGCCGGGACGGTCCACCATGTGGTCCACGGCATCGCGAAGGCGCTCCCCCCCGGCGCGGCGGGCGTCTTCGAGGGCGCGGTGCGCGCCGCCACCAGGCGAGACGAGGGATCGGCCGTCGCGGTGATCATCGGCACCGTGGTGGCGCTGTGGAGCGCCACGAGCGCGGCCGCCGTGCTGCAGCAGGTCCTCGACGTCGCGTACGGGGTGCCGATCGATCGGAAGTACGTGGCACGCCGGGCCCGCGGGCTGTCGCTCCTTGCGCTGACCGGCGTGCTCGGGGGCCTCGCCGCGGCGCTGGTGGTCTTCGGCCAGCCGATCGGGGCGGCGATCCGCGGGACGTTCCCCTCCGGCGGGGCGGGCTTCACGGTCTCCTGGACGATCTTCAGGTGGGTCGCCGCGACCGCTTCCATCTCGGTGCTGTTCTCCAGCTACTACGCGTTCGGCCCGAACCGGAAAGGGGCGCGCTGGAGGTGGGTCACACCTGGGAGCCTCTTCGCGACCACGGTGTTCCTCGCTGGGTCGCTCGGGTTCTCCTTCTACGTCAGCACGTTCGGCTCGTACGCGAAGACCTACGGGAGCTTCGCGGGTGTGGCCATCTTCATCTTCTGGCTGTACCTGACCTCGCTCGCGGTGCTGGTCGGCGGCGAGCTGAACGCCGAGCTCGAACGCGCGGGAGACCCGGGAGCCGGGGAGGCGACCGCACGTCAGCCCTCGTCAGAAGATCGCGAGGCCGGGGCTCGCCGGTCGGCGGGCTGACCCGACGCGGCACCAGCGAGCGGCGAGCCGTCCCCACCCGCGTGGTCGCCGGCTCCGCGGCCGGCGGCCCATGCCGGCCCGACTCGGCCCGGCGCTCCCGGCGCTCCCGTCGCTCCCGGCGCTCCCGTCGCTCCCGGCGCTCCCGTCGCTCCCGGCGCTCCCGGCGCAGAGGAGGTGGGCGCCTGGTCGCCGTGGCCCGGCCACCAGGCTCGGTGGCCGATGAGGGCCGTGAGCGACGGCGTGAGGAACATGGCCATCACGAACGCCGCTGCGACGATCCCGAAGGAGATCGCGAAGCCCATCTGGGTGAGCGTGGCCCCTCCGGCCAGCGTGAGCGACGCGAAGGTGCCCGCGAGGATGAGCCCCGCGGAGGCGATCGTGGGACCCGCGTGGCGCACGGCCATGGCCGCGGCCGCGTGCGGACCCTGCCCGGCGCGCGCCTCTTCGCGCAGCCGCGACACCATCAGGATGTTGTAGTCGGTGCCGAGCGCGACCACGAAGAGGTACATGACGATCGGCAGGATGAAGGTGAGCCCGGCGGTGCCGTGCTGGAACACGAGGACGGTCGCGCCGAGGGTGCCCCCGAAGCCGAGCCCCACGGCCCCCATCAGGTACCAGGGAGCGACCGCGCTTCGCAGCAGCAACGCGAGGATGAGGAGGATCAGCACGGCGGCGACCGGGAACACGAGCGCGTAGTCGTGCCCCATGGCCGCCTGGAGGTCCACGTAGACCGAGGTGATGCCGCCGATGAGCGGCCTGGTGCCGGCAGGCGCGCGGTCCGCAGCGCCTTGCAGCGGCCCGCGCACCGTGGCCATCGCCGCATTGGACTGCGCAGGATGCGTGAGCACCACGCGGAAGTCCGCCACCGTGCCGTGCTCGGCGACCCGAGCGGGCGCGACGGTGGCGACCCCCCGCACGTGGGAGAGGCTGGCCCCGAAGGCGGTGAGCGCTGCGGCGGGGATCCTCGTCTGATCGGTGGACTCGAGGTACACGTCGGTCGGATCGGCGGCACCGGCCGCGTAGCCGCGAAGGAGCACTTTCGAGTACAGAGCGGACTCGGTGGACGATGTCTTGCCCGATGTGAGTGTGAACGACGGGTGGAAGCTGAACGCGGCAGCGGCCAGCGCGACGAGCACGCCGCCGCTCACGGCGGCGAACCGGCCGGGACGGCGGCCCAGCGCGCTCCCGATTGCCTGGAAACGGGGCGCCTCCGGCTCGCGCTGGAATGCACGCGAGGGCCAGAACACCCGCGTCCCGAGCAGGGACACGATCGCGGGGACGAGCGTGAGGCCCGCGAGGAGCGTGGTCGCGACCGCGACCGCGAGCGCCGGGCCCAGTGAGCGGAAGAGGGTGATGCTGGACAGCGTCAACGCCAGGAAGGCGATGATGACGGCGCCAGCGGCGGTCGCGATCGCCGGGCCGACCCGCGTGATCGCCTCGACCATGGCGTCCTTCGCCTCGGCGCCGGCGCGCAGGCGTTCCCGGTAGCGGAACATGAGGAAGAGGACGTAGTCGGTGCCTACGCCGAAGAGGACGACGATGAGCATCGTCGACACGGTGCTGTCGATGTGCAGCCCGAACGCCTCGCTCATGGACGCGATCAGGCCGTCTGCGATCTGCGACACGACCCCGATCGCGAGCACCGGAAGGAGCGCGATCACCGGGCTGCGGAAGATGAGGAGCAGGAGCGCCAGGATGAGACCGATCGTCGCGATGGCCACCACCTTCGCGGCGTTGGTCCCGGACTTCTGCTGGTCGACGTAGGTCGCGGCGCTCCCGGTGACCCCCGCCCGCAGGACGCTTCCCCCCATGAGGGAGGCGACGTCCTGGCGGATCGTGAGGACCGCGTCGGTCTGCGCCGTCGTGAGCTGCCCCTGAGCGTTCGGCATCTGCACGGGGATGACCCCGACGAGGCCGTTCTTGGAGACGATCGCCGGTTCGACCGTGCTCACTGCGTCGATGCGACGCGCAGCGAGCACGCGCTGGGCGCGGTCGAGCACCGACACGTCACCAGGGGTGAGGGGCCGGCCGTTCTTCGACTCGACGACCACCAGCACTGCGGGGGTCCCGGCCTGCGGGAACGCCTTCTTCTGGAGGTTGGCCGCCTGCACCGACTGGTAGTGGCTCGGAAGGAAGGAGACTTCGCTCGATGTCGTCGTGAGCTTCGGCGCGAGGCCGACGATGATCGCCGCGGCCACCACCCACAACCCGATGACGCGCCACGGGTGGCCTACGACTGCCCGGCTGAGCATCCTGAACATGGGCTCGCGTCCTCCGTCCTCCCCCCTGTCGTCCCGCGCGGACCGCCGTGCTGCGCTCCCACCTCGCGGCGCCGGCCAGCGGGGATCTTACTTGGCATTCAGTAAGTTACCTACTTGTCGCCCGGCAAGTCAAGTGGCTATACTGCGGGCGAATGGTCTGGAGCGCGATCGAACCGGGCGAGCCCGACGAGGCGGTGGCGACGGCGGAGGCCGAAGGGGCGGCACGCGGCGCCGACCCCGCCACGACGCGCGCCGGCGAAGGGGGCCACCCCGGCCACCCCGCCACAACGCGCGCCGGCCACCCCGGCCACCCCGGCGACCAGACGCGGGCCCGGATCCTCGACGTCGCGCTCGAGCTGATCGCCGACCGTGGGTTCGCCGCCACCTCGACCCGGGAGATCTCCGAGCGCCTCGGGTTCACGAAGGCGGCGCTCTACTACCACTTCCGCACGAAAGACGACCTGCTCGCGGCGATCGTCGGCACGGTGATGGCCGATCTCGAGACGCTGGTCGAGCGCGGGCAGGGGGCACGCACTCCGCAAGAGCGTCGGGACCTGGTCGAGGGCTACGTCCGCCTGGTCCAGGCGCACGCGGACCTGATCCGCGTCCTGGCCAGCGACCCGTCCGTGAAGCAGAGCGCGGGCCTCCACGACGCGATGCCGATCTTCGGCCGACTCGGACGTCGGCTCTCCGGCGCCGACGAGCCGGACGCCGCACAACGCACCCGGGTACGCGCCGCGCTCATGGCCATTCACGGCGCCCTCGTGTACGCGCAACCCGGCGAGGACCCGGAGGTCTCGCGCGTGACGGCGATCGAGGCGGCGTGCGCCGTGCTCGGGCTCCCCGGAGCTCGCCAGGGCGACCAGGGCGACCAGGGCGAGCGCGGTGACCGCGGCGAGCAGGGCGAGCAGGGCGACCTGGGCGAGCAGAAGGACCGGCCTCAGTGAACGTCGCCGGCGCACGGGCGGACGCACAGGGGGCGCTGGACCGTCGTGGGGTCCTCCTCGTCATCTCCGCGCTGCTCCTCGGGATGCTGCTTGCCGCGCTCGACCAGACGATCGTCTCCACCGCCCTGCCGACGATCGTGGGGGACCTCGGCGGCGCGTCGCACATCGCATGGATCGTCACCGCGTACCTGGTGACCTCGACGGTGTCGACCCCGCTGTGGGGCAAGCTGGGCGACCTCTACGGTCGCAAGTCGTTCTTCCAGGCGGCGATCGTCATCTTCCTCGCCGGCTCCGCCCTGTCGGGGCTCAGCCGCACGCTCGAGATGCTCATCGCCTTCCGGGCGCTGCAGGGGCTCGGCGCAGGCGGCCTCATGGTCGGCGCCCAGGCGATCATCGGCGACATCGTCTCGCCGCGCGAGCGCGGTCGCTATCAGGGGCTGTTCGGCGCGGTCTTCGCTGTGGCAACGGTGGTCGGGCCGCTTCTCGGGGGCTTCCTCACCCAGCACGCGAGCTGGCGGTGGGTCTTCTACATCAACGTGCCGATCGGGGCCGTCGCTCTCGTCGTCACCGCAGTCGTGCTCCCCGCGCACCTGAGGGGCGCGAGGAAGCCGGTGATCGACTACGTCGGGACGCTGGTGCTGAGCGCGGGGGTGACCGCGCTCGTGCTCGTCGCGAGCCTCGGAGGGACGACGTACGCATGGTCGTCGGTCCCGATCGCGATCCTGGGCGCCTCCGGCGTGGCACTGCTCGTGGCGTGGGCGCTCATCGAACGGCGGGTCCGCGAGCCGGTGCTGCCGCTCCACCTGTTCGCGAACCGGGTCTTCTCGGCGACGAGCGCGATCGGGTTCGTCGTCGGCTTCGGCCTCTTCGGCGCGGTCACGTTCATGCCGGTCTTCTTGCAGGTCGCCAAGGGGGCCGACCCGACCCTCTCGGGGCTCCAGCTCCTGCCGCTCATGGCCGGCCTGCTCCTCACCTCGATCGTGTCGGGGGTGGTGATCAGCCGATCGGGCCGCTACAAGGTGTTCCCCATCGTCGGCTCGGCGGTGATGACGCTCGGGATGTACCTCCTGGCGACCGTGCACGCCACGACGTCCGACGGCCTCATGTACCTGTACATGGTCGTCCTCGGCCTCGGGCTCGGCGCCGTCATGCAGGTGCTCGTGATCGCCGTCCAGAACGCGGTCCCCTACGAAGAGCTCGGCGTGGCCACCGCGGGCGCGACGTTCTTCCGGTCCATCGGCGGCTCGTTCGGCGCGGCGATCTTCGGGGCGATCTTCGCCAACGTGATCGGCGGACGGCTCGCCACGGCGCTGCACGGGTACCCCGTTCCGAGAGACCTGGGGGCTTCGGTGAGCCCCGGATCGCTGCAGCACCTCCCCGCGGGGGTCCACGCGGCGGTCGCATCGGCGTACGCGTCGACGGTCGGAACGGTCTTCCTCGTGGCGGTGCCGATCATGGGGTTGGCCTTCCTCCTCACGTGGCTCCTGCCCGAGATCCGGCTGCGCGCGCACGTGGGCAACGAGGTTCCCTCGGCCGTGGTCGACGAGCCGTCGTCCGCGCAGCCCGTCGAGCCTGCGCCGGCTGGTTCGACGCCGCCGGCCGGTGTCGCGCCCGCGCCCACGGCCTGACCGGGGTCCTCTCCCCGCGGGCGTCCTCGCGGCCTGCGACCTCCCCGCGGACGTCAGACAGGCGGGATCGGCCTCCCCGCGGGCGTCCTCGCGGCCTGCGACCTCCCCGCGGACGTCAGGCAGGCTGGCTCGGCCTCCCCGCGGGCCCCGTGCCTGCGGGGGATGTCTCGTTCTCGTTCGTGCCGTCTCGGGACGCACGGCCGCCCTGGGTCGCAGACGCGGGGGGAGGTGTCGGGGCGGCCGGCGGCGTGGCGGCCCGTGCCGGAGGCGGCACAGGGGCGGACGGCTGGGGGAGGGGCGTGAGAGGTGTGCGGAGGACGCCTGCGGCGAGCATCGCGGAGTTCGGGATCTTCCAATCGCCCTCCTCCGTCCGGAGGGTCACGTAGGTCAGGGTCATCTCCCGGACTCGCGCGTCGAAGATCCCGCCGAGCGATCCGGAGCGGATGCGAACGAGATCGCCGACGCGAAACGGCCTGGCGAGGACGAGGATCATGCCGGCGAAGACGTTGCCGAGGCTCTGCTGGGCCGCGATCCCGAGCACGATCCCAGCGAGGCCGGCACCGACGAGGAGGCGGTCGACGGGCACTTTCAGCTCGGCGAGCACGGCGAAGATCACGATCAGGTAGCCGACCCCGGCAGAGAGGATCCGGACCGCACCGCCCGCCGTCGGCATCGACGTCGACGACACGTGGTGGGCCAAGAGCTTCGAGATCCGGGTGACCGCCACCGCTCCGAAGACCAGCAGAACTGCCGCGCTGATCCAGGCGATCAGGCGCGGGTCCACGTTCTTTGTCGTCCTTGTCGAGACGTGGCCGAACGCCGATCCCGCGATGAGCGCGGCGAGCGCGACGAGCCCGCAGAGCACGCCGATGAACCAGGCCCGCCACGTGGCGCGGCTCGTCGCGTTAGCCATCACGACCTCCACTGCGTCGCCGGCCCGGTCGGGACCCGCCGGCAGGCGCGCGGCTCACGCGGGGAGCCCACTCCCGGTGGAGGAACCCCAGCGGAGGGGTCGCTAGGCGCGCGGCTCACGCGAGGAGCCCACCCTCGTGTGAGGTGGCCACCCGTCTCCGTCCGTGTGCCGCCTCCGGCACGTGCGTCCTCGTCACCCGTCCGCACCTCGCTCCGGTCGAGGGTAGTCGCCGTCGCGAGCACCGTGCCGGTGGGTGGGGAGGCTCGACGGCAGCACGGCACGACCGCGCGCCGGCACGTCGTCGGTGCTGGCGGCCACGGGAGCTTGGGAACGTCCGCATGCGCACCCCAGGGTCTTCGCGGAGCCGCAGGATGGCCCCTCCTACCGTTCCCGCCGGCGGCCCACGGTCCCCGCCAGGATGAGGGCGAGCCAGAAGCGCCATCCGTCGTGGGCCGACCGTTCGACACCAAAGTGTGAGACCGCTTCGTCGCCCCAATCCTCGGTGCCGAGCTTCCACGTGCACCCCCTCGGCTACGCCGAGCGCTCGCTACGATTGAACACGCCCTCGACGACGACGTGGTCCACGCACGCCTCCGACCCGGTGCATGGTCGAGCGTTCTCATCGAGGTCCCAAAGTCGCGACGACTTGCCGATCCGGCGCCGGTCGGCCACAGTGAAGCGTGAGTGCAGCCGCGATGCGCGTGGCGGCAGACGTGACAGCGGCGTTGTCCACGGGCGTGCCGGTGGTCGCGCTCGAATCCACCCTCTTCGCGCACGGGCTGCCGCGGCCGAGAAACCTCGAGGTGGCGAGGGAGCTCGAAGCGCTTCTCCGCGAGTCTGGCGTGGTGCCTGCGACCGTCGGAGTCGTGGGGGGGACGCCCGTCGTGGGGCTGTCGGACGAGGAGATCGAGCTCCTCGGCAGCGGAGAGGTGGCGAAGGCGTCCACCCGCGACATTCCGTGGGCGAGGGCGCGCGGAGTGCATGCAGCGACGACGGTCGCCGCGACCTGCTGGCTCGCGTACCGGGCGGGTGTGCGGATCTTCGCGACGGGCGGTCTTGGCGGCGTGCACCGGGGTGCGTCGGAGACCTTCGACGAGTCCCCCGACCTCCCGGCCCTGGCGCGGACCCCGGTCACTGTCGTCTGCGCGGGGGTGAAGTCCATCCTCGACGTCGGAGCGACGCTGGAGCGCCTCGAGACGCTGGGCGTCAGCGTCGCGGGCTACCGGACGGATCGCTTCCCCGGTTTCCTCGTCGCGGACTCGGGATTCCCGGTCACCTGGGTCCTCGACGGGCCCGACGAGGTGGTCGCCGCCATGAGGCTGCGCGACGAGCTCTCGATCCGCGCGGCTCTCGTGGTCGCCAGCCCGGTGCCCTCGGACCAGCAGCTCGATCCTGCGACCCACGATCGCCTGCTGGCCGAGGCGCTCGATGCCGCGGCGACGCAGGGGATCAGGGGCCAAGCGATCACCCCCTTCCTCCTCGACCACA
Organism: Actinomycetes bacterium; assembly: GCA_021828055.1. Taxonomy (GTDB): domain Bacteria; phylum Actinomycetota; class Acidimicrobiia; order Acidimicrobiales; family RAAP-2; genus JAJYVT01. The sequence goes on from JAKATH010000012.1 coordinate 37,782, forward strand.
TGCAGCGCGGATCTGCAGGAGAGAGCCTCGAGGCGAACATCGCGGCAGTGCGCAACAACGTCCTCGTGGCGGCTGCCATCGCCCGCGCTGGCGCAGCGACGAAGTGAGCGTGGTCGTGATCGTGGGCGACGTGATGGACGACGTCGTCGTCCGCGCGCTCGGGCCGGTCGAGGTCGGGAGCGACACGGACAGCGAGATCCGGCGAAGTCCCGGTGGCTCGGGCGCCAACCAGGCGGCATGGCTCGCCAGCCGCGGCGTCCCCGTCCGCTTCTACGGGCGAGTCGGGGCATCCGACGTGGACGCGCATGCGGCGGCGCTCCGAGCCGCAGGAGTCGACGCTCGCCTGGGAGCCGATCCGGAGCTGCCGACGGGCAGCATCGTCGTGCTCGTGGACGCCGGTGGCGAGCGGAGCATGTTCACCGACCGCGGGGCCAACCTGCGCCTCAGCGAGGCCGACCTGCCGCAGGACCTCGACGGAGTCGCCCACCTGCACGTCTCGGGCTATACCCTGTTCGAACCGCCGACCCGTCGGGCGGTCGTGGACCTCATCGCCGAGGCTCTCCGGCGCTGCGTGCAGGTGTCGACCGATCCCTCGTCGGTGAGCTACCTGCGCGAGATGGGACCCGAGCGCTTCCTCGCGCTCACCGCGGGAGCGGAGACGATCTTCCCGAACGCGCCGGAGGCCAGCCTCCTCACGGGCGTCGCGGAGGCCCACGAGGCAGCGCGAAGGCTCACGGCGCACTACCCGACGGCCGTTGTCAAGCTCGGAGCGAACGGCGCGCTCCTCGCGAGACGCGGGAGCCCGCCGCTGCACCTCCACGCGTCTGCAAACCCGGTCGTGGACACGACGGGTGCAGGGGACGCATTCTTCGCGGGCTACCTCGCCGCGATGTGCAGCGGTGCCGGCCCCGACGAGGCGCTGCACGCGGCGATCGAGTCGGCGGCCGAGGCGATCGGCAGGATGGGAGGGCGGCCGTAGCTGTCCGGACGAGGACGGCGACGGAGGCCGGGAGATATGCAGGGGGGAGGAGGCGTTGCGCGAGGAGGCAGCTCGGCGGAGCGCAACAGGATGGGGGCATGCACGCCGCAGCGCTGCGGATCACGCTTCGCGTCCGCGAGAGCGGCTCCGTCGAGGCGACGCGGTCGGTCGTGAGCTCTCACGTGGAGGTGGCGCGCCGCCTCGAGGAGGTGGGGGCGGGTTGGGGCGTCGGGGAAGCCGTTGCAGGCGAGAGAACGGCTTCCCGAATGTCAGGCTCGAGACCGGGTCGACAGCATCGAGATGGATACCTCCGCCGGACGAGCCTCCGGCCTCTCGACGAGGAGTGCCCCCCGGGGGTAAGGGGGCGCCTCGCCGAACTCGACCGGCCAGGATTTGGCCTCTCGATAAGACTGCACGCTACAGAGCGCGGCCGGAGGGGAACAGGGACCAAGGTCCCCAGCCATCCGTCATCGTGTACCGCCTCCTGCAGCCCCTTTTCGATGGCCAGAAGAGCGCGACGTGCTGGTGGCCAGCTTCCTGTCACGGCCCCGGCCGCATCCAACGCGCTGGAGCCGGATGCAGTCGACGGCGGTGAAGGACCTGACGGACGACGCGACGTCCCGCGCCCCGAGAGGCCAGTCTTCCGCGGGACCGTATTGCGTGCTTGACTTGAAGTTCACTTGAAGTTGTACAGTGCGCTCCGGGACGGGAGAGCGGTACGAAGCGGCCGAGGAGAGGGAGGGGGAAGGTGTGCGTGTGGACGCCGGCAGCGTCGAGGACCTGAAGGCGGCGGGGTACGTGACGACGAAGGTCGGGTCCCGGCCCGTCTGCGTGTTCTGGCACGAGGGACGGGCGTACGGGATCGAGGATCGGTGCCCTCATCTGGGTTTCCCGCTGCACCGCGGCACCGTGGAGAACGGCCTCGTCACGTGCCATTGGCACCATGCCCGGTTCGACCTGTGCTCCGGGTCGACGCTCGATCCCTTCGCCGATGACGCCCGCGCCTTCGAGGTCGAGATCGTCGATGATCGAGTCGTCCTCGTCGACGATGAATGCCCGTTCGACCGCGACCGCGCGCTCAGACGGCTCGACGAGGGGCTCGAGCGGGGTCTCACGCTCGTGCTCTCCAAGGCGGTGCTCGCGCTGCTCTCGAAGGGCGTCGCGGCGTCGGAGATCGTCTACGCGGGTAGCCGCTTCGGATGCCGGTTCCGGGCCCAGGGGTTCGGCCCGGGTCTCGCCGTGCTGTGCGCGATGGCGAACGTGCTCGAGCGGCTGGCTCCCGACGACCGCCCCCTCGCGTTGGTGCACGGGCTGCGGTTCCTCTCCGAGGACACGCGCGGGCGGGCGCCGATGTTCCGTCTGCCCGCGCTGAGCGACAGCGACATGCCGCTCGAGCGGCTCACCTCGTGGTACCGGAGGTTCATCGACACGCGCGCCGGCGACGCGGCGGAGCGGACGCTGGCCACGGCCGTCGCCGGGGGCCTTCCGACCAGCGCGCTCTGCGAGCTGATGGGTGCCGCGGTGACGGACCATGTCTTCCTCGACGAGGGCCACATCCTCGACTTCACGAACAAGGCGTTCGAGCTCGTGGACCACCTGACCCCGATCGACGCAAACGCGGCTGCGCTCGTCCTGCACACGCTCGTCCACGAGACCGCCGCAGCGACGCGCCACGAGGAGGAAGGAGCGTGGCGGCATCCCGACGACCTCGCCGGCCTCGCGCTGTCCGCGGCCGACCGGCTCCCAGAGGAGCTCGCAGCGTGCGACTGGGCCGCGCAGGGCGGCTCCCGATCAGCGAAGTTCGAGGAAGCGGGCGCGGTCGGCGCCCTCGGGTGGGAGATCCTCGGCGAAGACCCAGGCTCCGTCGTCGAGGCCATCTTCCAGGCGATCCGGCGCGGCGCGTCGGCCGAGCAGCTCGGTCGAGCGGTAGCTCTCGCCGCCGCGCTGCGGGTGACCCGGTTCCACGTGCACAACGATCACAGCGACTGGAACGTCGTCCACCACGGCTTCACGAGCGCCAACGCGCTCCACCGGCTGCTCGTACGTGCCCCGTCCCCGCTGCTCCTACGCGGCGTCTTCCATCTCGCGCTGAAGGTGTTCCTCGATCGCTTCCTGAACGTGCCGGCGGCCCGGCCGCCGGGGGAGCTCGAAGGAGGAACCGGGCTGGAGGCGTTGCCCGCATGCTGGGACGTCGAAGGCCAGGTCGATCGGGCAGGTTCCATCGTCTACGGCCATCTCCGCAGCGGCGGGCGGCGGGAGGACGTCGTTGCGGCGCTCGGCTCGGCGTTGCTCAGGGAGGACGCTGGGTTCCACTGGTTCCAGATCTACGAGGCGTCGGTCCAGCAGGCGCTCGCATGGCCGGAGGGCTCCGAGGAGACGGCCCTGGTGCTCACCGGGGCAGCACGATTCCTGGCGGCGCACACTCCCACCCGGCGCGAGCTGTCACAGGTGGTGCGCATCGCCGGACGCCTCCGGAGGGGAGAGGCCCTGTACGCCGATGGAGACGTGGAGGAAGCAGAGGACGTGGACGTGGACGTGGACGTGGACGTGGACGGGGACGTGGACGTCCCCTGGTCCCGCGTGGACGCGGGCACGGTGCCCTGAGCCCCGGACCTCGACGGCTGAACCGGCGCCGGGCGGAAGGCGTCCCGTCGCAAGGACTCCGACCCCGCTCGGCTTCCCGGCTCCGGCACGCATTCGCTTGTGGAGGTGGCGCCGTGGTGATCCGGTGCGCGCCTGGCGCGCCGGCCAAGGATGGATTGCGACGACGAGGCTCGTATCCTCCGCGAAGCAAGGTGCGTCAGAGGTGGCGCTGGTCCGAGCGCGAGCGTGCGTTGAAGTCGCGGATGAGGTCGTCCCACCTGTCGAGCAACGGTCGAATGCCGCGCCAGAACGAGAGGTCGCGGCGCCTCGAGAACTCCTCGAC
>JAKATH010000097.1 GCA_021828055.1 Actinomycetes bacterium
GTAGTGGTCGGCGCGCCTGCTCACGACGGTGCCGCTGTGATCGGGATCTGCCACATCCGCCGGAGGGTGGGTCCGTTCACACCGTTTGAATGGCGAGCCAGCACCCACGATATAGCCGCCATCGCAGAAAGGCCGGCCCGAGTGACAGCGCAGGGCGAGCAGGACCACACACTGGCCGCGAGGCCGACCGTCTCGCCCGCGACTGGGCTCAGGTCCCACGCGCCGCTGGCGACCCAGTCTCAGGGCACCGCATGGGCGAGATGGACAAGGAGTTGGTCGATGAGCAGTTCCTCGTGGATGGCGACGCCTTGGTCCTGCATTGTTTCAGACAGCTGATGATCCCAATGGGCAGTGGAAGGTTTGCCCATGAGGGGGACCGCGTCGACAGCGCCGTCCTTGACCGCAACAGCGTACGTCTGGTTGTCGAACAACCAGGTGCTACAGCCGATCCGGTCGATGATTCGGTTGGCGATGGCAATGCCGGGCCAGTCGAAGTCGCCCCGGTAGGCGATCCGAGCGCCGCTCTCAACAAGTTGGCGCAGTAGGTCGATGGTGACCGTGGCCGGGTTCCCGGCGGTGCAGACGATGGCAGCAGACAGACCTCGATCGAGCGCCGCTTCGAGGATCCTCGGGTTCTCGCACACGTGCACGACACCGCCTGGGATGCGGATCTTCGATGCGCCGAGGTCCCGGGCGGTGAGGTGCGTGGGAAGCCGAGCGTCGGCGCGCTCGCAAAGCTGTCGCGCCACGAGGTTGGTCGGCTCGGGACGCAGGTTCGCGACGAGAACCGTCGCCGAGATGCTGTCGCAGACCACCCCTACCGATGCCCACAGCGCCCGACGCTCGGCGGCGGTGCGCGGATAAGGGGAACCGGTGGCAGCGGCCGCACCCCGCAGTACGAGCGCGCTGAGCCGGTGTCCGTCGTCGAGCGCGTGGGCCCCTCGGGCGCCGCCGTAGCGGGCCGCCAGCTCTCCGCGACCGATAGGCTCGCCGCCAGAGAGCGGAAGTGCCGCCAGGCATGACGCGGCAGCCGTCAGGAGCGCCTCCCCGTCGACGGCGCTGCGCGCCAGAAGGCCGCTCTTGGTCACGTCTTCCAGCCAAGCATCGACCCACGCCGGCAGACCGTCGTCGCGCTGGAGCACTTCGCGTGCCGCCTCGCTGGCGTCCGCTGCACGCTTTCGCCGCGTCTCGGCGTGGGTTCGAGTGGCCTCGGTCCAGCGCCACCGAGTGGGGGGTCCAAGCCGGGTTGCGGTGACGGTGCAGGTGAGGGTGACGAAGCCGTCTCGGCACAAGGTGACCGCCGCGAGCCACGCCGCGTCGGTTGCGCCGTAGTGCTCCACGATGGTCCTCCAGCGGCGGGTTTGCCGGTCGAGCAAGAACCGTCGGTCGGCGCCGGCCGGGAGTGCCGTTGGATGGCTGTCGATGACGGCGGTGAGCTCCACCGTGGTGAGCTTGACTCGCCCAGATCGGTCACGGGGTAGGCGCTCGCCGCCGTTCTGATCCTCGACGAGGACAGGGCGAGCGACACAGCCCTCGGGGACACCTGCAAGCGGGAGGGGATCGCCAAGCATCAGCCCAGGCGTTCGATGAACGGGGTAGTCTGCTCGATGATACTGCCGTCGTGGGTGGTACCGAAGACCCGGGTGGGGGCGTTCAAGACGTCGCTCGCATCCCGGAACTGGAAGTACAGCAGCTGGCCACAGTGCCGGGCAGCGTCTTCGAGCACGCCGTCCTGGCAGGTACCGAGGACGGTGATCCCGGCCTCAGACGCGGTGCGAGCGAGAGCGGACAGGACCGCTTCGCGGTGGTAGTCACCGAGGCTGTCGCCGAGCTCATCGAGGATCAGCACCCGGCCGTACTCGGCGCCCCGGGCGGCGGTCGCGGCAAAGAGGGCGGCCAGGACCAGATGAATCGCCAGGAGCTTCTCGGTGGCCGTGTTCGCCCGTTCGGTGTAAGGGACGAGACCACCGTTGGGGCCACGTCGGTAGCGAGGGGTGACCCGCCACAGCCAGCTCTCCCTGGCCGTCGTCGGCCGTTGCGGCTCGATCAGCAGGTCGGCCCCTGAGCCTTGGGCTGCGAGATCCAGTGCGTTGAGCTTGTCGCCGACGGTGCCGAGGCTGGTTCGAAGCAGGCGCTCGATCTGGTCCTGGAGCACGGGAAGGTTTCGCCGACGCTCCTCGCATAGCCGCTCTGCGGCCTGCCGCGCTTCGGCGCGACGGGCCCGATCGGCGTCGATGTGCGCTGCACGGGCACGGTCTTCGCTGCGCAGCCGCCCGAGCCACGACCCGAGCGCGTCGGCGACCGCGTGGAAAGCGGTCGCCTGGCGCTCGTAGCTCTGCCCGCGTTCGTCGTCAAAGGCCGGGGTTCCTGCCGCCGTACGCTCGGCGACCGCCAGGCCGACACCGCTGCCGGCGGGAGCGCCGGCGCCATTGTCGCTGTCGATCCCGCAGGACAACAGGGCCCGGTCGATGGCGTGGTTGGCAGCGCGACGATACGCCGAAGAAGCCGACCGGTCGTCGCCGGTTGGATGCTCGGCGGCGTCGCCAGCGAGCGCTGTCCGGGCGCTGTCGATGTCGCCGCCCCAACGCTGGGACCAATACGGCAGGTTGTCACGCTGGCGGGACCAGGCGTCGATCGCCGCGCGCATATCGAGCGTCGCCTTCAACAGCGCCTGCTCGTCTCGTTCCCTTGCCTCTTCGAGGCGCTTGCATTGCTCGGCGTAGCCACCCCAGGCCTCGCTCGCCTGGCGATGTTCGTCGCCGGCCCGCCGGTATGCCCGAGCGGCGACATTCTCCTGGCTGTCGAGCGAGCCAAGGTCAGCTCGCAGCGACTCCAGGGAGGCCTGTGCTTCGACGAGCTCCTCGGCGGCTCGTGCCGCGTCGAGTTGTCGGCGCAGATTATCGAGGTCGGCCTGCTGGCGTTCTGCCTCTGCAGCAAGACGATGCTCTTGGACTCGTGCATGTTCGGCTGCTTTCCGCGCCGCCGCGATCCGAGCTTCTCTGCCGCATATCGGTGCGTCGAAGCCGCCGACGACGACGACGTGATCGCCGATCCTCGCCGAACGTCCATCGCAGTCGGCATCGGCGAGCACTTGGAGAAACGGGAGGGAGGCAGGCGGCGCAGCCAGCACCCCGTCTGGTAACTGGGGGCTGGTGGGATCGCCGGCGATGAGGGTGTCCCCGGGGCCGGCGGCGTCGACGGCAACAGCAAGGTCGGACCCAGCGATGGCAACCGCGTCGCGGTAAAGAACGAGGCGCGGCTCCCACACATCGCGGGCAGCGGGATCGACCTCAAGCTCGTCAAGCAGGGCGACGGCTTTCACGCCGGCCGATGCCAGCCGGGCCACGGCGGCAGCCGCCTCCCCGGCGGCTCCTGCTTCGGCGGCGAGCAGCTCGCCGTCTCGGCGTTCCCGCTCTGCGGCAGCAACGGCGCGAGCATCCTCGGCACCCTTCACGGAACGGGCCAGCTGCGCCTCGGCCGCGAGCAGGATGTCGAGGGGGGTGCCGTCTGCCACCGCGGCATCGACACGCAGCACGTCCAGCCGCTTGAGCGCCGCGTCGAGCTGGTTCTGGGCGACGCTCTTTTCGTTACTGGCTTGTCGCCACGTCTCGTTCGCAGAATCCATGGCAGTTTGGGCGACGTCAGCCGCGGCCTTGAGTGTTGTGCCGTCACCGAGGGTGTCGAGCGCTGTCATGGTTACCGCCAGTTGACCTTTGGCCACCCGGCGAGTCTCGCCTGCGAGGCGGATGGCACGTCGAGCGTCGTCGGCTCGGGTCGTGGCGTCGATAAGACCCTTGGCGTAGTGCAAGTGCCACAAGCCCTCGGCGCGGGTGAGCTGTGCGCGGGCCTGTTCACGGCCGCCGATCGCCTGCAGCTCGTCGTCCTCCTGAGTTCGCCGGGTGGCATCGTCGTTGAGCAGGTCCTCGACCTCTCGGGTCGTGGCGTCGAGGGCCGCTCGGGCGGCCCGGTCCTCGTCGATCAGGTCGTCGCGTCCGAGGAGCTCGAGCAGCGCGACGCCGATCTGCTCTGGAGTGAGCATCTCTTGGGACAGTTTGAGGAGCGACTTCCCGGGGGTCTCGTTGCCGCGGGCCTGCAGCCACGCCATGCAACGTGGCGTCGCCCCGTAGAGCTCGTGGGCGTAGGTCTTCGATCCCCACTCCGGTTTCGGCAGCGCCGCCCAGATGGCGTCGGCGGTGGCCGCTCGGGCGCTGGAGGTGACCGCGTGGACGAGATGGATGCCCTCTTGTGCACGAACCCGCAGCACCGGCGCGGCGGCGTTGATCCGTAACCAGACGGTGATCGGGTCGCTCTTCTCGCGGCTGCAGAAGACGCCGATGACGTAGCCGTGGTCGGCTCGGGCGTAACGGGCGACGTCGACGCCGGCCTTGGTACCGTCGAAGAGAAGGCTCGCCGCCTCCGGGGCACCGTGGGCGAGGCGCCAGCCGACCTCGCCGTGCAGCAGGCTGAGCGCTGCGAGGAACGTCGTCTTGCCCGATCCGTTCGAGTCGCCCTTGGGTCCGCGTCCCGACACGGCAACGAAGGTACCTGGGGTAATCGGAACCGGAGCGCTGCGCAGCCGTCCGATGTCGATGGTCTGGACGCACACCAGTTCCCGCTCGCCGATCCGGCCGTGATCATGTTCGACTGGTGCGGGCGCGACGACGAGATCGGTCATGGCTGGGCTCCTTGTGCGGATGAGACGACGCGCCGAGAGCGGATCGACGTCCCGAGAGGTCCTGAGCGATCGGCGGCCATCACGAGGTCCTCCCACAGCGTCTGGGACTGCGCGCCGGTGAGCCGGCGCAGCGCGGGGCCGGGGATGACGCCACCCGCCGGGCTGCGGTCGATGAGTCCGCGCGCGTCGAGGCGGCGCAACGCTGCGCGGATGACGCTTCGATATTGGGGGCGGTACTGCTCCAGCTCGGCTGCCGGCACACCTGGTGCGTCCCACCCGCCGCCCGAGATCCCGGTCTGGGCGCGGTGGATGCAGATGGTGTTAATGAGCACGAGTGCCAACACCGCTCGGTCCTCAGGGGACAGTACGCCAAACCCCTCATGAGCCAACTCGCTGACCACGGCGTCGTCGTACGCAGTGAGCCAACGGCCACGGGGGCCCTCGACCAGGACCCGCCCGGCCCGGCGCCCGAGGAAGGCGAGGTGGTGGCGCAGCGCCGGGTCGGCCAGGGCCGGGAAGTCGGCTTCAGGAACGGGGTCGAGTGCCGTCTCCACTGCCGTCCACGCCGCCCAGACGTGGTCACGGCTCCGTTCGTCGAGGCTTTCGAGGCTCATCGGCGCCCGCCTCGTGCCACGACGAGCAGGTGGTGGTATCGACGCAAAGCGATGACCGTCCGCGGCGTCCAGGCGGCGACCGCCGGGCCGAGCCGTAGACGGCCGTCGCCACCCAGGGTGAGCAGCTCGCACGCCCGCAGCTCACCGAGGTACTTCGAGATCACCTTTGGGTCTCGGTCGAGGATCACCCCCAGCTGTTCCGCGGCATCAGGAGGGAGGGGTTCTCCGGGGAAAGGGTCCGTCGAGGCATCGGGCCACGCCAAGGCCAGCGCCGCCGCGAGCACCCCGGTCGGAAACGCCGACAGCCGAGACGTCACGGGTCCCTCTGGGTCGGGCTCATGGCCGTCCGCCCAGCCGAGCCGAACGGTCGCGCCGATCCGCACCGTCCGTTTCCCGATCTCTCCTGCCTCGGCGGCAAGGTCGATGCCCGCGACGTCGGCGGCGGCAAGTGCGCCTTCCGCCCGCAACCGGGCAAGCAACAGAGCGGAGCGCATCACGGTCATGGCTCGACCTGTTCCGCTTCGGCCGTCGACACCTTCGGGGTCTCGGCGGGAACCGGCGACCAGCTGAGCAGAACCGGCGTCGAGCACCAGGCGACGTCGAGCTCGGGGTCGACGAGCAGGCCGTCACCGATCTCGACCATCGCCGGCACCTCGGGATCACGGTCGGCTTCGAGCAGGTTGGCGAGCATCGCTGACGCTGCCCGCCATGGGCCGCCGCGCAGCACTCCGGTGATATCCGTCGCGGCGCGGTCTTGCAGCAGCGACCCAACCTGGCGGCCAAGGCGTCGCCGCCGCGCCGAGCGCATCGCTCGTCGTTGTTCGAGCGGATCGGGTCCTGCCGGTACGTCCGGTTCTGGCGGCAGCTCGCGACCTCGGCCCCGGGGCCTCCACTCCTCGACGGCCGCCACGATGTCCTGGGCCTGCACGACGACGCCAGGCGCGTCGAACACAAGGGTCGCGGCCACTGCGGCAAGCTCCTCCCAAGGAGCGTGGATGGCTGCGGTCCGCCACGTCTCCGGGGTGAGCACGTCGAACGCCCGAGCCGCACCACCCTCGGCGACAATGCGGTCTGCGGCCGCGCCGAGATACCGGTCGTAGCGTTGAGCCTCGGTCACCGTCTCGTGGCCCAACGGTTCGAGCTGCGGGTAGGTCGCGGCCACGAGGCGGACCAGCCGGTCAAGATTCGTCAACAGGCGCTGCTGCTCATGCTGGCGGATCTCGGCGTACAGCTCGGCAATGGGCGCCCGGGCCAAGCGGGCGAGGGTGTCGGCGAACAGGCGGAAGAACACCCGGGCCTGCTCCAGCGCGGAGGAGACCTGCTCGGCCGTGGCGGTCTGGGTCTCGATGGCCGCAGCGGTCCGGTCGAGCAGGAGGAGCAGCTCGCTCACGCCGCCTTGGGTGGTGATCCGCTCGACCACCTGCACCCCGGCCAGTGCCCGGGGATCGAGGACGTAGCGCATCGCGCCCTTGCGGTCATCGAGCGGCCGCAGCATTCCGAGCCCGACGAACACCCGCAGCCGACGCTCCAGCAGATCACGGTCGTCGATGGCGACGCGGTCCTCGATCTCCTGTAGTGAAAGGCCCGCCGCGGCGTCCGGGCGGCAACACACGTCCACGACGGCCCGGGCCACAGCCACGTGGGTCGGGTCCTCGATCACGGCGCGGGCGTCACGGGCAAACGGCGCGGCGAAGGGTGCGATGACCTCACTCGGGCTGCCGAGTTGGAGCTGCTCGGCGCTCGTCCGGGCGCGCTGACGTCTAGGCATCCGGCATGCTCGGCGCTGGCGAACCGCTCGGCGCGGCGAGCGGCAGGACCATGGACGGTGAGGTCCGGCCCGAAGGAGAGCCGGTGCGGTCACAGTTGGTGTCGCCCATGCCCCCAAGTGTGCCAGCGAGCTGTGACAGCAACCATGATCACCCTGGCCGTTCACTCGTGACGATCCCGCTGGCCATCCACCGACGGGCAGTGGTGGGGGGAAGATGCCGAGCTCGGCGGTGACGCGCCGGGCGTTGAAGAGCGGATCCGTCGGCCACCGGGGTCGCCCAGCTATTTGGGCTACCGCCCGTTCCTACTGGCGCCTCGGGTCAGCGTTACGGGCTTTGGTGGTATGACGATGTTCGACTCGGGGGCAGGTCGGAGCGGGGTTACCGACGCTAG
>JAKATH010000013.1:0-9246 GCA_021828055.1 Actinomycetes bacterium
GCGCCGGCTGGGAACATCTCGGTCCGGTTCCCGCCCGATCTGCGGGACCAGCTCCGGGCCCGAGCCCAGGCGGAACAAGTTGCCGAGGCCGAGGTGATCCGCCGCGCCGTGCACGACTACCTGGAGCGCCCCCGGGCCAGCTGAGCCGGTGCGATCGCAAGATGGCAATGGCATTACAGACCGGCATGCTCCGGTGCCGGGCTTGCGGCGGCGCCTACTTCGGTGCGGGCACCAAGGGCCGCAGCGCGTTCTACCGTTACTACGCCTGCCGGAACCGCCAGACCAAGGGAACCTACGGCTGTACGAGCAAGCGCGTCCCCGCCGAAGATCTGGAAGCCGCAGTCATCGACGACCTCCTCCGCACCCTGTCCCGATCGAACCTCCTCCCACCCTTGACCAGCTCCGAGCCCTCTGCACCGAGATCCGCCGGACCATCGAGGACGGCAATCCCGACGCCGTCAAGCAGCTGCTTCGCGAGCTGATCGACCGGGTCGAGATCACCCCCGAACGCCACGCGTATCCCTATTTCTGGGTGCCGCCCGGCTGCGAGACCGGCACTCCGAGCGGCGAACCCGCCCGGACGCGCCACCGGTGCCCTCCCGTCAGGAGGACACCGGTTGGCTTTTCATGACAGATCGTGGAGGTGGCGGGAATCGAACCCGCGTCCTCCGGCTTCTCGCTGAGCCTTCTCCGAGCGCAGCCGGCAAGAGGTTGTCGGGGGCGCCGCTGCTGCCGGCAACGACGGCGCCCCGTACCCGGCAGATCGTCCTCGTAGCCCGGCCGGAGCGGCCTACGAGCAAGCTCCCCTAGATGACGCCCGTTCACCAGCCCGTGGAGCAGAGGCTGGGCGGACGACGCTACCTATTAAGCAGCGTACGCGAGCTGGTGCTCGGCGTTTGTTGTGTGTTCCGGCTCTTTTACGTGGCTCCGGAGACCACGGCTCGCTTCTCCCAACTCGACGACCGGAGTCGAAACCTTTCACCCCCTCGTGTTGGCGGTGCTGCCCGATGGCTTGGCGTCACCATTCTATCGGTCCCGTTGGCGCACCCCTGTAGGGGGGGGGGGGGGGACGCCGCCGAGCGGCTCTCGGGCGCCATCGTCGGGTCAGCCGTGGACGCCCCACCGCTGGGCGTTGCGCAGCGCGCGCGCCGACTCCCGTTCGGCCTCGCGCGAAAGGATCGCCTGGCGCTTGTCGTAGAGCTTGCGGCCCCGTGCGAGGGCGAGCTGCACCTTCGCCTTGCCGTCTTTGAAGTACAAGGAGAGCGGCACCAAGGTGAGCGACTGCTGCTGGGTGCGGCCCAGCAGCTCGTCGATCTCCTTGCGGTGGACGAGCAGCTTGCGCTTCCGGTCAGGCTCGTGACCGCCGAAGCCCGTCGCGAATTGCCACGGGGGGATGTGGATGCCGTAGAGCCAGAGCTCGCCGCCGTCGACGCGGGCGTAGGCGTCGGCGAGCTGCGCTTTGCCGTCGCGCAGCGACTTCACCTCGCTCCCGCGCAGGGCGATCCCCGCCTCGATCGTCTCGAGGACTTCGTAGTCGTGGCGCGCACGCCGGTTCGTGGCGACCACCCGGTCTCCACGACGACCCTCGCGCTCGGCGGCGCGCTTGGCCGCCATCTTCTTGGCCCGTGCCATGTCACCTCGAGGCTACGGCCTTCCTGAGCCGTGCACCGCGGCGCCGTCGAGACCGCCCAAGGACCGAGCCTTGATTGCCTGCGCGGGGGCCTGCAAGCCTGGCGTGGCGCGACCGCCCGCGCCATCCCCGTCCCTCCAGGCTGCGGTGGATACGATCGAGCAGCGATGCTGCGGTTGCCGCGAGCCCTCTACCTCCAGATGGTGGCCTATTGCATCACCGGGCTTCCTGAGGAGGCCTGTGGCGTTCTGGCAGGCGACCCGGTCTCCGGCACCGTCGATCGCCTCTACCCGACGCGCAACGAGGCGGCCTCCGCGCGCGTCTACACGGTCGACTCACGCGACCTCCTCCAGGCCGACCGGGACGCCGAGCGCAACGGGACGCAGCTCATCGGCGTCTTCCACTCGCACACCCACACCGACGCCTACCCCTCGCCGACCGACGTGGACCAGGCACCGGACCTGAGTTGGCACTACGTGGTGGTGTCGTTGCGCGACAGCCACCCGGTCGTCCGCAGCTACCGCATCGGCGGCGGCCTGGTCGAGGAGGAATCGGTGGTGGTGCTCGGCCAGGCGGCGGTCGCCGTCGCCGTCTGACGTCCGTTCCGAGGGTTCCAAGGGCCGCGCCCGCCCTCCGAAAGGGCCGCGCCCGCCCTCCGAAAGGGCCGCGCGGCTGACCGTGCCCGCCGAGCCGTTAGAATCCAGACCCGACAGGTCAACTATTTGGGCGGCCCGGTGGCGGGCTCGTCCCTGATCGGGAGGTCACGTGGCTGCCGCAGTCGATGTCCGCCTGCCCACCGTGCTCCGTTCGCAGGCCGGGGGCCAGTCCATCGTCACGGTGAAGGCCTCGACGATCGGCGACGTCCTGCGGGAGCTGGTCTCCGAGTTCCCCGGCATGTCAGGCCAGTTGCTGAACGACGACGGCTCGCTCCACCGGTTCGTGAACGTCTACGTCAACGACGACGACGTCCGCTACCTAGAGGCGCTCGAGACCCCGGTGAGGGAGGGCGACGAGGTGTCGCTGCTCCCGGCGGTGGCCGGCGGCTGAAGCCTGCCGCGCCGGACCGGTGGCATCGCATCGCAGCATCCTCGACCTCGTCGGGGACACGCCGCTCGTCGAGGTGAGCGAGCTCAGCCCGAACCCCGCCGCGCGCCTCTTCGTCAAGCTGGAAGGGCAGAACCCCGGCGGCTCGGTCAAGGACCGGGTGGCGCTCGCAATGGTGGAGGATGCCGAAAAGGCCAGACTCCTGCGGCCGGGCGAGCCCGGGCAGGTGCTGATCGAGCCCTCGTCGGGGAACACGGGCATCGGCCTCGCGCTCGTGTGCCGCGTGAAGGGCTACCACTTGAAGGTGGTCCTCCCCTCGAACGTGTCCTCGGAGCGCCGCCAGCTGCTCGAGGTGTGGGGTGCCGAGATCATCGAGTCCCCCGGTGGAGAAGGCTCCAACGGCGCGGTGCGCATGGCCCGGGACATCGCGGCCGCCCACGCCGAATGGGTCTTCCTCTACCAGTACGCGAACCCTGCGAACCCGCGCGTCCACTACGAGCAGACCGGACCCGAGATCTGGCGGGACTGCCCCGAGGTGACCCACTTCGTGGCCGGCCTCGGCACGTCCGGCACCCTGCTCGGCACCGGCCGCTATCTGAAGGAGCGCAACCCCTCCGTGCAGATCTGGGCGGTCGAGCCGCCGGCGGGGGAGATCGTCGACGGGCTTCGCAGCCTGGACGACGGCTTCATCCCGCCGATCTTCGAGGAGCTCGGCGGCGCCGCGCTGCTCGACCGGAAGACCGTCGTGCGGCCGAGGGAGTCGGTCGAATGGGTGCGGCGGCTCGCGGACTCCGGGGTCTTCGCCGGGCTGTCGAGCGGGGCGGCGATGGCCGGTGCGGCTCGTTGCGCCGCGCAGCTCCCCCCCGGCGTGCAGGCCACGATCGTCGTCGTCTGCGCGGACGCCGGGTGGAAGTACCTGTCGTCCGGCGCCTGGACCGGAGACATCGACGAGGTGGCCGAGCGCGCGAGGTCGACCATCTACTTCTGATCGCTCTACGTTGGCGCGCGTGGGCAGGGCGCCGGCCGCGGAGAGAGGGACGCTGACCGTCCTCGGATGCGACGGGAGCTATCCCGGGCCAGGCGGCGCCGCGAGCGGGTACCTCGTCGAGGCGGCCGGAGTGGCCGTCTGGCTCGACGCCGGACCTGGGACCTTCGCCAACCTCCAGCTCGTCTCGGATCCTGGCGCCGTCGACGCGGTGATTCTCTCCCACGAGCACCCCGACCATTGGAGCGACGTCGACTCGTACGCCGTGTGGCTCCGGGAGCGGCGGCCCGCCCGCCCGGTGCCGGTCTACGCGGCTCCGGGCGTGCGCGCGCGCTCGTACTTCGGGGAGGACCCTGTGTTCGACTGGCACCAGGTCGAGCCGTCGCAGCGGGTCGTGCTCGTGCCCAGCGACGCCGGGAGCGATGGCATCCGCTGCTCCTTCAGCGCGACCGACCACGGGCCGCCGACGCTCGCGGTGCGCGTCGACGCAGCCGGGGCGTCCGGTCCCGTCCCCGTGGGATCGCTCGCCTACAGCGCGGACACCGGGCCGGGCTGGTCGCCCGAGGAGCTCGGGCCCGGCATCGAGCTGCTGCTCTGCGAGGCCACCTACACGCGCGACCACGAAGGCGAAGCCCGCCACCTGAGCGGCAGGCAGGCGGGGAGAGCGGCCGCGGCTGCCGGGGTCGGGCGGCTCGTCCTCACCCACCGCCGGCCCTCGATCGCCGAGGGCGCGCTCGCCGCGGAGGCAGACGAGGCGTTCGGGCGGGCGGTGCACCTGGCTGCGCCGGGCCGGGTGTTCGAGTGGTGATCGCCGCGTCCCTCGCGCACGGGACGCCGCCCGATTCCCGGTACTGTCACGCCGGCATCCGGCGCGGCAGGCGCCAGCGGCACGAGAGCGGCAGGCGCCAGCGGCACGAGAGCGGCAGGCGCCAGCGGCACGAGAAGGGAGCGAGGATGTGACGGGCAAGACGGGCAGCAACGCACCCGACCCCCGCGTCCTTCGCGCCGACGGGCGAACGCTCGACGAGCTCCGTCAGGTCACGTTCCAGCGCGACTTCACGGTGTTCGCGCCGGGGTCCGTCCTCGTCTCGATGGGGCGTACGAAGGTCCTGTGCACGGCGTCGGTCGAAGACCGTGTGCCGCCCTGGATGCGCGGCAGCGGGAAGGGGTGGGTGAGCGCCGAGTACTCGATGCTCCCGGGATCGACGGCAGAGCGCGCGGCGCGAGAGGCGGCGAAAGGCAAGCAGTCCGGCCGCACCCAGGAGATCCAGCGGCTCATCGGCCGCTCGCTGCGCGCGGTGTGCGACCTCGCAGCGCTCGGCGAGCTCCAGGTGACCGTGGACTGCGACGTCCTCCAGGCCGACGGCGGCACGAGGACCGCGTCCATCTGCGGGGCGTACCTCGCGCTGCACGACGCCTTCACGCGGCTCGTGACGGCGGGAAAGCTTCGCGTGCACCCGCTGACCGACGCCGTCGCAGCGGTGTCGGTGGGCATCGTGGAGGGTGTCCCCATGCTCGACCTGCCGTACGCCGAGGACTTCCGCGCGGAGGTCGACATGAACGTGGTGATGACGGGCTCCGGCCGTTTCGTGGAGGTGCAGGGGACGGCCGAGGGCCTGCCGTTCAGCCGCTCCGAGCTCGACGAGCTGCTCGTGCTCGCGGAGGCTGGCATCGGGCGGCTCCTCGCGATGCAGGACGCGGTGCTCGCGGAGCCTCCTGCGCCCCGGTGAGCGAAGGTGCGGCCGACCGCGCGGAGGGCCGGCTGGTCCTCGTCGCGGCCACGGCCAACCCGGACAAGGCGGCCGAGATCCGAGAGATCCTCGGCGGCGTCGGCGGGGTCGCCCTCCTCGCCCGCCCCGCGGGCGTCCCCGAGGTCCAAGAGACCGGTGCCACGCTCGTGGAGAACGCTCGGCTGAAGGCGGTCGCGCTGGCTGCGGCGACCGGGCTGGCCGCGGTCGCCGACGACACGGGGTTCGAGGTCGACGCGCTGGGCGGCGCGCCCGGCGTCTTCGCCTCGCGCTACGCGGGCGGGGGCGCGAGCTACGCCGACAACGTCGCAAAGGTGCTGCGCGAGCTCGCTGCACGGGACGCCCGAGGGGGAGCGCGCCGCGCGCGCTTCCGCACCGTCGCGCTCGTCAGGTTTCCCGACGGGCGCGAGGTCTGGCGCGAGGGTGCGATCGAAGGCACCATCGCCGACGCACCGCGAGGGATCAGCGGCTTCGGCTACGACCCTGTGTTCGTGCCCGATGAGGGCGACGGCCGCACGTTCGCCGAGCTGTCGCCGTCGGAGAAGCACGCGATCTCGCACAGGGGACGTGCCTTTCGGGCGCTTGCGGACGCGCTGCGGCAGGAGCGGGTCCTCGGCCAGGGGTGAGCAACCGCGACGAGCGGCGTCCGGCCGACGCCGATCCGGCGGACAACTGCAACCGAACCGCGCGCGTGAAGAGGGGCGCAGCCCGGACCCGGGACGCGCCAGCCGGGGAGCCGCGCGAAGTCCCAGCTCGAGGCCCTTGGCGGATCGGGCCCGGAGGGGGAGAATGGTCAGTGAGGGCAGGTCCAAGCAGCTGCCCGAGCAGCGGAAGGGAGCTTGCGAATGGCTTCGTCGAGCTCGACCGAGGAGAGCGGTCCGCCGGGCTGAGGGCACGCTGCCCTGCTGTGGCGGCGTCTCTCCAGCCGGGACCACGTCGTGCGGCGTTCGTTTCGGGCCGCGGAGGTCCGGTCGACGACCGGCGAACAGACAGCGGCTTCCCACCATCGTCTCGCTGACCACAACCCGGTCCCGGCGACCACTCACAGCGAAACGCGAAGAGCCGGCCTACAGGCCGGCTCTTCGTTTCTCTGGGGAACTGGGCGGCTGCGGGGCGAGGACGCGGCTGCGGGGCGAGGACGCGGTGGTGGAGGCGCACCCGCTGGGCGCTCGTGGAGGGCCGAGCCGTCCTCACCCACGACCAGCTCGCCGTTCTCCACGAGCTGCGCAGGCGGAAAGGCGGAAATCGCGGCGCGGGTCATCGTCGCACCGAACCGGTCAGGCGCCCGCGCCGTTATATGGTGAGACGGTAAACGGCCGGCGCCACACCAGGACCTCGTAGCCATCTACGCCGTAGGAGTGCACCGGCCGACCAAACGTGGCCGTGGCCGTGGTGATGCCGACGCCCCCCCATGGAGCACCTGGCTGAAACACCAAGAAGGAGAAGTGCTGCCCTGCATACCAGGCAGCGTCGGACTCCCGGTCGTAGCGAACGAGCCGGTTGTTGTGCTCCAGTACCGGTCGGACCCGCACCTTGTAGTCGCTCTCGACCGTCGTGATGCTGGCTGACCAATACGCGCCGACACCGTTCGTGAGGCCGCGGGCCGCCAGCCACTCACCGAGAATGGCGCCCGGTTGAGGCTGACGGGGAGCCGTGGCGGTGTACGCGAAGCCAGCTGCGAACAGCAGGAGGAGTGCGGCACCGAGCCCGGCAAAGATCGGCCACACGGAGACGAAACGCCGGCTCTCCCTCGCCAATACCCGTCCTGCAAGGATCGACATGAGGATCGCGGCACCGAACAAGTATCGGCCGAACGCTGGAGAGGTGAAAAACGCCAACGCCACGTACGATGCCGCCACACCGATTGCTCCGAGAAGGAGCATGTCGTCCAAGTGCCAACCCGAATCCTGCGACCACCAGCTCGTGGTGCCCTCGTCGGTCACGGCAGTGCCCCTCACCGCGCCGTTGACGAGCCGCACGAGGGTGAGGACGGAGGCAGCTATGACGACGATGGCACCGACAACGCGGGTGTACTGCAACCAGCCGGGCATGCCTCCGGTGCCGTAGATCCCGGAATTCAGACCAATCAGTTCCCCCCCATACGCGTGAAGGTTCCTTACGTTATGCCAGGCCTGTGACGCTGACGCCAGCGGGTTGGCGCTGCCGATGCTGAAAGTGCCGATGGCAACGGCAATCTTGCGAACGATCACATAGGCGATGCAGGATGCAACGGCACTGGTGAGAGTCGGGAGGCCGATTCGGACAGAGCGGCGACGGAGCATCGCAACGACAGCAGCTATGCCGATCGGCCCGATGCCATAAGCGATCGTCTGAAAGTCGCCAAGCAGCCCAAGAGTCAGTGCGATCGTGGCGACGACGACCCCAACACCCCATCGTCCCCGCCGAAGAGCGAAGAACGCGATCAAGGAAAGCAAGATCACGCCAACGTGCGATCCGCCCGCTAGAAAGAATCTTGCGAGGGCATCCACGGGCAGCACGAGAAAGGCGACGACCGTGCACCCACCCACCACGGCCGCGCCTTTGGAGCGGCCGTCTGCAGCGATGAGTACGCCGAGGAACACGACCAGCGCGGCGAGAACAGCGGGGATGGCGTCCAGCAGGAAGCCGTGGACGCCCAGGATCGCAACGGCCACAGCATAGAACGGCACTTCCGTCGTCCAGAACGAGTCAAGTGACAGCGCCCAGCCGTGGAGGAGCAAGTTCCCGTGTGCGACAGACAGCCCCTCGAGGACCTGAGACGCGGCGTCGGAATTCGGCATCACGGCACGTGCGGCGTCGATGTCCGCCAGCGCGGTGGCAGCGACCAGCATCGCAATGGCAAGCACCCAGAAGCTCCAGCAAGAAACCCGCCGTTGCGAGCTAGGCAATGACGGGACATCCAACCGTGTCGTGAATCCAGGTGTGGATGATCGAGCTACAGCCATGGCGGCTAACTATAGGCAGTGGCGTCCAGGGATTCACCCAAAGTCGTCGGGTGTGAGCACGGGTCTTGGCCAAATGGGGCAAGCGAGCGACTCTCGTCGAGGCCGGCGATCGCGTCGGACTGCTGTCGTTGAGCGGAGACAACCGCCTGATGTGCAAGAGCGACGGGGAGCTCGTTGTCCTCGAGACCACAGTCCCAGAGTGCAGATCTGCAGTCGCTCTCTCCAGCGATCACGGGACCTTCTTGGGTCTTCATGAACTGGGGAGCTGTGGGCGCGACGGACGGTGGCGCCGGCACGTCGCAGCGACGGCGTCGAAGACGCACTGCGTCGTGGCTTGCAGCGCACGCGCCTCGCCGACCGTCGCGACGAGGCTCAGGGCCTCGACGCGGCCCTGCCTGCCTGCCCAGTGGTGCTCGACGCCCGTCTCGATCTGGCCCGCGATGCACAGGGCCCGCGGCGAGCCGCCGGCCGCGGCCAGGACGCCGCCGACGACCTTCCCGGCGAACGACGTCGCGTCGAGTCGTCCTTCGCCGGTGGCGACGAGGTCCGCTGCCGCCACCCGTCGGTCGAGCTCGACGAGGTCGGCGACGAGCGCGATGCCGGGGACGAGACGCGCTCCGAGCGCGGCCAGCCCGCCCGCGAGCCCGCCCGCGGCGCCAGCACCCTCGAGGCGGTCGACGTCAACGCCGAGCTCGTCCCGGTAGCGGCGGGCGAGCACGTCGAGACAGGTCGTCAGCGCCCCGACCTGTGCGGGCGTCGCACCCTTCTGGGGCGCGAACGTCGGGGCCGCCAGCCGGAATGGGGTCGAGACGTCGAAGGCGACCACGAGCTCCGGCCCGTCGAACCGCCGCGGCCCGCCCAGCGCCGACAGCGCGCCCCAACCCCCGTCGGTGG
>JAKATH010000013.1:9346-40420 GCA_021828055.1 Actinomycetes bacterium
CCCGCCCAGCGCCGACAGCGCGCCCCAACCCCCGTCGGTGGTCGCGCTCCCGCCGACGCCGACGACCACGAGCCGGGCACCCGCGGCCCGCGCGGCGAGGATGAGGTCCCCGACGCCGTCGGTGCGCGCCCGCACCGGGTCGTCCCCTCGGGGGACGGGCAGCAGCGCTCGGCCGACAGCGAGCGCTGCCTCTATCACCGCGACAGGGCCGGCGGCCCGGTCGGGGCGGTGGGACAGGAGCCGCCGCGCGTGCTCGGGGAAGCGCTGCAGGCCTTCGGGCACGTAGAGCCATTCCGCGTCGACTGGTTCGCCGAGGGGGCCCCGGACCACCGTTCGGCGTCGCTCGCCTCCGAGGGCGCGGGAGAGCGCGTCCAGCGTGCCCTCGCCGCCGTCCGCGAGCGGGAGCTCGTCCGCGCTCCACCCGCTCGCCCTCGCGCCGGCCGCGGCGGCCCTCGCCACCTCGGCCGCGGTGGCGGTGCCACGGAACTTGTCGAACGCGGCGACGAGGTGAGGCAGGGGGTCCGGCGGGTTGTAGGAGCGGGGAATGGCCGGCCTCCCTCGTGCGTCGTCGGAAGCTGATCGGCCTACCACATTGGCTCAGGCGAGCGCCTCGTGGAGGGAGGAGAGCAGCGTGGAGGGAGGAGAGCAGCGTGGAGGGAGGAGAGCAGCGTGGAGGGAGGAGAGCAGCGTGGAGGGAGGAGAGCAGGTAGGCCCGAGCGAACCGATGCGCGAGCACGACCAGGAGGCCGTTCGGGACTTCCCGCTGGCGCTGTCCGGGGAGGGTGACCCCGCCCGCGGCGGCGAGGAGCCCGAGGACCCCGCCAAGCCCGGGGAGGTGGCGGCGAGGACGGCGAGGTGGCGGCGGCGAGGACGGCGGCGGCGAGGACGGCGAGGTGGCGGCGGCGAGGACGGCGAGGAGGGTCCGGACCCGAGCGGGCGGCCGAGAGGGTCCGGACCCGAGCGTGCGGACGAGAGGACTCGAACCTCCACCCCCGAAGGGACCGGGACCTAAACCCGGCGCGTCTACCGGTTCCGCCACGTCCGCATGTAACCCCGGCGGCCGGTGCCGCCGGGTAGCCTCGTGGCATGCACGCTAGTCCCCTTGCCGGACCCTTCGGTGCTGCTGGCCAGGACCAGCCGGTCGCCGTGGACGTCTACCAGCGCCTCCTGAAAGAGCGCATCATCTTCATCGGGTCCGCCATCGACCAGAGCACGGCCAACGCGGTGTGCGCCCAGCTTATCCTGCTCGAGGCCGAGGACCCCGAACGCGACATCAGCCTCTACATCAACTCGCCTGGTGGATCGGTCACCGACGGCCTCGCCATCTACGACACGATGCAGTACGTCCGCCCCGATGTGAGCACGATCTGCGTGGGTCTCGCCGCGTCGATGGGACAGTTCCTCCTGTGTGCCGGCGCCCCGGGCAAGCGGTTCGCCCTCCCGCACTCGCGCATCCTCATGCACCAGCCCTCGGGAGCGATGCAGGGGCAGGCCGCTGACATCGCGATACAGGCCGAGCAGATCGTCTACCTCAAGCGGATGATGGCAGAGCGGATCGCCTTCCACACGGGACAACCGGTGGAGCGCATCGAAGCCGACTCCGACAGGGACCGCTGGTTCACCGCCGAGGAAGGACGCGAGTACGGCTTCATCGACCACGTGATCGACCACTCGACGGCCCAGGTGGGCGGAAGCTGACCGTGGCGGTCGAAGCGCCGGCCGAGTCGCCGGACGCGAGGTCGGCCGGGGTGACGAGCGTGCTCGATCGAGCGGGCTCGGTCGCGACGCGTCCGAAGATCACGCGCGTCGTCTCCTCGGAGACGAGAGTCTGGGCGCGGCTGCGGGAGGTGTGGCGCTCGCGAGAGCTCCTCGTCTACCTGGTCCGCACCGAGATCAAGGTCAAGTACAAGAACTCGTTCCTCGGCCTTCTGTGGTCGATGATCTCCCCGGCGCTCACCCTCGCGGTCTACACGCTGGTCTTCGGCGTCGTCCTGCACAACGGCATGCCGGACTTCGTGCTCTACCTCTTCGCGGGGATCCTTCTCTTCAACCTCTTCTCGACGGGGATCGTCACCGCGACCGGCGTCGTGGTGAACAACGCGGGGCTGGTGAAGAAGGTGTCCTTCCCCCGCGAGATCCTCGCCCTCGCGGCGGTCGGGTCGGCGGGCGTCTTCTTCTTCTTCCAGGCGTGCGTCATGGTCATCTTCATGCTGTTCCTGCACTGGGCGCCGGCGTGGCCCCTCCTGTACCTGGTCGTCGTCGGACTCGTCCCAACGCTCGTGCTCGCGTGCGCCTTCGGGATCTTGCTTGCCGCGGTCAACGTCTACATGCGCGACACGTTCCACCTCGTCACAGTGCTCGTCGGTTCCGCGTGGTTCTGGGCGTGCCCGATCGTGTACTCGTACCAGACAACCGTGGCCAGCCGCTTGGCAGTCCATCACCTCACCTGGATGTACTTCGTGAACCCGCTGACCATCCTCGTGATGACGTTTCAGCGGGTGCTCTACGGGGTGCTGACACCCCCGGCCACGTACGCACCTCATCCGGCCCTCCACGTCCTGCCCCACTGGCCCGTGTCGACCTACGTGTGGGGAGACGGAATCGTGCTCGCCGCCGCGCTTGTCCTCTTCTACGTCGCGATGGTCGTCTTCGGCAGGCTCGCAGGCAACTTCGCCGAGGAGCTGTGAGGTGAGCACCACGGCCGTCGAGGTCCAGGGCGTGTCGAAGCGGTTCCGCCTCTACCACGAGAAGTACACGTCCTTGAAGGAGAAGGTGATCCACGCGGGCCGGATCCCCCACGAAGATCTCTGGGCGCTGCGCGACGTCTCCTTCGAGGTCCCCGAGGGGGAGACCATCGGCATCCTCGGGCGCAACGGGTCGGGGAAGTCCACGCTGCTCAAGTGCGTCTGCGGCATCTTGCAGCCGACCGCCGGGCAGGTGGTGGTGCGGGGAAAGCTGGCGGGTCTCCTGGAGCTCGGGGCTGGGTTCCAGCAGGAGCTGAGCGGCCGCGAGAACATCTACCTGAACGGCTCCATGCTCGGCTTCTCCAAGCGAGACGTCGACCGGATGTTCGACGACATCGTGGAATTCGCCGAGCTCGGCCAGTTCATCGACAACCAGGTGAAGTACTACTCCTCGGGGATGTACGTCCGACTCGGCTTCGCCGTCGCCGTCAACGTCGACCCCGACATACTCGTCATCGACGAGGTCCTCGCGGTCGGCGACGAGCGTTTCCAGCGCAAGTGCCTGGACCGAGTGAAGCAGTTCCAGCGCGAGGGGCGCACCATCCTGTTCGTCAGCCACGCGCCGGACCTGGTGCGATCGATCTGCGACCGGGCGGTGGTGCTCTCCGACGGCGAGATGGTGGGCATGGGCGCGCCCGGCGAGGCGATCCGCCTTTTCCGGGAACGGCTCCTCGAGGCGGGGGACGCCCTCGGCGCGTCGGAGGCTGCTGCCGCCCTCGGCGCCGCGACGGAGGAAGTCGCCGAGGAGCATGCAGCCGAGGGCCTGGCATATCCCGATCCGCAAGCAGCCGCCGGGGTTCCGGGCGCGGCGGCCGGCAGCGTCTCCCCGCTCCGTCTCGCGCCCCAGGAGAGCCGGCCTGTCCGTTTCACCGACGTCACCTGCGTGCTGCCCGCCGAGAGCGAACGGCGCTACCTCCTGCCGGGAGAGCCCGTCACTGTCAGGGCCTCGTTCGAGTCGGTGCGGCCAGTCGCAGGGGCCGTGTTCCAGCTCGAGCTGCGCGGCGACGGCGGGACAGGTCTGTTCCGGACGGACAGCGAGATCCTCGGTGTCACCTGCGACCTCGCACCGGGTCCCGGGACGTTCGAGTTCCAGCTGGAGGCGGTGCCGTTGCTCGACGGCGCCTATGACGTGAACCTCGGGGTGCAGACGGCACGCGGGCTCAGCGACTGGCGGGAGCCGGCGTGCACGTTCGAGGTGATGAACCCGGGCCGTTCCACCGGGGTCGTCGACGTCGCGGTGCGGGCTGCCCTCGTCGCGAACGGTGGGCTCATGGTCGGTACGGGTGGGCCGGTGGCGTCGTGATCGCGAGCGGATCCGACCAGCCCCCGGTCGGCGACGACTACCTGCGGCAGGTGATGGCCGAGATCGACGAAGAGGTGCGCCGGCGCCGCGGCGAGGTCCCCCTCCAGCTCGAGCGCGAGCTGGACGAGCTTTTCCTCGAGCATGCTCCCGTGTCCGCGCGCGCAGGCGACCTGAAGGACGCCCTGGCGCTCGTGGACCAGGCGGCGTTCATCGACCCGGTCGTGCCGGTGACGTCTCGGCGGCCCGCGGGCTCGGCCATCAAGAAGGGGCTGCGGTCGCTGAGCCTCTGGTACATGGGCTGGGTCACCCACCAGGTGAGCCAGTTCGGCGCCGCGGCGAGCCGCGCGCTCCATGCCGTCGACGCTCAGCTCGAGGACCTCCAGGCGCGGGTCCCACCCGCGTCGCCGACCCTTGTGCTCGACCTCGAACCGGCGGACGCGTGGTGGACCGCGCGGGCCGTTGACGCGCTCCGCGGCGCCCGCGGCCGCGTGCTCCACATTGCGTGCGGCGACGGATGGCTCGTCAGCCGCCTCAGCGCTGCCGGCGTCGACGCGTACGGCGTCGATCCGCGTCCCAATGTGGTGGACGACGCCGAGCTCGACGGCGCCGACCTGCGGCAGGAGGAGCCGCTCGAGCACCTTCGGGCGGTCGGGCGCGCGTCGCTGGGCGGGATCGTCGTCTCCGGCATCGTAGAGGCCATGGAGCCGGCCCGCCGCGACGAGCTGGTTCGCACCGCCGCGGACCGGCTCGCCGCGCATGGGGTGCTCGTCGTCCATTCGCTCTCGCCGGCGGCATGGTTCGCGCACGACGCTCCCGTCGAATCCGACCTGTCCACCGGAAGGCCGCTCCGCCCGCGGACCTGGGCACACCTCCTCGCCACATGGGCGGTGGAGGTCTCAGAGGGTCCCGGCGGCGCGGACTATGCCGTCGTCGCGCGACGCGCACCCGCCTGAGGTGCGCGTCGCGTTCGTCACGCCGCGATACGGGCCCGAGGTCGTCGGCGGCGCCGAGTCCGCCGCGCGGCAGCTTGCCGAGCACCTGGTGGCCTCCACCGGGTGGTGCACCGAGGTCTTCACCTCGACGGCGCTCGACCACCTGACGTGGCGCAACGAGCTCCAACCCGGCGACCAGACAATGAACGGCGTCCTCGTCCACCGCTTCAGCTCGGAAGCCGAGAGGAGCTCGAAGTTCTACGAGCTCGATGGCCGGATCCGCCTCGCGCCCGGACATGCGACCAGAGAGCAAGCCGAGGACTGGGTCGATATGAACGGCCCCCTTACGCCCCGGCTCGTGGAGGCTCTGTGCGCGAGCGCGGCGGACGTCGCCGCCTTCTACCCCTACCTGTACTACCCGATCGTCCGCGCGATCGGCCGGGTGCCGATGCCGGCGGTGCTCCACCCCGCCGCCCACGACGAGCCCGCGCTGTACCTGCCGGTCTTCGCGGACACGTTCGCGAGCGCCGACGCGCTCGTCTTCCACACGATGGCTGAGCGGCGGCTGGTCCAGCGGCTCTACCCCGTGGCTGGCCTTCCGCAGATCCTCCTCGGCCTCGGGACGGAGGTACCTCCCGCCCGCCGCCGTCCGGGCCGCGATGTGCTGGGCCTCGGCGACCGGCCCTACGTGGCAAGCGTCGGTCGGGTCGACGAGCACAAGGGGTCCAAGATGCTCGCTGCGTACTTCGCCGAGTACAAGGCACGGCGACCGGGACCGCTCGCGCTGGCCCTCGTCGGCCCGGTCGCCTACCGCCCGCCCCACCACCCCGACGTCGTGCTCACCGGCATGGTGAGCGACGAGGACAAGTACGACGTGCTGCGCGACGCGCTCGCGTTCGTCTTGCCGTCGGCGCTCGAGTCCTTCTCGCTGGCCGTCGCCGAGGCGTGGACGTTCGAGCTGCCCGTGGTGGTGAACGCGCGCTGCAGTCCCACCCGTGAGCACTGCGAGCGATCGGGGGGCGGGATGTGGTTCGGCTCGTACCGGCAGTTCGAGGCCGTGTTCGACCGCCTTGTCGCCGACGCCGCGCTCCGGCGCGACCTCGGATCCCGCGGCCGGCGCTACGTGGAGCGCCACTACCGGTGGCCGGTGCTGATCGAGCGGTACGCACGGTTCCTCGAGGAGGTGTCCGCGCGCGGCAAGCTCCCGGCCGAGGCCGCCGCCGCCTAGCCGGGGCTGAGCCGGCGCGGGCCGCCGCCGCCTAGCCGGGGCTGAGCCGGCGCGGGCCGCCGCCGCCTACGCTGGCGGCGATGGGCGAACCGGTCTACGGCATGGTGCTCACCGGCGGCTCCTCTCGCAGGATGGGGAGGGACAAGGCCACGCTCGAGGTCGGAGGTGTGCCGCTCGCCCGGCGTGTGGCCGACGCGCTCGGCACCGCGACGTCGCTCGCGATCGAGGTGGGGCCCGGGACGAGCGATCTTCCGAACGTCACCGAGGAGCCGCCGGGATCGGGACCTCTCGCCGCCGTCGTCGCCGGGTGGGAGGAGCTCGTGCGCCGGACCGGCGAGAAGCAGCCTGCGGTCGTCCTCTCCTGCGACCTCCCCGCGGTGACGCCCAGGCTGGTCGCCTGGCTCGCCGGCAGGCCAGGCGGCGCCAGCGTGGTGCCGGTCCTCGACGGCGTACCCCAACCCCTGTGTGCGCGCTGGGCGGTGGCCGACCTCGAACGCGCACGAGCTCAGCTCGCCGCCGGCGAGCGGTCCTTGCAGCTCGTGTTCGGTCCCGGCACGGAGTTCGTGACGGAGGACGACGTCGAGGAGGCCGTCGGGCTGCGGCTGGCTCGCGACGTCGACACGCCCGGGGACCTGGCGCGCCTCGCGCTCGCGCCGCCACAGGAAGGCGAGGACTGGATCGGTCTCGCCGGCACCCCGCTGCCGGCCGAGGCCGCCGTCACGTGGGCGACGCGGCCGGACTGCGGCGCGGTGGTGGCGTTCGCAGGCACGGTACGCGACCATGCCGAAGGCCGGGATGGCGTGGAGGAGCTCGTCTACGAGGCGTACGAGGCGCCCGCGCTCGCCCGCATGTCGGCGGTCGTCGACGAGGCGAGGGCGCGATGGCCGGCGATCGCGCGCGTTGCCGTCCTCCACCGGGTCGGCTCGCTTGCGGTCGGTGAGACCGCGGTCGTCGTGGTCGTCTCGGCCCCGCACCGCCACGATGCCTTCGCGGCCGGGGGCTACGTGATCGACGCCGTGAAGGAGACCGTGCCGATCTGGAAGTACGAGCGCTGGCGTGGCGGCGAGGACTGGGGCACCGGGGCGCACCCGGTGCGGTCGGTGTGATCTCCCTCGACGAGGCCCACGCCCTCGTCCTTCGCGCCTGCGTGCCGCTCCCACCGGTCGAGCTGCCACCTGCCGACGCGCTGGGGTGCGTGCTCGCCGCGCCCGCCGCGGCTCAGGTGGACGTCCCTCCGTTCGCGAACTCAGCGATGGACGGCTACGCGTTGCGGGCCGCCGACGTCCGGGGCGCACCGGTGGCGCTCGAGGTCGTGGGGCGTGTGCTCGCCGGCGCGACGTTGGGCGCAGAGGTCGGTCCGCGGCAAGCGGCGAGGATCATGACGGGCGCGCCGCTGCCGCCGGGCGCCGACGCGGTCTGCATGGTCGAGCGGACGAGGGTGGACGACGGCACGGCGGGCTGCCGTGTCGTCATCGAGGCGCCGGTCGAGCCGGGCGAGAACGTCCGGAAGCCCGGCGGCGACGTGCACGCCGGTGAGGTGGTGCTCGACGCCGGGGCCGAGGTGGGTCCCACGCAGCTCGCCGCGCTGATCAGCGCGGGCTGCGCCGCGCTTGCCGTGCACCCCCGCCCGATGGTGGGGGTGATCTCGACCGGGGACGAGCTGGTCGACCCGGGACTCCCGCTCGGCCCGGCGCAGATCTACGACTCGAACCGTCCGATGCTGCTCGCGCTGGTGGCAGAGGCGGGCTGCAACGCCGTCGACCTCGGCCGCTGCGGCGACGACGAGGAAATCCTGGCGGCGCGCATCGCCGACGCGCTCGGTCGCGTGGACGTGCTCGTCCTGTCGGGCGGGGTCTCCGTGGGCGACATGGACGTGGTGCGCATGGTCCTCGACCGCCTCGGCGGCGCGGCGACCCATTGGCTTCAGATCGCCATCCGGCCGGCGAGGCCCTTCTCGTTCACCGTGCTGCCGGGGTCCCATCGTCCCGTACCGGTCTTCGGCCTGCCGGGCAATCCCGTGTCTTCTGCCGTCAGCTTCGAGCTGCTCGTCCGCCCGAGCCTGCGCGTGATCGGCGGGCACAGGGTGACCGGGCGGCCCCGCGTGGTCGCGCGTGCCGCCGAGCCGCTTCGCCGGTCACCCGACGGCAAGACTCATTTCGTCCGGGTCCAGCTCGCACCGGACGCGCCTGAGGCGCCTGGCGCCGGCGGCGGTTGCGAGACCCTCGCCTGGGCCGCCCGCCCGTGCCCCGGGCAGGGGTCGCACCAGATCCGGTCGATGGGCCTCGCCGACGGGCTGGCCGTCCTCGCCGACGGCGACGGGGTGGAGGTCGGAGGAGCCGTCGACGTCATCGTCACGAACCCCGCCCTCGCAGCGGCGTTCGTGGGGGCGCTGTGACCGGGCGGCTGCGCCCCGACGAGGCCGGCTGATGGCGACCCTCCTCCTCTTCGGCCCGGCTCGGAGCACTGCCGGGCAGCACCGGGTGACCATCGACGCCGCGAGCCTGGCGGAGCTCTGCCTCGTCGCGTCCCGGCGCTTCGGGCCGGAGTTCGATGCGGTGCTGCGCACCTCTGCCGTGTGGGTGAACGGGGAGCCGGTCGCAGGCGATGCGCCCCTCGGAGAGCGCGACGAGATCGCCGTCATCCCCCCTGTGTCGGGGGGTGCATAGGTCGGGGGGTGCGCCGGCCGGGCGCTGCACAGGTCGGGCTCGGCCCCAGTCGGGGCGCTGCCCCGGCCGACTGGCGCGCAGGGGGCGCGCTCGTGGCAGCATCGAGGCCGCGGCGGTGCGAAGATGACGGAGGACGGAGCCGCCGCGATCCCCTGCGACAGGGGCGACGCGCTGGCCGATGGCTTGCGGACGGGCAGAGGGAGGTCGGCTCATGCAGGTGACGATGACGGTGAACGGCGAGACCCAGTCTCACGACGTGGAAGCACGGATGCTCCTCGTCTACTACCTGCGTGAGGTCCTCGGCCTCACGGGGACCAACGTCGGGTGCGACACCACTTCGTGCGGTGCCTGCACGGTGCTTCTCAACGGGGAATCGGTGAAGTCGTGCACGATGCTGGCCGCCCAGGCGGACGGCGAAGAGATCACCACCATCGAGGGGATGGCCTCTTCGGAGGGCGTTCTCCATCCGATCCAAGAGGCGTTCCGCGAGCATCACGGGCTCCAGTGTGGTTACTGCACGCCCGGCATGGTGATGGCCGTCGCGTCCTTCCTGAAGGAGCACCCAGATCCGACGGAGGCCGAGGTGCGTGAGGGGCTCGAAGGCAACCTGTGCCGCTGCACCGGCTACCACAACATCGTCCAGGCCACGCTCGCGGCCGCCCGGGCAGGAGCGCTCGCGCCATGAGCACCACCGTTGCCGACGGTCCCGCCGCTGGGGTCGTCGGCACGAGGATGCGCCGGCGGGAGGATCCCGCGCTGCTGAGCGGCGAAGCCCGCTACGTGCACGACCTCGTCGTCCCCGGAGCGCTCCACATGGCCGTCGTGCGGAGTCCGTACGCCCACGCGCGCGTCACCTCCGTCGACCTTTCGGGCGCGCTCGCGTCGCCCGGCGTCGCCGCCGCCTTCAGCGGCGCAGAGCTCGCCGGGGAGTGGAGCTCGCCGATGCCCTGCGCATGGCCGGTCACCGCCGACATGCAGGCCCCGTCGCACCTCCCCGTCGCGGTCGACGAGGTGTGCTACGTGGGCGACGCGGTCGCCGCCGTGGTGGCCAGCTCCCAGGCCGAGGCGCAGGACGCCGCGGCGGCAGTCGCCGTCGCGTACGAAGAGCTGCCCGCCGCGGTGGACCTCGAGGACGCGGCGAGCGACCGGGTCCTCGCGCACTCGGGCCTCATCTCCAACCGCGCGTACACGTGGGAGCTCGTCCCCGACGCCGACGCGGTCGAGCGCGCCTTCGCCGAAGCCGCCGTCACGGTCAGGGAGCGCTACGTCCAGCAGCGGCTCATCCCCGCGGCGATGGAGCCACGCGGGGTGTGCGTCGTGCCGCAGCCGTTCGGCGGCGAGTACGTCGTCTACTCGGCGACGCAGATCCCCCACATCCTGAGAACGATGCTCGGGATCACCGCCGGTGTTCCGGAGGAGCGGATCCGGGTGGTCGCGCCCTCGGTCGGCGGCGGGTTCGGCTCGAAGCTCGACGTCTACGCGGAGGAGCTCCTCTGCCTCGCGCTCGCCAGGCGGCTTCGCAAGCCTGTTCGCTGGAGCGAGGAGCGCAGCGAGGCGGCGCAGGCGACCATCCACGGGAGGGGGCAGGTCCAGGAGATCGAGCTCGCCGCCGACCCTCACGGACGCGTCCTGGCGGTGCGCGTCCGGCTGCTCGCGGACATGGGCGCGTACATGCAGCTCGTCACTCCAGGCGTGCCGCTCCTCGGTGCGTTCCTCTACCACGGCGTCTACGACGTGCCCGCGTACGCGTTCACGTGCACGGGGGTCTTCACCAACAAGACGCCCACCGACGCCTACCGCGGTGCAGGGCGGCCCGAGGCCACCTACGCGATCGAGCGGGCGATCGACGCGGTTGCTCGGAAGATCGGCGCCGACCCGCAGGAGGTTCGCAGGCGCAACTTCATCCCGGCAGACAAGTTCCCGTACTCGTCGGTGGCGGGCCTCGTCTTCGACAGCGGCAACTACGAGGCAGCGCTCGACGCGGCCCTCGAGCTCGTCGGCTACGAGGAGCTGCGGGAAGCCCAGGCGCGCCGTCGAGAGGAGGGCGCGACGAGACTGCTGGGGATCGGCCTCTCGTCGTACGTCGAGATGTGCGGTCTCGCACCGTCGAGAGTCCTCGCATCGCTCAACTACGTCGCAGGCGGGTGGGAGGCCGCGACCGTGCGGATGCTGCCGACCGGCAAGGTGCAGGTGGTGACTGGCGCGAGCCCGCATGGCCAGGGGCACGTGACGTCGTGGTCGATGATCGTCGCCGACAAGCTCGGAGTCTCGCCGGAGGACGTCGAGGTCCTCCACTCGGACACGGCGGTCTCGCCGCTCGGCCTCGACACGTACGGCTCGCGCTCGCTCTCGGTCGGCGGGACGGCGATCGCGCTCGCAGCGGATCGGCTGATCGACAAGGCGCGACTCCTTGCTGCGCACCGCTTGGAAGTGGCGCCCGAGGACCTCGAGCTGTCCGCCGGGCAGTTCAGCGTCCAGGGCTCGCCGTCGAGCGCCATCGGGCTGGGCGCGCTCGCGTTCGAGGCGTTCACCGCCCATGACCTTCCCGAGGGCATGGAGCCGAACCTCGAGGCGTCCGCCACCTACGACCCGACCAACTTCACGTTCCCGTTCGGCACCCACGTCGCCGTGGTAGAGGTCGACACCGAGACCGGGAAGGTGGACCTCGTGCGCTACGCGGCGGTCGACGACTGCGGGAACCAGATCAACCCCCTCATCGTCGACGGACAGGTGCACGGTGGCATCGCGCAAGGCGTCGCTCAAGCCCTCTTCGAAGAGGCGGTCTACGACGACGAAGGCAACCTGCTCACGACGACGTTCACCGACTACCTCGTGCCCGCGGCGTCTGAGCTGCCGAGCTTCTCACTCGGCCGCACGGTGACGCCGAGCCCGTCCAACCCGATGGGGGTGAAGGGCATCGGAGAAGCAGGCACGATCGCGGCGACGCCTGCTGTGGTGAACGCGGTCGTGGACGCGCTGTCGCACCTCGGTGTCGAGGAGATCGCGATGCCGGTGACGCCGGAGCGTGTGTGGCGGTCGATCGGCGCTTCGGCGCCAGGAACGGGAGGTGGCAGATGATCCCTGCGAGCTTCGAGTACCGCCGCGCCGACTCCGTGGAGCAGGCACTCGGCTGGCTCTCCGAGGATCCCGACTCGACGAAGCTTCTCGCCGGCGGCCACTCCCTCCTGCCGCTCATGAAGCTTCGACTCGCGACGCCGGGAGTGCTCGTGGACATCGGCAGGGTGCCCGGCCTCTCCTACGTGCGCGACGCCGGCGACCATGTCGCCGTGGGCGCGCTGACCCGTCACCGCGACGTCGAGATCTCCGACGTCGCCCGAGCGCACGTGCCGCTCCTCGCGCACGTGGCCGGGCAGGTCGGTGACCCACAGGTCCGCCACCGCGGCACGATCGGAGGCTCGATCGCGCACGGCGATCCCGCTTCCGATCTCCCTGCGGCCGTGCTTGCCCTCGACGGGGTGTTGGTGATCGACGGTCCGCGCGGGAGAAGGGAGGTGGGGGCCGGCGACTTCTTCCGGGGCTTCCTCGAGACGGCGCTCGCCCCCGACGAGGTGCTCACCGAGATCCGCGTTCGCAAGGCACCGCGGGGTTGGGCGTTCCAGAAGTTCAACCGCCGGGCGCAGGACTGGGCAATCGTGGGGGTGGCCGCGGTCGTGAATGGCGGCGCGCGTGTCGCGCTGGTGAACATGGGGGCGACGACGGTCCGCGCCCGGGGCACCGAGGAGGCGCTCGCGGCAGGCGCGGGCATCGCGGAAGCCGCCGCGCGGGCCCCCGAGGGGCTCGAGCCGCCGAGCGACCTGCAGGGGAGCGCCGAGTACCGCCGCCACCTCGCGACGGTGCTCGTCCGGCGCGCCCTCGAGGAGGCGACCGCCTCAGGTGGCTGAACGCAGCCCCGGCGCCTCAGGGGAGGCCGCCGGCCCCGACGACGTGCGCGGCGCC
Organism: Actinomycetes bacterium; assembly: GCA_021828055.1. Classification (GTDB taxonomy): domain Bacteria; phylum Actinomycetota; class Acidimicrobiia; order Acidimicrobiales; family RAAP-2; genus JAJYVT01. The sequence continues at coordinate 22,177 of JAKATH010000013.1, forward strand.
TTGCGCGCGCACGGCTATCTCGCCGACGAGGGGCTCGCGACGGTGGTGTTCCTCGCGCTCGCCCTCCGGCGCCCCCTGCTGCTCGAGGGGGAAGCAGGCGTCGGGAAGACCGAGGTCGCGAAGGTGCTCGCACGGTGGCGCGGGAGCGAGCTGCTCCGCGTCCAGTGCTACGAGGGCATCGACGTGAGCCAGGCGGTGTACGAGTGGGACTACGCGCGGCAGCTGCTGCACCTGCGTGCCGCGGAGGCACTGGCCGAAGGGCATGGTGGCCCGGCGCTCGCGACGGTGGAGGACGAGCTGTACTCGGAACGATTTCTCGTCCGGCGCCCGCTGCTCGCGGCGATCGCTGCACCCGTGGACCAGCCATCACCGGTGCTGCTCATCGATGAGGTGGACCGTGCCGACGACGAGTTCGAAGCCTTCCTCTTGGAGGTGCTGTCCGATTACTCGGTGACGGTGCCCGAGCTCGGCACCTTCCATGCAGTGGTGCCGCCAGTGGTCGTGATCACCTCCAACCGGACCCGCGACGTCGCCGACGCGCTGAAGCGGCGCTGTCTCTACCACTGGGTCGAGCACCCTGACTTCGAGCGGGAGGTGGAGATCGTCACCGTCCGCGCGCCCGAGGTGGTGCCGGTGCTCGCCCGCCAGGTGGCCGCGGCGGTCGAGCGGATCCGGACGCTCGGGCTCTACAAGCCGCCAGGCGTCGCAGAGACCATCGACTGGGCACAGGCGCTCGCCGCGCTCGGGGTGCGCGAACTGGACGAGGCGAGCGTCGCTGCGACGCTCGGCGCGGCCGTCAAGTACAAGGAGGACGCCGAGCGTGTGCGGGAGGCCGGTATCGCGGCGCTCGCACGGGCGGCCGTCGAGCGTGCCGGGGTCGAGCGTGCCGGCGTCGAGCGCGCCGGGGTCGAGCGCGCCGGGGTCGAGCGGACCGGCGTCGAGCGGACCGGGTGAGCCCGGGAGACGTGTCGGCGGCTCGTGGATCGCCGCACAGTGCCGTCGCCGATCCGGCACGCCTTCCGGTCGCGTTCGTGCGGGTGTTGCGTGCAGCGGGCCTCACCGTTCCCGGCGGCGCCGCGATTCGCTTCGCGCAGGCGCTCGCTGCGGTGGGCACCGACCGCGAGTGCGCGGTGTACTGGGCCGGAAGGGCGACCTTGGTGCGCCGGCCCGAGGACGTGGAGGCCTACGACGCGGCGTTCCGCGCCTTCTTTCGGGGTGAGGCTTGGGTGGGCCGGCGCCGGGCGGACGTCGAGACGGTGGCGCTGGCCCACGACGATGTCGACGCGGAGGGTGCGCCCCCCGGTCCCAGCCCCGAGGACCACCGCGAGCAGGTGCGCGAGCTGCGGTACAGCGCGGCCGAGATCCTGCGCCGGAAGGACTTCGCGCAATGCAGCGCGGAGGAGCTCGCGGAGGCGCAGCGCCTGATGGACCGCGTGCGGGTCGACGGGCCGCGCCGTGCCACCCGGCGGCGCCGCCCGGCCTCGCGGCGCGGGGACTGGCCCGATCTGAGGAGGACGGTCCGTGAAGCGCTGCGCACCGGTGGCGAGCCACTCCGGCGCCGGTGGTTGGAGTCTGGGGAGCGCCCGCGGCGGATCGTGTTCCTGTGCGACGTGAGCGGCTCCATGGCACCCTACGCCCGGGTGCTGCTCCGGTTCCTCCATGTCGAGGTGGCGGGGCGGCCCCGTGTCGAGGCCTTCACGATCGGCACCAGGCTGACGAGGGTCACCCGCGCGCTGTCCGCGCACGATCCCGACGCCGCGATGACCGCGGCCGGACGCGTGGTCCCAGATTGGTCGGGAGGGACCCGCCTCGGCGACGCGCTCGCCGAATTCAACGACCGTTGGGGGGTCAGGGGGCTCGCACGAGGGGCTGTCGTGGTGGTGCTCTCCGACGGCTGGGACCGGGGAGACCCGGCGGTGCTCGGCTCGGAGATGGCCCGGCTCGCCAGGGTCGCCCACCGGATCGTCTGGGTCAACCCGCTGAAGGCTTCGCCGGGCTACGCCCCGCTCGTACGCGGAATGTCGGCGGCCCTGCCGCACGTTGACGACTTCGTGGAGGGTCACTCCGTGGAGTCACTGGAGTCACTGGCCCGTCTGCTGGTCGGCGAAGCCGCAGGGAGGAGACGTGGGAGCATGAGAGCCGCATGAAGAAGCTGGGGACGGCATGAAGAGGACGGCATGAAGAGGACGGCATGAAGAGGACGGCATGAAGAGGACGGCATGAAAGAGGTCCTGGCGGACATCGAGCGTTGGCGGCGCGAGGGCTTGCGCGTCGCCACCGCCCGGGTGGTGGGGGTCGAGGGGTCCGGGCCACGCGACCCTGGTGCGACGATGGCCGTGAACGAGCACGGCGACGTTGCCGGGTCGGTCTCGGGGGGCTGCGTCGAGGGGGCGGTCGTGACCGAAGCGCTTGACGCGCTCCAGTCGGGCGGCGCGCGGCGCCGCACGTACGGCTACTCGGACGACGAGGCGTTCGCGGTCGGGCTCACCTGCGGCGGCACCCTCCATGTGCTCATCGATCCGGCGCTGCCGGATGTCTACGAAGAGCTCCGTGAGGCCCTCGTGGCCGAGGATCCCGTGGCGCTCGCGACGGTTGTCGAGGCGGAAGCCCGTTCCGTCGGCGTGCGTCTCGGAGCGAGCATGCTTGTGCGTGACGACGGGACCTCGTCGGGCACGTTGGGAGTGACCGAGCTCGACGCCGTCGTCTGTCGCGACGCGGTGGGGGCGCTGGCGAGCGGACTTTCGGACACTCGCCACTACGGGCGTCGCGGTGAGGCGCGCCAGCGCGAGGTGTCGGTGTTCCTCGAGGTGTTCGCTCCGCCGCCGCGCATGGTGATCTTCGGCGCGGTCGACTTCACCGCGGCGCTCGCCCGAGTGGGCAAGATCCTCGGGTACCACGTGGAGGTGTGCGACGCGCGCCCAGTGTTCGCGACGAGAGCGCGCTTCCCGATGGCCGACGAAGTCCTGGCGACGCGGCCCGAGCGCTACCTCGCGACGACGGGCGAGTCGCTCGGGCCGCGCGACGCGGTCTGCGTCCTGACGCACGACCCGAAGTTCGACGTCCCGGCGTTGGTGGCCGCCCTCGAAACCGGGGTCGGGTACCTCGGTGCGATGGGGTCGCGCAGGACCCACGACGACCGAGTGGCGCGGCTGCGCGAGGCGGGAGTGTCCGACGACGCTCTCGGTCGGGTGATGTCGCCGATCGGGCTCGACATCGGCGCGAGGACCCCCGAGGAGACGGCCGTCGCCATCTGCGCGGAGATCATCGCGCACCGGACGGGCAAGGCCGCTCCGTCGTTGCGCGACCGGGCGGGTCCGATCCACGATCCAGCCCGACGACCATCGGCGGCCCTGAGCGAGGGCTCACGCGCCCGACGCGCGCCCGACGCGTGAGCGACGCGCGAGCGACGCGCGCCCGACGCGTGAGCGACGTGGGCGGAGCCGTCGGCGGAGCCGTGGGCGGAGCCGTGGGCCGCAACGTGGGCGAAGCCGTCGGCGGAGCCGTCGGCCGCAATCCCCAGGGCGCGCGGGTCGCGGCGCTGGTCCTCGCGGCGGGGGAGGGCTCCCGCTTCAGGGCCGGGCCCAAGCTGCTGGCCCCATTCAGGTGCCGCCCGCTCCTGTCCTGGGCCGTCGGCCGCCCCCTCGAGGCGGGGCTCCCAGTCGTGATCGTGCGCGGCGCGGTGGACCTCACCGAGGCGCTCGCGGACTTCGGAGCTGCCGTCACGGTGGTGGACAACCCGCGCTGGAAGGAAGGGCAGGCGACGTCGCTCAGGGCGGGGATCGCCTGGTGCGACGCCGCGGGGTTCGACGCCGTCGTCGTCGGCCTCGGCGACCAGCCCCTCGTCCCGTCGTCCGCTTGGCGGGCGGTGGCAGACGCTGAGCTCGCACCGATCGTGTCGGCGAGCTTCCGCGGACGGAAGCGGCCGCCCGTACGGCTGGACCGCCGCGTCTGGCCGCTCCTCTCGAGAGTCGGCGACGACGGCGCACGCGAGCTCATGCGCCGCAGGCCGGACCTCGTCGCCGCAGTAGCGTGCGAGGGTGACCCGACGGACATCGACACCGCCGAGGAGCTTGAGGCGCAAGAGCGCCGCGAGGACGCCGGCTCGCCCGGGAGCCATGGATCGGAGCTACGGAACGAGGTGAGTGGATGGAGCTGACGAACGAATTCAGCGTGAACGTCCCCGTCGACGAGGCCTGGGACGTCCTGACCGACGTCACGCGGATCGCGCCGGCGATGCCAGGCGCCAGGCTCGAGACGGTGGAAGGAGAGGAGTATCGCGGGGTGGTGAAGGTCAAGGTCGGCCCGGTCACCGCGGAGTACAAGGGAGCGGCGACGTTCCTCGAGCGCGATCCGGTCGCACACCGCGCAGTGTTGCGAGCCGAGGGCCGCGAGACGCGCGGGCAGGGCAATGCCACCGCGACGATCACCGCGACCCTCGCGCCCGAAGGGTTGGGGACGCGAGTGTTGGTCGTGACCGACTTGAGCATCACGGGGCGGGCGGCACAATTCGGCCGTGGGGTCCTCGCGGACGTGAGCAACAAGCTCCTCGGCCAATTCGTGACGTCGCTCGAGAAGACAGTGCTGGGCAGCGGCTTGACCGGACCGGAGTCCGAGGGCGGGAACGTGGGATCCGCGACCACCTCCCAGGCAGGCTCGGGGAAGAGCGGCGAGCTCGGCGACAGCGGGGTCATCGGCGTGACGGAGGTGGGCGGCGGCGGAGTGTCCGAGGACGGCGCCCGCCGGCCCGGCGCGGCCTCAGCATTCCAAGGCGCAGAGCGTGAGGTCGTCCCGGTGGACCTCCTGCGCGTGGCGGGACCGGTGATCATGAAGCGGCTGCTCCCGCCGCTCGTGGTGCTCGTGGCGGTGCTCGCCTTCTGGCGCCGCCGCCGGCGCAGCGCGAGCTGAGGGGCGGTCCCGGGCCGAAGAGAGGGGCCGGGCCGAAGAGAGGGGCCGGGCCGAAGAGAGGGGCCGGGCCGAAGAGAGGGGCCGGGCCGAAGAGAGGGGCTCAGCCGCCGATCATCGACATCGAGCGCCTCGGGCGAAGGAACCCAGGCTCGTTGATGCCGTGTCCAGGCAGCTTTCCCCACACCGCGCGACGGAGCAGCATCGCCACGCCCTCGTCGTCGTCGCCGGAGCGGAGCACCTCGCGCACCGAGTGCTCGGCGTCTGAGAACAGGCAGTTGCGGATGGCACCGTCGCACGTCAACCGGAGTCGGTTGCACGTGCCGCAGAACGGTTCGGTCACCGTCGAGATGACGCCGATCTCGCCGATCCCGTCGGCGAAGCGGTAGCGGTCGGCTGGGGCGGGATCTCCGGGTTGCCGGACGGGCACGAGCGGCCAGACTCGTTCGATCCGTTCGACGACCTCTCGACCTGGCACCAGCTGGTCGCGATCCCACGCGCCTTGTGCGTCGAGCGGCATGTACTCGATGAACCTCACGACCCGTCCGGTGTCACGTGCGAAGGCGGCGAAGTCGAGGATCTCGTCATCGTTGCGGCCGCGCAGGAGGACCACATTCACCTTCAGGGGCGTGAGGCCAGCAGCTTCCGCCGCGGCCATCGCGTCGAGGACGACCTCGAGCTCGCCGCGCCGGCGGATGGCCTCGAAGCGCTCGGGACGTAGCGAGTCGCAGCTCACGTTCACCCGACGGAGCCCGGCTGCAGCCAGGTCGTTCGCGACGGGCGCGAGCAGGATGCCGTTCGTGGTGAGCGCGACATCGTCGAAGCCGAGCTCGGCGATTCCTCCGACGAGGTCGCGGAGACCTCGCCGGACGAGCGGTTCACCCCCGGTGAGACGGACAGACCGGACGCCCAGGCCACGCGCGACCGCGGCGACGCGGACGATCTCCTCGAAGGAGAGGATCTCCGAGCGCGGGAGGAACGTCATCCCCTCGTTCGGCATGCAATAGATGCAGCGGAGATTGCAGCGATCGGTCACCGACAGGCGAAGATCGTCGTGGACGCGGCCGTAGCGGTCGACGAGCGGGCCGTCGGTCGGCATCTCGCCGGCGTCGTCCCGCGCCGCGTGCGGAGCACTCCGGGACGCGACGGCTATGGAGACGCGCCTCGTTGTCACCCCGTGCCTCCGGCCGGGCGACGAGCGCTGACCGGTGCAGGAGCCGGTGCAGGAGCCGGTGAGGTGACCGAACCCGTGAGAACGCGGTCCCAGCGGCTGCGCATCGCGCCAGCCTACCGAGGGCGCCCATCGGCCCACGCGTCGGGAGATCCCGTCTCTGGCGGGGCGTCAGTGCGGGCGGCCGCCGGCGAGGAGGTCGAGAGCATGGGGCACGACGTCGATCACGGCGCCGAGCGCCTCGGTTGCTCCCGCCGGCGAGCCGGGGACGTTCAGGATCAAGCAGGCTCCGACCGTCCCCGCGACGCCTCGCGAGAGGCGGCCCAGCGGGTTCACCGCGCGCATCGCCTCGGCGAGCCCCGCCGCCTGCCGGTCGACGACCCTGAGGGTCGCTTCCGGCGTCAGATCGCTCGGGGAGAAGCCGGTCCCACCGGTCGTGACCAGCAGCCCTGAGAAGCCCTCGAGCATCTCGCCGAGAGCTCCAGCGACAGGTTCGACACCGTCGGGAACCACCCGAAGCTCGACGACCTCGAAGCCCCTGCTCCCGAGAAGGTCACACAGTGCGGCGCCAGACCGGTCCTCTCGCGTGCCGGCGTGGACGGACTCCGATACCGTCAGGACCTTCGCACGGTGTGCCACGAGCCGACGTTATCCGCCGGAGCACGAAAAGCCCTGAAGCCCCCCCAATCCCTGAAGCCTCCTCAGAGCCCTCCGAGGCCTCTGAGCGGACCGCCTCGCTTCAGCGCCGGCCGCACGACCTCGATGCTGACGTTCGTCGCCTTCACCACGGCGTCGGCCATCATGCCCGGCTCGAGCTCGAGGTCGTCCGCCGCCTCCCGCGTGATGAGCGAAACGAGTCGGTAGGGACCTGCCTGCAACTCGACCAGCGCAACGACCTCGTCTCGCTTTACCCGCGTCACGATGCCGGCGATGTGGTTGCGGGTTGACTGTCCGGCGGCGCGCTGGCGATCCTGTTCGCCTGCGACGTCCGTCGCGAGCCGCGCGAGCTCGACCCCTTCGACAGTCCGGTGGCCCGAGGTGTCGGTGGTCGTTCGCACGCGCCCCGCGTCCGCCCACCGCCGCATCGTGTCGGGGCTCACGCCCATGAGCCTCGCTGCCTGGCTGATCCGGTATTGCGGCACCGCCCGTACGGTAGTTCGTCAGGACGGTAGCTCGTCAGGACGGTAGCTCGTCAGGTCGGTAGCTCGTCAGGACGGTAGCTCGTCAGGACGGTGGCTCGTCAGGGGGGGATCACGTCCCGCCAGTTGCCGCTGTCTGGAGCCCCAACGAGTACCCCTCCAGGAACAAGAGGGCGTCACGCTGTCGCGGGTAGCGGTCGGCGACGGCGTGGAACGCGGCCGAGTGGTCCGGATGGAGCAAGTGGGCGAGCTCATGGACGATCGTCGCGTCGAGAACCCACTCGGGGACCACGCAGAGACGGTGCGAGAGGCGGATCTCGCCCGATTGCGCGGTGCACGATCCCCATCGTTTGCCCTGGTTCGTCACCCAGCGGATGGACGCAGGTCGTATGCCGTCGACGTAGCGGTCGGCGAGCGCGGCTGCGCGCGCCGCGAGCGCGTCGTCGGTCGCCTTCGCACCGGGCCGCCTTGCCAGGACCCGGGCGACGAGCCACTCGACGAGATCGGGCCGTTCCGACCGGGGCACGTGGGCAGGCATCACGACGACGATGCGGCCGTTGTCCCAGAACGCGGAGGCGGTCTTCCGCCGGCGCGAGCTCGTCCTCACTACGATCTCGGGCCGTACGCCGTAGTGTGAGGGCGCGGTCGGCTGGTCGTGAGGGGGCTCGCCCCAGGTCTCGGAGCTGACACAGGTGCTTCGGTCGATGTCGGCACTTCCGTCCCTGGTGCTCGCGCCCTCGAGGCGGTCAATGCTCGGGTCGGAGCGGCCTGTGGGCGGCTCCGACCACCGCAGCGGCAACATCGGGGATGAGCGAACGTCAGTCATCGTCCACATTGTGCAGGCGGGCTGTGTCACGCGTCAGGGATGGGCGTCGCCCCGGGGCTGAGCTGGAGAAGCGAGAGAAGACGGCGCGACCAATCACGCACCGGACTTCGTTGCGTCACCTTCGTCGGTGTCGAAGCCCATGACGCGTGGCTCAGGTCGGTCGGCTGGCGAGGCCTTCACATTTTCGACCGTCTTCGACCCGGAGGGCCCACCCGGAAACGAACCAACACTGACAGGCTCTGACCATCCCCCCGTTGGCAGGACACCTCGAATAGGAGGGCGGGCTCAGCGGATGTGCATCCCGGAAGGGGAGTGAAGGCGATGGAGAAGGTCGTTGCCACGAACCGTGCTGTGCCAGCGATGGAGGGGGGCCCTCCGGCCTCACCGAGCACGCGGGGAGCCCGAACTGCCGCAGTGCCATGCCGGTCAAGAGCCGGGGTGGGAAGCAACTGCGAAGAAGGCCCGACGGGATCGGGTCAGGTGAGCGTGGCCACGCCGATCGGAATGCCGTTCCGTTCGGTGAGGATGGGCCACTTCCAACCGAGCTTCGCCCGGTCGGACGGGTTCTTGCCAGTTCCTTCGCCTCCAGCAGGGCTTTCGTGCAAGGAGCCGTCGATCGCCACCTCGGAGAGGTCGAGCCCGATGATCTCGTAGCCAGCGATTGCTTCTTTCGCGACGATCCCGAAGACCCCGGCCGCTTCCTACTCGTCACGCGGGGCCCGAACAGTCGTGTCGGACACCTTCCTCCCACACAACGCCTCGGCGTCCTCCCACGAACAGCCCGTCACCAGCCGGGTGAGCATCACCTCGAAGCAGCTCATTGCCGAAGCGATCCCTCTGCACATCCAATCGTTGCGGAAGCATGGGGAGCCGCTTCGGATCATGGGGAAGGGTCCAAGCCGGCCGTGATCCCGCTCGTCCCGCGCACGGCGAGGACCATCGACCTCGCGGTCGGCGAGCAGTCGTCCGGACCCATCCTGCGTAGGTCAGACGGACAGCGCCTCGGCCGCCGGACCGCCCAACGTTGGGTGCGCTCGATCGGTCGGCGGGCAGGGCTCGGCCACGTCCATCCCCACATGCTCCGAACATCGCTCATTACCAGTTTGGACGCCGGGGTATCGCTGCGTGGCGGGCAGCGAGCTGGACGTCACGCCGATCCCCGCACGACGACGGTGTACGGGTACCAGGGGATCGCCCGCCACGCCGCCCGGTTCGTCGTGGAGCACTGCGGCCTGGTGTACATCCAGCCAGCACCACCGGACGCCGCAGTGCCCGACCCCCGCCTCGTCTTCCTCGGGGACGACGAGGCGGGGTTGGCCGTCGAGGTGGTCGGGGTCGAGATGGAGGCCGATGCGAACGGCGTGGATCACCTTCGGGTGATCCACGCCATGGCGCTGCGCGAAAAGTACCGAGGGAGTGCGAGGGGGCCAAGAGATGGCGCGTGTAGGGAAAACGAACAGCGGAGGGGTGCTCACCCCGGAGATCGAGGAAAAGCTCGCCGACGAGGCAGAGGCCGGCTACGACCTCGAGTTCGCCACCCCGAGGAAGGTCGGTCGGCCGTCGCTTGGTCGTGGCGTCTCGCCTCGACTCGATCTTCGGATCGAGCCCGACCTGGCAGAGGCTCTTCACGAGCGCGCCGAAGAGGAGCATCGCAGCGTCAGTGCGGTCGCTCGAGACGCACTCCGGCGCTGCTTGGCATCGTGAAGAGACTCTGGCCGACCTCGATCGGGCGCCATGCCCCATCACGTGACGGCTTCCGATCGGAGCCCCTCGCCCTGAACGCTCGGCAGTGGGCGTTGCTGTCACGGTCGCCAGCGGAGCCTGAACGTGTAACGCCGAATCGTGACGTAGCGATTACCGAACCACGTTCTTCCCCCTGGGCCAACTGTGTTCCAGTAGAGCTGAAACAGCGCGTTCGACCTGAAGGTGCGATGTCGACGCAGTCGATGCAGATGACGCCGATCCTGACGCTCGATCTGGATCCGGACAGCTGAGCAGCGTCTCTCAACTTCTCCGAGCCACCGGTTCCCCGCAACCTCCCGAGTCGTCTCGTCAAGCTCGTACCGTCGGGCAAGGCGTTCGAGATGCTCCTCGTCGACTCGCCAGAGAGCCCAGAAGTCGCCGCGTCTTTGGATGCGGTGAACCGGAAGCCAGTCGTAGCGAAAGGCAAGATCGCGCGTCATGCTCGCCGGCACCATTGAAAGGGGCGTTCCCATCGCTGGCGCATCTTGAACCGTGTCGGATGACGGATCGTCGGTGTCGTTGTCTTCCTCAAGTCGCGTACGCAATGCGGAAGCAGTGAACTGCGCGGCGACAGCCACACCCTCGGTGCTCGGCACGTAGCCAAGTTCACTCATGAGGGAGATGAGCTTCTGCCGGACCCGGTCGAGAGAGACGCCGAGCCCGGCGAGCACCTGGACAGCCGGGCCTTCTCCCTGCCGGGCGAGGCCCAAGAGCACGTGTTCGGTGTCGATATCTCGGAGCCCCAGCTGCGGCGCCTCCCGAAGTGACAGTTCCGGGACGTTCTTCGCCTTCGGGGTGAGCGGCGGCGAGCCGGTGAGCTCGGAGGCGGATTGGCCAACGGCTTCCTTCACCTTCCTCCTCGCGGCTTCGAGGGAGGCACCGAGGGACAGCAACGCCTGGGTGGCGAGGCCATCGCCCTCACGGATCGGCCCCAGCAGGACGTGCTCGATCCCGATGTAGCGGTGGTTGAAGAGACGGGCTTCTTCCTGGGCAGCAGGAGCACCCGTCGTGTCCGGTCGGTGAATCGTTCGAACACGACTCCAGGCTTGCCAGCTCGTTCGACGCGGAATTTCACCGCGTTCAGTTGCTGATTCGGAGCGTGGAATGCTACCTGGATCCAGACGCGTCCCCGAAAGCCGCCCCCTGCGACCCGTCGAGTCGGGCAAATCGGCGGCTCGTGGGCTGCATCCGCAGCGGTTCGGGTGTTCGACGGGAGGCCCAGATTCAGGAGGCGCGGTTCATGGTGACCTTGCTCCACGTGGCGCCACCGTCGTTGGTTCGCGATAAGGTTCGCGCGAAGTTCTCCGACAGCACCAACCCCTCCCTTTCATTGAAGAAGGTGAGGGCCGTGTTGCCTGTGGAGGGTGTGACTCCGATCGTGGTCCACGTGACGCCGCCATTGGTCGTCTTGTAGATGGGGCTGCGATTCCCCGTGAGATAGACGACTGTCGGAGCGGGCGAGACGAGTGTGCCCAGGTAGCCCAAGATCAGGGGCTTGGCGGTGCACTCACCGGTCAGGATCGCGGTTGTGCACGGACCGGCCGCCGCCCAAGTAACGCCTCCGTCGGTGGAGACCACGACCGACTTCGGTTGACTGCCAGCTGCCGGCTCAGCCGCGCAGACGGCGAAGAGCTTGCCGTCCGGCGAAGCAGCCATGACCACGTCCAAGGAGTCCATGGGGCAGGGCAGGTTGTGCTGCACCCAGGAGTGACCACCGTCCTGCGTGAACCACATCGGGACTGTGTCCGGCTCGCCGAAGGCATTGCGGCGCGGGGCTGTCAGCACGAAGGCGGAGAGGGTGCTCACGCGCACCAGCCGAGGATCGGTCGTTGTCACCAGGATCGGAGGTTCGACGGGGCTCGGGTGCCAGCTCATGCCGCCATCTGTCGACTCCATCAGCACCACCCAGCAGCTCGGTGTCTTGCATTGCCCGACGAACATCCAGACCGAGGAACCGATGGCTTCGACGTCGAGCACCTGACCTGGCTCGTGCACTGCCTGCCAGGTGCTCCCGCCGTCGTGGGTCGCATAGAGCGCCTTGCCGTAGATGAAGCCGTCCCCATGGTCGTCGACGGCTAGCCGCACGCTCCCTGTGAGGCCTAGTGTGAACTGGGAGCACGGTGCGACCGGAACCGCTTTTCCGAGGTCGGCACCGCCGTCGGTCGTCTTCTCGACGGCGATCTCACAGCCCTTTCCTTTCGTCGTAGTGACAAGCACGTAGCCGATTGTGAGGTTCACGAACGCGACGGTGATCGTGCGGACGGTGGCGTCCGGTGGGATGGGGTTCAGTCCGGGCGCCTTGGTCGCCGTAGGCGTCGTTGTCGTCGACGGTGGGATGGTCGTGGTCGTCGAAGTCGATGTCGCTATGGGTACCAGGTTGACGATTGGGCAGTCATCGTCGCCGCTGAAGATCGTCACCACTGAGCCTCGGGCAACATCGGTCCCAGCGACTGGACGCTGCTCTACGACTGTCCCTCGGCGATGGGCATCGCGGCACACCGGTTTGAGGTGGGCGAAGTCGATCCGATACGCCGCCTTGAGAGCAGGAAGACCGAGTACGTCTGGGACGGTGACGTCTGGGGGTCCGCTTGGACTGTTCGCCGCCGTCCCGGTCGCAACGGCGCCTGCGACCGCCACCGAAGCGAGGAGCAGCGACGCAACGGCGCGGAAGCTCACGGACCGCCGACCACGCTCACCGTGGCAAGATTGTCCCATGCAAGGTGAAGCATCGCATAACCGCGCGCTGCCGAGCTGGGCAGAAGTCCCATACCGCTGGTTCGGCGCGCGCCGTCAATCGGGGAAGAACGCCGCCTTTGTGGTTCAGCACATGACGTCTGCGATCTCAATGTGATCCAACGTCGAGGAGGTAGCTCCGTTGGCGCGTATCCACCAGAGTTGTCCACCGAAGACGGAGAAGCCCGAGCCGCTCCTGGCCGAGGATCGCGTCGAGTCAGGAATGCTCCTGACCGTGCACCAGCGCTGTGAGCCCGAAGGGAGAAGCTCCCATGTGCCCGGACGGTTTGTGAGCAGAAGCAGCGCCCCGTTCGAAAGAAGCGTGATCTGGCCTGTGACAAGGCCTGTGGCCGCGACGAATGGCGCGGAGGGAAGCCCGACGTCGCTCCAGGTCGCCCCACCATCGGTCGACCGCAGGATCAAATAGGGAAAGCGCATCGACCCATGGACGAGAAGCTCGGTGGATGTCGAGATCGCGGCGAGCTCGCCACCCGCACACGGATCCACGAGAGCTGGCCAGAGGGGCTCGCTCCACGACGCACCGCGGTCGGAGGATCGCATCAGCTCTTGGTCGGCATGGATCCCTCCTGCGCAGTTCGACCACGAGAAGGGGCCGAACGTGACGCACGGGCCGCTCGTGGGGCACCCGAGGGATCCTCGATGCCAGGTCTTGGATGCTGGATCGAACTGTTCTACGAGAGGCGGGCGAGCTGCTCGGTCGCGGGCTGCCGGCGAATAGACGCTCTCGACCAGATCCCCCTGGTAGCGGAAGCCACCGAACCCCGTCGGCGTCGCGCCGGAAGGGACCGGAAGGAGGCTCCAGGAGGCGCCGTCGTCGAACGACTGGAGCCCCACGTCTCTTTGCACGGTCTCTGTCGGCACGACGGGGACCTGGAACGCCACGAAGACCGCCTGACCGCCTAGGGGAAGCGCCACCGCGGCGCAGCTGGGTGGCTTGTAGTTCGGTGTGTAGATCCGCGAGAACCCGCTCTGTGCAAGCGCGGCGATGGCACCGGCCGTCGGGATGCTCGTGGTCGTGACCGCGCCGTTCGTCCCGAACGATGTGATAACCGCCGCTCCCGGTGCGCAGTGTGCGACGCGCTCTGGTGTCGCCGGGTTGCTCGACACCGGAGAGAGGCCGGGTTCGGTCTCGCTGAGAACCGAAAAGTGCCCGAGGCTCGCAAAGCTCGGCGGCGCCTTCACGTCGAGGGAAGCGTCGCCCATGTGGGTCCAGTGGTAGCTCAGGGAGACTCGGGGCGCGGGGCTCGGGCCGAAGACGATCTGGGTACCGCTCGCCGGCCCGGGAAGGACTGCAAGGGCTGCCCCGTTGGGCCTTGTTGCAATCATCGAGACGATCGGCGTGACCCCGCGTACCTCCACCGCTTGGGCGGGGATCGACGTCGCTGGGTGCAGACTGAGGTAGGCGCACGAAGTGGGCGTCGGGCAGCGCGCCACGTCGGCACGCTTGGGGACGACGAGCCGGAAGACGACCGAGGCCTCCGCCGGAGCGAACCCGCATTTGCTGTGGGCAAACGGGCCTAGACAGCGCAGCCCAATGCGGTAGATGCCTGAGGTGAGCGGCATCACGCGGGGCTTGACCGATGGCCCGGCTTCGATCCACGGCGCATCGGGCACCCTGAAGTGCAACCGGAAGGTGGTGGTCGACGACCAGCGGACCGTGCTCAGGGTGTCGCTCAACCCTCCCGGACACCCGCCCCAACAAATTTCCGCTGTGGATGTCTTGTTGGGAGGCGGCCCCGTTGTGAGCTTGTGCGGCACGCTCACGACACCGGTCAGAGTGACACGGCTCCCCGGTCGTCCCGAACGCGGCGAGACGGAGAGGCGGATCCGGGGTTCATGCTGGGCGGGATACAGCTTTTCCTGTGTGATTGCCGCCGCAACGACCACGTGGTACTGACCGGACGCGACGTCCCCGACGCGGAGGCAGGCAGAGAAGGCTCCGTCGAGCGACTGGGCGACTGGTGTGGTTGTCGCCCCTGTTGGACACCGAGGGAACGGCGGAACGGATGCGGCCAGGTGAGCGAGGTTCGACGGCTCAGGCGCTGGACCCCGATTCGGTCCGCCTGTGAGGTTCGCGCTGGTCGTCACGATCGCCGCGGCAAGCGCCACGAGCCCCATGACAAGCGCGGCAGCCGGGCGGTAGCTCACAGAGCGAGCGTACACAGCGTCGCCATCAGGACCTCGTGGGCCGCGTCCCCTATCCGCGGGGCCGCGAAAACGTGCGCCTTGCACGCATCGCCGGCCTGGGGTCACTTATCTTCGCGCTGCCATCGCCGCTCGAGAGACCGAAGGCTCCGTCGACTGGCACGGGGCCCCCCATCAGCTCACCTACCGCCAGGTGGAGTACCTGAACGCATTGGTCGAGACGGCGCTCGCAAAGGACGAGCCCGACGGGCTCGCCTCCGCGCTGCTGCAGCGCTTCGTCGACGCGTTCGTCGAGGCGAGCGTGCCCGAGACGGCGAGGGAGGCCTCCACCTCGCTGGCGGTCGACTGGACCGACTACGAGAGCTTCGCCCACCCGCCGGGACGTGACGGCATCTCGGCCGACCCCGAAGCCGCCTGGGGGCATCGGCGCGGCGGCGGGCCGGGCGAAAAGGGCGAGCTGTTCTTCGGCCACTACTGCTCCCTCGCCACGATGGTGAGAGACGAAGAGGGCCCCGAGGTCGCAGAGCTCGTCCGGCACATGACGCTCAGCGCCTGTTCGCAGGACCCGGTCCCGGTCTTCGTGAGGGACCTCGTCCAGGCGGCAGAGGCCGGGAGGCTCCAGCTGGGCGACGTGCTCGCCGACTCGGGTTACGCCCATCGCGTCGCAGAGCACTTCGCCCTGCCGCTGCGTCGGGCAGGGGCAAGGCTCGTGATCGACCTCCATCCCCAGGACCGGGGCCCCCAGGGCACCCATGGCGGTGCGATCTGCCACAACGGGAACCTGTACTGCCCGGCCACCCCCAAAAGACTCTTCGAGCTCTCCCCGCTCGCACGCGACGCCAGCGCCGAAGAGGTCGCTGCTCACGACCAACGGGCCGCCGAGCTCGCCCGCTACAAGCTCGGCCGCCTCACGGCGCAGGACGCAGACGGCTACCACCGGGTCGCCTGCCCGGCCCTGGTGGCCAAGGTCCGCTGCCCGCTGCGGGAGTCCTCGATGATGCTCGACCTCACCCGCCCCGAGGTCCTCTCGCCGCCAGAGCACCCGCCCACCTGCTGCACGCAGCGCACCATCACCGTGCCGCCGTCGGTCAACGCCAAGACCGCCCAGAAGCACGACTATCCCTCCAGGCTCTGGCGCCGCTCTTTCGCTCGCCGCACCGGCGTCGAGCGCTCGAACTCCCGGATGAAGGATCCGGCGACGATCGACATCGGCAAAGGCTGGTGCCGGCTGACGGGCCTCGTCGGGCCGACGCTCTTCCTCGCCGCCGCACTCGCCATCCGCAACTCCGCGATCATGGACGCCTTCGAGGCACGACGGGCAGATGACGAGCGCCGCCAGCGTGTGGGGCTTCCTCCGCGGACCCGGCGCCGTCGGCGGACCACGATCGCCGAGCTCGTCGCAGCGGCGAACGCCCCGCCGTAGTCAAAGACGGTTCTCGCAACGCTCGGGCCGTCCCGAGATCCCCGCGCCCCCCTGCGACGCTCGGCGACCCTCCGGCAGGTCTGTGCGCCTCGGCCAGGCGTGTCACAGCCCCCTGGCACGATGACGACGGTCCAAACGTGAACTCGGTCCCCACAGAAACGTGCAGACCTCCTCGGCGCCCCCGGCGGGAGCCGGGGCAGTCCTCCGGCCGGTGGTGCGGCTGGGCAGGCTGGTGCTCGGCTGACTGTGGTCGCAGACGATCGACATGCATTTCGCAGGTTCACAAATACACAAGCCGTGAAGTGCCACACAGGGCGGGGCTTCGGCCCGTCACCGGTCGTAGACCTCCCGACGATGGCCCAGCGCGACCACGACGACCAAAAGCACGTCGTCGGCAACGGTGTAGACGATCCGATAGTCCCCGACGCGAACGCGAAACCCCGGTCGGCCCCGGAGCGCTCTGGCCGCCGGCGGTCGGGGGTCGGTGGCCAAAAGGGCGATCGCCCCCTGGATACGGCGGCACACGTCGAGGTCCAGCTTGCCAAGCGCTCGCGCCGCTGCCGGGCGGACTTCGATGCGGTAGCGGCTCACACCCAGCCGAGGTCGGCCTTTACCTGTTCCCAGGGAATGCTCGGACCCTCCTCGGCCATGGAGGCGTCGAAGGCCTCGACGTCCTCGACGTCCTCCAGCGCCTCCATCAGCTCCTCGTACCGCTCGGGGCTGACCAGGACCGCCACCGGCTGGCCGTAGCGCTCGAGGACCACTGCCTCGGTGTGGGCGGTCTCCACCGCCTCGGCCAATCGCTCCCGAGCCTCGCTGATCGCCATCGTCGCCATACAGAGATTGTACAATATCTTCATGATGACGTACAATCGCCATGGATGCGTCCGCGCCTCCCTGCCGATCATCAGTCAGGCCGACGTCGTACCGGTCGGATGGTCACCCCCGACCGGTGACACAGCCACTCCGTATCCTCGTCACCGTGGGCGAACGTCGATGGATCTGGAGGGCGGCCGACCCGAACGTCTTTCGGTTCACCGTCACCGACCTGCGGGGGCTCCACATCGCGCTCATGGCGGCTTTCGAGGAAACGGCGGGGCTGGTGCCGGCGCTCAACTTCGACCAGGTGCGGTCAGCGTTGGCCAGGGTGGGCTGGGACGAGGGCAAGCACTGAGGAGGTGGTGCGACGGGCGTTGGGGAGGCGGCGGATCGAGGATGGGACGGCGCCCCATTGGCCTGCACCTCCCGAAGGCCGACGCACGCGGTGGTCGTCCTGTTGCGGCAGCTCGCTGCCGGCGGCGCCGTCCTGGCCCAGCACGCCGACTTCGACGTGGCAGGTCTCGGCATCAGCAGTTGGATCACCGGGTGGACGGGGAGCCTCCCCTGGCAGATGGAGGTACGTCGGTGAAGAGTGCACGACCTCGAGCTGGATCCCGCCGATGCCGCATCCGCTCCTCGCGGCTTCGTTGACATGGCGGGTGATCCGCACATCTCGTTCTCCGAACCCGGCTGGCAGTTGGGATCGACTTCGCGGAGCGTCGCCGAGTGCGGATCTTCCGGATTCCGTTGGCGGCGGGCACTGTGGCGAGGGGCAACAGTCGGGAGACGGAACCGCCGGCGTGGCCCGCACGGTCAGACCGGGGGAGCGGCCATGTCGCGCTCCAAGGCGGCATACGTTGATGTCGCAGTCACCCTTTACGATCGCGGCTGGGAATCGGCCGACGTGGCGGCGCAGGTGCGCGCGGAGGACTGGTCGGCTCGGCGCCCCCAGCCTCCCACAATGCGAACCTCGAGCCGTTGGTGGAAGGGCCGGCGATCAGCCTGGCGGCTCGGCACGCGAAGGTCCGCCGTGATGGCTACGTCAGGTGAGGGGACACTCCGGGTTCGCGGTGCTCATGCGACCCGGACCTTCGTTGAGCCCATCGCCGTCGGATGGGGAACCGGCTCGCCATGCTCCCGCAAAGACTGGATGTGCAGAGGGATCGCGTCGGCGATGAGCTTCTCGACCTCGTCGCGGGAGCGGCCAGCCGCCACGCAACCGGGAAGATCGGGCACATACGCACCCCAGGCGTCGCCTTCCTGCTCGATCACGACGACGTACTCAGTCACCATTCTGCCTTCCCGACCTGCCGGCCTGCCGC
>JAKATH010000098.1:0-2081 GCA_021828055.1 Actinomycetes bacterium
CACCGCGGTGGTGTTCCTCACCACCGGCCACAAGCGGCTCCCCGACGTGAAGCTCCAACCCCACGGTCACCCCGGCCTCTTGGCGGGCGCCGTGTTCTCGAGCGTCGTCATGGGGTGCTTGCTCGTCGGGTTCTTCGTCGTCGGGCCCAAGGCCTTCGGGAACGGCATCGACGAGACCCTCGGGGCGTTGCTGGGTCTCGGGGTTGCCTTCGCCTGGTGGACGCGCCGCCGAGCAGCCGGCCCCGTCCCCTTCGAAGGAGCCGACGCCGTCGTGGACCGAGTGGAGACGAAAGCGTGACCCCAGCGGGCGCAGGGACTCCGCACACCGTCCACGGAGGCGGTCACGACTCGGCCCGGGCTCCCGCGCTCGGCGGATCCAGCTCCGCGGTGAGGACGAGCCCGCGCTCTGGCCGGTCGACGGTGCGCGCGTAGACGTTCAGGTAGCTGCGCCGGTCGTCGTGGCGGGCGAGGCGCGGCTCGCGGCGCGCGAGCACCTCCGGCGCCACGTCGAGGTCGACCGTCCGGCGGTCAAGGTCGATCGTGATCTTGTCGCCGGGCTCGACCAGGCCGAGCGGCCCGCAAGCCGCCTCGGGCGCGACCTCGCCCACCACGAGACCCTTGTTGACGAGCCCCGACAGCTGCGCATCGGTCACCACCGCGACCTGGGGCGCGAGCCCCGAGCCCTCGAGGGCGAAGACGAACCCCGAGACGAACGCCATGCCCGGCGCACCCTTCGGCCCAAGCCCGCGCAGCACGACCACGTGGCCCGGCCGGATCTCGCCGGCCTCGAGCGCCGCGATGGCTTCCTCGCGGGTGTGGAAGATGACGGCCTCGCCGGCGAACTGCTTCGGACGGGTGTCTGCGACCGCCCGCTTCACGATGGCGCCGGAGGGCGCGAGCGAGCCGCGCACGATGAGGATGGTCGGCTCCCGTCCAAGCGGGTCGTCGAACGGCCGGATCACCTCGCGCTCGGTTGGCGCGGCGTCCTGGAGCACGTCACCGAGGCGGCCCGCGACCGTCAGCGCGTCGAGGTCGAGCACGGGCGACAGCTCGTGCATCAAGGCGAGCGCACCGCCCGCCCGTTCGAACTCGTCGATGTGGTGTGGTCCGTTCGGCTTCACGTCGATGAGCAGCGGGACGCTCCCGGCCCGGTCCTCGAACTCGGCCCAGATGTCGATCGCGCACCCGGCCTCGACGGCGACCGCCTGGAGGTGCTTGACCGCGTTGATCGAGCCGCTTGCGGAGAGCACCACCGCCACCGCGTTCTCGAAGGCGGGCTCGGTCAGGATCTGGCGGGGCCGCAGGTCCTCGGCGATCATCTCGACGATGCGGCGGCCCGATCGCTCGACGGTCTCCCACATCCGCTCGCTGTTCGCCTTCACCGGCGCGCTGCCCGGGAGCGCCATGCCGAGCGCCTCGGCCGCCATGTGCATGGTGTTCGCCGTGCCCATTCCGGCACACACCCCCGGTGAGGTGACGGCCGCCTTCGCCATCGCTTCGAGCTCGTCGAGGGTCACCTCGCCGGAGCGCAGGCGACCCGAGCTCAGGAACACGTCCTCGATGTCGAGGTGCGCGTCGCAGTAGCGGCCGCTCGCTTGGTAGCCGCAGGGGACGATGATCGTCGGGATGTCGAGGCGAGCTGCCGCCATCAGCTGTGCCGGGGTGGTCTTGTCGCAGGACGCGAGGCAGACCATCCCGTCGAGCATGGCGCCTTCGACCGCGACCTCGATGTCCGAGACGATGAGGTCCCGGGTCGGGAGGATGTAGCGGCCCCCTCGGCCGACGCTCGTGATGAAGTCGCTCGGAGCCGCGGTGCGGACCTCCAGCGCGAGGCCCCCGGCGTCGTGGATCGCCTTCTTCAGCTTCGGCACGATCGCGTCCAGGTGCGAGAAGCAGATCGCGAGATCCGAAGACGAGTTCACGATCGCGATCTTCGGACGCTCCAGCTCCTCGTCCGTGTAGCCGAGGGCTCGCCACTGCGCGAGGCGGTACACCCAGGGAGCCGAGCCGCGTGGGTAGTTGCTGCGCAAGGGCGGGAAGGTGCCTACGGTCATCTGGGCTCCTCTTCTTCGATGCCTTCG
>JAKATH010000098.1:2181-7374 GCA_021828055.1 Actinomycetes bacterium
CCTTCGCCCCTCGCGGCCCCGATCGAAGTCTCCTCCAGCCACACCGATTGGGCCACGTCGGTGCTCGATCGACGACGTCAACGGGTCGGCGGCACCGCCCGGGCCGCCGGCACCAACGGTGACGCACAATACGGGGAACGCCATGCGCCCCTTGTGCGACCCCGACGGATGCCAGCTCGTGCGACGCCCACGACCGGCTGCGCCGCGCCGGGCATCGCGTCGACGCCGGTCCCGTCCCCGGCGGGATGCAGGCGCATGAGCTCGCAGGACGGCGAGCTCACTCGTCAGTTCTACGCCGCCTACCGCAACCCCGGTCTCGCCGTGCTCGAGGGGTTCCACCCCGCCCGCCACGCCCTTCGCTTCGGCGCTCGGCTGGACGTGGCCGTGACCTACGACCGGCAGAGACTGCTCGTGCTGGCCGAGCGCCTCGCCCCCGAGTCCGTCCCCGGCATCGAAGGCGTCCTGCAGGTCGTGACGAGGGAGCGCTTCAACCGCCTCTCCCGGCGGAGCCTCTCGAGCCCGCTCCTGTCGATCTGTGCGCGCCCCCAGTACGACATCGCTGCGGTCCTCGCCGAGCGGGCCAAGCCGATCGTCCATCTCGATCGCCCGCGCAACCCCGGCAATGTGGGGGCCGTCGTCCGGGTGGCTGCGGCAGCCGACCTGGGAGCGGTGACGGTCTCCGGCCAAGATCCCTGGTCGCCGGTCGCCATCCGCAGCGCCACCGGCCTGCAGTTCGCGCTGCCGGTGGCAAGTATGGAGCTGCCCACGTCCTGTGATCGGCCGATCGTCGCGGTGGACATCGACTGCGAGCCGCTGGACGCCGGGAGGCTTGCGCCCGACTCGATCCTCGTCGTGGGAAGTGAGCGCCACGGGCTGCCGGCTTGGGTCCGTGAGGTGGCGCATCGATCGGTGGGAGTCCCGATGAGACCCGGAGTGTCGAGCATGAACCTCGCCACCGCGTTGGCGGCGGTGCTGTACTCCTGGAGGACCTCCGCCTTCGAGCGCGACGGGCGTTACCCGTGGTGAGCCTCCCCACGTGATGGCGGCCGGCGGGGGACGCCGGCACCGGCCGGACGTGGGCGACCGACGAGCGTCGAGGGGCTCCCGGTTGCACCTGCGCTCAGCAGACGGCGTCCGTATAGGGCGTCGTCACCCCCCCGATGGTGAAGGAGATCGCGTCTGTAGCGGTCAGGCCGAGCACGGCTCCCGAGAAGTCTCCCGAGCCGTTGGTCGTGACGCCCGCGGCGTACGAACTGGGTCCGGTGACGTTCCCTGAGGATGTGACGGCATAGGTCACTGTGTAGTGCGTTGTGGGCTTGAAGTCCGTGAGCGTCAGGTTGACTTCGCACGAACCCGTTCTAGAGGTCGTGCTGAAGGTGACCGCGATGCTCGGCGGGAAGTCGCCCGTCCCCGTGACGACGAGGCTTGCGATGCCGGGACCCGGTCCAGCAATCGCCGTCAACGTGGCGTCGTAGGTCTTGTCACTTGTCTTGGGGGTGAACTCGACCGTCACGGTGCACCTCCTGGCCGGAGGGGCCGGGGGGGGCATCGTGCTTGGCGGCACGGGTGCAGCAGGACAGGTGGTCGAGGTGACGGTGAACGCTGTGGCGGACCCGGTCAGCCCGACGGCGACGGCAGGGGGAAGCGGGCGGAGCTTTCCGTTCGGACCCGGGTTGGTGATCGTGAACGTCTCGGTCACCGTTGTCGTGGCGTTCACCGTGCCGAAGCTGTAGATCCCGTCCGTGCTCGGCGACCAGCTGAGGGACGGGGGCAGCTCCGGCCCCTGGGCCCGGCGCAGCTCGCTGAGCGCGACCTGCAGCGCCTGGGCTGTGTCCGACCCTGAGGCGAGCGCCTGGTTGGCGTTCGCGACGAGCGTCTGGAGGGTCGCCTCGTGGGGTTGACCGCCTCCCTTGGGAGGTGTCGGCGCCAGCGGGATCTCCTGCGTCCAGTTCCAGCTGCCGTTCGCGAAGTCGAGCAGCACCGTGAGGAGCTCCCGGCGGAGCTGGGTGACGAGCATGGCCACGCGCGAGGGCGGCGAGGGCGGAGGTCCGGGCCGCAGGATGGAGGCCGCCGCCGACGGCGTCAGGCTGCCGAGCTCGGGGCTCAGGTGCTGAGCGATCTCGAGGTAGCAGCCGAGCGTCTTGGCCGGGATCCTCCCCGACGGCGGCGGCGCGGGCCGTCCTGTGGAGAGCTGCCGGAGCCAGTAGCCGGGCGGATCAGGGTTCGACCCGAGCGGCGCGGTCACGACGACCGGCGTCGTGACCGTCGTCGAGAGCGTGTCGTCGTCGGTGGCCGTCGTGGTGACTGTGTACAGGCACGCGTCGGCGAACGTGTGGTTGACCGACCCCAGCTTGACGGGGTAGGTGTACAGCTTGCCGGTTGGCGTCGTCGGTGTCGGCGCTGTCACGGTGGCCCTGCCTGTCGGGGTGCCGTCCCCCCAGTCGAACGCGAAGTTGAAGCCCTGCGCCGGCGAGACGTCTGTCACCTCGGACTCCCAACCGAGCGAGGTGCCGGTGTGGGTGAACACGGTGCCCTGGTTCGCCACGACCCCACCGGTCGTGGGCGAGACCAGCCCAGTGGGCGGGACGTCGTGGATCGTGACTGTCGCCGCTGTGCTGACCTGGGTGCCGTCTGTCTCCGTGAGCTCGACCGAGATGTGGTCGACCCCCGTGGGCTTGCCGGGTGGGGTGAGCCGATCGTAGACGTGGGAGGCCGCGAATTTGCCTGTCGCTGTGACCGTCACGTTCGTCCGTGTGCCGTCGCCCCAGACGATCGCACCGGTCACCGGCTCCCCTGCCTCCGGGGCGCCAGTCAGCGTGCCGGACACGGTCACCGACTGCATGACCTTGATTGTCGTCGGAGCCACCGTGAACGTTGTGAGCTGCAGCGGACGGTCCAAGACGGTGACCTTCCTAGACGTCGACGTGACCCGAGAAGCCGAGGCCCCAGAAGCCGAGGCCGTAGAAGCCGAGGCCGTGACGGTGAAGGGGCTCCCTTTCTCGTCCTTGTACACATGGGACGCGGCGTAGGTGTGCGTCGTGGCTGTGACGGTCACCGAGCTGCTCGAGCCATCGCCCCATGTGATTGTCACGGTGGTGATCCCTGTCCCGGCGAAGCCGCTCGCTGTGACCGTCCTGCCCTCGTCGATCGAGGACTGCTTGAGCCCGAGGGTGAGCGACGGGAGCGTCACCTTCTTGGTCGGCAGCGTGCACGTTCCGTCGTTGCTGCCGCTGTAGAGGCTGTTCAGCGTGTGCTGGCTCAACGTCGTCCCCAGCGAATGGTTTGTCGACGATGTGCTGCTCTTGAACTGTGTCGGGTCCGGGGCGTTGACTGTCACGGTGTTCCCCAGCGTGTTGACCGTGACGGTGGTCGGTCCGACTGTTCCCTCGTCGGTCGTTCCGTTCTTCGTGTAGCTCGCGTCGAACGTCGCGCACGAGAGCGAAGTCGTCCCGGCCGGATCGACGCTGTGGAGCTTCGTGACCAGTGTCTTGTCTGTGGCGGGTGAGTGCAGTGTCACGCTGCTCAGGTGCGAGTTGACTGTCGGGTTCGCGAACTGCTCTTGCGCTGCCGTGATGGGTGTCGATGTGGTGCAAAGTGGCGTCCCCTTCAGTGTCCCAGAGGAGCAGACCCCCGGGACCGTGAACCCAGGGATGATGGTCACACACTTCCCGAAGGGGCACACAGTCCACCCGTTGACATGGATCCCGTAAAGCGCGGCGCGGAAGACCACGCTTGCTGTGATGTCCAGGAACGACAGTTTCAACTTGTTCGCCGTATTGTTCCAGCCGGAGATGAGCGATGTGACCTCCGCGAAGACTGCGTAGAGCTTCTTCCAGGATGTCGGCCCTGAAGAGCTGAAGAAGCTGTAGGCACCCTGGATGTCGCCAGCCACCTGGTTCCCGGTCGACGCCACGTAGGTTGTGTACCACCCTCTCACGGTGTTGCCGACCGTTGTCATCGCCGACTTGACATGTGTCACAGCTGTCTCCAAGGCGCCTTTCACCGTTGTGAGCCAGCCCTGCAAATTCGAGAAGGGGTTCTTGAGTGTCGCGAACGAGCCTGTCGCCGAGATTGTGGCGTGAAGTGTTCCGATGTCGCCGGAGGCCGCCAGGTGGAGCCGCTGGGTCCCGACTGTCAGTGTGATCGAGCCTCTCAGCCACTCCGGCGCTGTCGCGCCCTTGCTGGGCCATGTGACGGGATTGAGAAGCTTGCCGCCTGCACTGATGTGGATCTGGACCTTCGTCGTGGTGATTGTCACGTCCAGTGTCGTCGGTGTGACGTAGACCGGCCCTGCGGACCATGTCGTGAGGTGGCCCTTCCCGACGAAGCCGGCGGGTCCGATCGAGAGGAGGACGGAGGCGAGGCACGAGCTCTTGTGCCCCGTGCAGGCTGTGCTGCGGTTCGGAGGCGCTGTGCATGTGTTCGTTGTGAGTGATGTCGGTGCCGTGCCTGCCCCCGCCGGCCAGTTGTGGTTCGTGGAGCTTGTGATCACCAGAGCTGCCGAGATGTGCAGGCCCTTGCAGAGCCCGAGCGTCGATGTGGTTGTCACTGCGTACTCTAAGAGAAGGTCCTTCAGGGCCAGCGGCGGGAGCTCGCTCGCGCTCAATGTGTGGCCGGTCACGTCGTGGTAGAGGTCGACGATGTCCTGCCGGTTGATCCCTGTGACGCTCTGCACCTTGAACCCGAGGATGTCGAGGAACGGCGGCTCGGGCGTGATATTCAGCAAGACGGCGACTGTGAGTGTCGTTGTCCCGATTTTGAATCCGCCGGCGATGCCGAATTTGAGCCCTACGCCGGTGTCGCCCACTTTGATGCCGATCACGACAGCCAGCTTGCGGATCGTCAGCCATGTGACCGGGCTCGGGAGCTTCCAGCCGGTGTTCGCTGTGAGCTTTGCAGAGATTGTGACCGACAGGCCGGTCGTGCCGGCTTGCAGCTCGCCGCTCACTGTGAGTGTGAGGCAGGTGTCCACGATCGTCCCGGACGTGTTCTTGGGAGGTGTCACGCCGTTCGGGCAGTGCCCGTTTGTCGCGGTTGTGGAGCTCGGCGCGACGAGCACCATGCCGCCTGACGCCTTCACCGTGAATTTGCTTGTCGCCTCGGAGATCGACAGCGACAGCTTCAGCTGCCTCACCGGGCCACTGGACACGTCCAGTTTCGGAAGAGAGATCTTGAGACCGAATGTGCTGGAGC
>JAKATH010000099.1 GCA_021828055.1 Actinomycetes bacterium
GCTCAGCGGGCGATCGCCGCCGCCACGGCAGCGGCGATCTCGCGGTAGCCGTCGGTGTTGGGATGGATGTTGCCGCCGGCGCACATCCACGTGAGGGAGCAGATCCGCTGGACGTCGAGGGGGACGGTGCCCCACCTGGGGAGGTGGGCCGGCGAGGTGACCCCGGTCGCGAAGGCGTTGGCGACGCGGGCGACCGGCACGTGCACGCTCGAATACGCCGCGTGCACCACCTGGCTGAACCGTTCGGTCACCGCCGCGCTCGCCTGGACGAAGGCGGGGTCCGGGTCCCGCTTGCCCAGGGAGTAGGCGAGGAAGGGGTCCTCGTGGCTGAGGCCCACGATCCTGAGCGAGGAGCCGCCGGCAGCCCGGAGGCGGGCGACCGCCTTGGGCAGGTCGGAGCGGATCCGCGCCAGCGCGTCGGTCACGCACAAGGCGTCGACGGACTTCCCCTTCATGCAGGCCGCGACGTCCGGATAGCCGAGGTCGATCGTGACCAGGACGACCTGGCCTCGGTGCGAGCGGATGAACGCCGACGCTGCCCCGATCTCCGACCCGGATTTGCGACGGCACCGGCCGCTCGTCGTCTTGGCCGCAAAGGAGCCCGGCGGATTCGTTGTCCGGCCGGCGAGCGCCATGTCCACGCGGAGCCCCGGGCAGGCGAAGACCGAGAGCTGGAGGCCGGGCCACCGGGTCTTCTCCATTGTGAGCAGGTCGTTGGTGTAGCCCTGGTCGGTGACCCGTGTCGAGTGGTGCGGACCCCCCCCTTGGAAGCCGAGGGCCTCCGACGCGCCGATCGCGACGTAGTACTCGTGAGAGGCTCCTCCCGCACCGGCCGCCAGCATCGCGGTGGCGGCAATCGCCGCCGCGACGACCGAGAGCGCGGCGGCGGCAGAGCAGGCCGCGCGGCGCGCCGCGCCGCGGCTGCGGGGCGGCCGGACGCGGCGTCTCGTGAGCCCGGGAGCGTCCATTCGATCTCCTCCTCCACTGACCCGTGGAGATCGTCTCGGGCGACCCTAACCCAGGCGTGGTCGGAGGGGCAGGTCGACGGGCGGGGGGCCGAGCCGGGCTCCGCCCTCGCGCACCTCGTCGAGGTGATCCGGGTCGAGTAGGCCGAGCTCCTCCCAGAACCGGCGGATCGCGGCGGCCTTGACCGGCCCGTACCCCCGGACCTCGTCGGGCAGCTGGGCGATCGCGACGGCCCGAGCGTGGGTGCCGGGTCCGAGTGAGTCGCACAGCCGCGTGACGAGCGTCTCGTAGCCGTCGCGCAGCTCCCGCTCGAGGCGGCGCAGCTCGCTGCGGCCGAACGGGTCGAAGGACGTGCCGCGCAGGCGCCGCAGCGCCGAGAGCGCCGAGAAGGCGACGTCCGCGCCGCGCCCGACCGTCACCTTGTGCCCGACCCCGAGCCGCCTGAGGAGCTCGGGCCGGAGGTGGTAGCGCACGCGGGCCCCCGCCCCGAAGCCCGACGCGATCTGGGCGTGGAGGAACGCCGAGCGGTGGAGCCGCGCCACCTCGTACTCGTCCTTGTAGGCCATGACGCGATGGAGCTGGACGGCCACGGCGCGGACGAACGGCCCGTCGACCACGCCGCAGCGCGCCTCCTCGGCCGCACGGCACCGGGCCACCGCCTGCGCGTACCGGCGGGCGTAGGCGCGGTCCTGGTAGGCGGCCAGGCCGCTGATCCCGGACTCGACGATCCGCTCGAGCTCGCTGCCGGGTGCCGCTCCGACGAGGTGGAGGAGCCCGGCGGCGGCGGGGCCGGGGGTGGGCTCCTGGGGGGCACCCCCGGCGCG
Source organism: Actinomycetes bacterium (assembly GCA_021828055.1). Classification (GTDB taxonomy): domain Bacteria; phylum Actinomycetota; class Acidimicrobiia; order Acidimicrobiales; family RAAP-2; genus JAJYVT01. The sequence goes on from JAKATH010000099.1 coordinate 1,791, forward strand.
CGATGCCTCCTCCGGGTCGCTGACGAGCAGCCGTCCGTATCGGAACGCCTGGATGTTCGCCTCGGCGGCGACGCCGTTGCGGCGGATCGCCTCCTCGAGGTGGGCGGGGTCGAGCGGCAGGGATCCGCTCTGGTACGCCGCCCCCAAGAGGAGCACGTTGGCGTAGACGTCGGAGCCGAACCGCCGGCGGGACAGCGCCTGGACGTCGAGGAACACCGACTTTGCTGCCAGGGTCCGCCGCTCGACCCGGGCGCGGAGGTCGACCGGATCGGGCGGCGCAAGGCTGCGGTCTGCGACCTCGCGCCCGGTCGGGACCGCGTAGGAGGACATGACGGCCACCGTGCGATCAGGCGACGCGGCGGCGAGATGCCGTGGCTCCGCGGCGACGAGCAGGTCGCACCCGAGGTACAGGTCGCACTCACCCGCGCCGAGTCGGTGCGACTCGAGCTCCGGCTCCTCCCCGATCCGCAGGTCGGAGCAGACCGATCCGCCCTTCTGCGCGATGCCGGTCTGATCGAGGCCGCGCACCGACAGCCCTCCGAGCTGCGCGGCGACGGCGACGATCCGGGCGGCGGTGACGACCCCGGTGCCGCCGACGCCGGTGACCCGCATGCGAAAGGCGCTTTCTCGTGCGATGGCCGGCGGCGGAGGGAGGTCGCCCGGCCCGATCGCGGTGGCGGTGCCTCGCGTGGCCTGCGCCGGCTCAACGGTGAGCATGGCCGGGCAGTCGCCGTCGAGGCACGTGTAGTCGAGATTGCACGACTCCTGGTGGATCTCGGTGCGCGACCCCAGTGCCGTGCGGACGGGTCGCACCGCGACGCAGTTCGACGTGGCGCCGCAGTCGCCGCAGCCGTCGCAGGCGAGCGGGTTGACGAAGACTCGGCGAGCGCGCGCCGCGCCGGCGTGCCGTTCGCGCCGTCTGCGTCGCCGCCGTTCGACGGCGCACTCCTGGTCGTGGATCAGCACGGTGACTCCGGGGATCCGGGCGAGCTGCGCCTCGGCGGAGAGGATCCTTGCGCGGTCCCACACCTCGACGCCCTTCGGCAGGCCGGCGTACGCGGGGCGCCGGCGGTCATCGGTGGTCACGATGACCTGCTTCACGCCTTCGGCGAGGAGGAGGCGGCAGAGGTCCGCGAGCGACCGCCCGCCTGGGATCGGCTGCCCGCCGGTCATGGCGACCACCGAATTCACGAGGAGCTTGTAGGTGATGTCCACCCCCGACGACACGGATGCGCGGATGGCCTGCGAGCCCGAGTGCGCGAAGGTGCCGTCACCGAGGTTCTGGAAGAAATGGTCCACGGAGACGAACGGGGCCATGCCGTTCCACATCGCACCCTCGCCGCCCATCTGAAAGCGGCCGACGACGTCGCCCGCCTGCCGGGGGTCCATCTGGATGGCCAGACCGTGACACCCGCTTCCCGAGCCGACCATGGCGCCCGGCGGCACTTTCACGCCGGTGTTGTGCGGGCAGCCTGCGCAGAAGTAGGCGCCGCGCACGAGGGAGAGCGGCGGGTCACCGGCCCGGCGCTCGCGCGCGACGTCGCCGGCCGCGTGCCGGACCGCCGGAAGGTCGCGGTGTCGGAGGAGCCGGCTCGCGAGCACCTCGGCGAGCGCGTCCGCATCGACCTCGCCGGTGCTCGCGACGAGCTCGTGGCCGAGCTCGTCGAGCTTGCCGACGACCACGGGCGCGCCGGTCGTGCCGTACAGGGCTTCTTTGACGAGCAGCTCGAGAAAGCCCCGCTTGTCCTCGACCACGACGATCTCGCGGAGGCCTGTGGCGAAGCGGCGGACCGTGCCGGTGCCGACCGGGTAGACGACGGCGATCTTGAGGAGGCGCACGCCCGCGGCCGCGAGCGCGCGCTCGTCTCGAAGGCCCAGGCGTGAGAGCGCGTGGCGGACCGCCAGGTAGGCGGGCCCTGACGCCGCGACCCCGAGGACGTCGTCGGGGCCCTGGCAGGCGATCCGATCCAGGTGGTTCTCGGCGGCGTAGCGGCGCGCCGTCTCGAGGCGCGGGCCGTAGAGCGACCGCTCGAGGTCGATCAGCGCAGCGCCGAGGAGCTGCGCGGTGGGGCGATGGACGAACGGGAGCCCGTCGACGAGCACCTCGGGCATCTCGGGCACCACGCGGCCGGCCCCCACCTCCACCGTCTGCAGCGCGTCGGCGACCGACGCAGGGATCCGCACGCCCACCCACAGGCCCGACGCACGCGACAGGGCGAACCCGTGGAGGCCGAGGTCGAGGAGCTCCTGGGGGTCGGCGGGGGCGAGGACGGGGAGGCCGAGGCCGTAGAGCGTCGGTTCCGAGGTCGACGGGACGCTGGAGGACTTGGCCTGGGGGTCGTCCCCGACGCACACCAGGACCCCGCCGTGTCGAGCTGCCCCCATGAGGTTGCCGTGACGCACGGCGTCACCGGCCCGGTCGAGGCCCGGGGCCTTGCCGTACCACAGGGCGGAGACCCCGTCCACGCGGCGGCCGGGCTGCAGGGAGGCGAGCTGGCTGCCCGCGACCGCCGTGGCGGCGAGCTCCTCGTTGAGCGCGGGCTGGTGGACGACGCCCAGCTCCGCGAGCAGCCGCGCGTGGCGCCCGAGCTCGACGTCGTACCCGGCGAGCGGCGAGCCCGGGTAGCCGGTGACGAACCCGGCGGTGCGCAGCCCGGCGGCGACGTCCGCGCGCCGCTGGTCGATCGGGAGGCGCGCGAGCGCCTGCACGCCGGAGACGAGGACCTTCCCCCCGACCGGCGTGCCGGCCTCGGCGGGCGTCGCGCTCTCGGACCTGGTCATGTCGACGCGGCGCACACGAGGACGCTAGAGAAGCCGTGGCGCGAGCGCCAGGGCCGAACGACTCCGGTGCGCGCGCACGTGGGTGTCGGGGGCGCCTGCACGTGGCGCAAGGCGCTATACCCCATGGGGTATAGCGCCCGGCCGGCCACCGACAGCCGGCGACCTGCGGCGGCCGGCCACCTGCGACCACCGCGGCCGGCCACCTGCGACCACCGCGACCGACCACCGACCACCGCGACCGACGGAAGAGAGACCATGACGACCTCGCAGCTGCCCCTCGTGGCCTCGCCGCCGGCGACCGGCGCCCCGCATGGTGCCTTCGCCCGCCTCGGGAGCTGGACGGGGTCGCACCTCCGCCCCGTCCTGCTCGGCTGGTTGGGAGTCCTGGTGGTGTTCGGCGCCTTCGCCCCGAAGGTCGAGTCTGCGCTCGCCGGCGCCGGCTGGCAGGACTCGACGAGCCAGTCGGTGCACGCCCGGGAGGTCATCCAGAGGGACTTCGCCGGCCTCGGCTCGAGCGCGCTGCAGGTCGTCGTCGTCGACCGTTCGGGGCCGATCTCCGCCGACCCCGCGGCACGGACGGCGATCGTCCGCGTGGAGGCCATGCTGCGAGCGAGCAAGGACGTCTCGACGGTGGTGCCGCCACGTCTGGGCTCGTCGATCTCGGCCGACGGGCGCACCGCCGTGGTCACCGCCGGCGCGGCGGCCGGCACGAACCAGATGGTCACGGCCGCCGGCGACCTCGCCGGGCCCCTCGCCCGGCTCGGGACCCGCGACGTGTCGGTGACCCTCACCGGGGACAGCGCGCTGTGGGCCGACTTCAACGCGGCCAACCACTCGGCCATGATGCGCTCGGAGATGCTGTCGTGGCCGGTCACCCTGGCCATCCTCGTCGTCGCCTTCGGGAGCCTCGTGGCCGCCGGGCTGCCGCTGATGCTCACCATGGCCGGACTGCTGGTCTCGGCGGGAGCGCTCGTGCTCGTCGACCACCTCACGCCCGTCTCGATATGGGCGCTCAACTTCGCGCTCATGTTCTCCCTGGCGCTCGGGATCGACTACGCACTGTTCCTCGTCGTGCGGTTCCGCGCCGCTCTCGAACGCCGGAAGGCCCGGCCCGGTGATCGTGCGGCTGCCGCGGCCGCGGTGGCCGAGACGCTCGGCACCGCGGGCAAGGCCGTCGCCTTCTCCGCGTTGACCGTCCTCGCGTCGCTGGCGTCCATCCTGATCGTGCCGAGCCCGGCCTTCCGGTCGATGGCGCTCGGCATCATGCTCTCGGTCGTCGCCGTCCTGGCCGCCACGCTCACCCTGCTGCCGGCCGCCCTGGGCAAGCTCGGCACGCGGGTCAACTCGATGCGGGTGCGGCTGCGCCGGGGAGAGCCGGACCGGCCCGCGGGCCACAGGCTCGAAGAGCGCCTGCACGCCTGGGGTCGCTTCCTCTGGGCGCACCCCTGGCCGGCCGCGCTGGCCGGGCTCGCGGTGCTCGTCCTCGCCGCGCTGCCGGTGCTGGGGCTCCGCACGTCGATGCCCTCCATCACCATCGTCCCGGCGTCCGCCAACGCGCGCGTCGGCTACGACCAGGTGACCAGCGCCTTCGGGCCAGGCTTTCCGGGGACGCTGCAGCTGGTGGTCCCCGCAGCGGACCAGGCCGCGGCGGTGCGTTCGGCCCGGCAGACCGAGGGCGTCGCTCGCGTGATGCCCGGCCCGACGAGCCACGGCTGGTCGCTCGACCAGGTCGTCCCGGTCAGCGGGCCCTCGACCGTGTCGACGGACGCCACCATCCGCCGCCTCCGTGGCGACCTGCCGCACGGCGCGCTCGTGGGCGGTGCCGCGGCGGAGAACTACGACCTGCAGCAGGCGCTGGCCAGCCGGACGCCGCTCGTCTTCGGCATGCTCGCCGGGCTCGGGTTCCTCGTGCTGCTCGTGGCTCTCGGCGCCCCGCTCGTCGCCTTCGCCGGGGTGGTGGTCACCGGCCTGTCGGTCGCCGGCGCGTTCGGCGTCGCCAGGCTGGTCTTCCAGAACGGCGACCTCTCGGGCTTGCTCCACTTCGCGCCGCAAGGGTTCGTCGACGCCTGGGCGCCCCTGTTCTTCGGAGCCATGGTGTTCGGCGTCGCGATGGACTACACGCTCTTCCTGCTGTCGGCCGCCAAGGAGCGGTACGAGACGCATCGAGACCCGGAGCACTCCATGGTCGGCTCCGTCGGCACGTCGGGGCGGGTGGTCGTGTCCGCGGCGGCGGTCATGATCGCCGTGTTCCTGACGTTCGCCCTCTCCGGGCCGCTCGCGCCGAAGGAGATGGGGGTCATCCTCGCGGTCGCGGTCGCGCTGGACGCGATCGTGGTCCGCCTGGTGCTCCTGCCGGCAATCCTGCGCCTCACCCACCATGCGGCGTGGCACCAGCCGAGATGGCTGGCGCGGGTGCTGCCGACCGTGAGGTTCGCGCACTGAGCATCGCAGCGCGTCGAAGAGCCGCGTCCACGCGACCTTGATGACGTTCGGCCACCCCTGCCCGGTCACGGACCTCTTCGGTGTCGGCGGGCGGCAGATCCTCGATCGCCTCGAGCTCCCCGAACCCTTGCGCGGAGACGTCGAGGAGTCGCCCGGGCGCAGCGGCGCGCGCCGACGAGACCGGCCATCGGTCACTCCGAGGATGTGGCCGCCCATTCGTCGTCGGAGACGGGCTCGGTGCGCTCGGCGTCGATGCCCCGGACCTCGCCCTCGTCCACCAGGGGGAGCTCTTGCTCGAGCACGTCCGCCTCAGGCGCGTCCGGCGGGACGCGACGGTGGGCTCGCCCCCCC
>JAKATH010000100.1:0-2239 GCA_021828055.1 Actinomycetes bacterium
CGGCTCCTCCGGCCGTCTCGGCTGGCGGCTCATCCGGCACGGTGATCCCGGCACGGCTCATCCGGCACGGCTCATCCGGCCGTCTCGGCTGGCGGCTCATCCGGCACGGTGATCCCGGCACGGCGGCTCCGGCACGGCTCATCCGGCACGGCTCATCCGGCACGGCGGCTTCGGTATGGTCGGCGTGGTGGGCACGAACACCGCGGTGGCGAAGGGGGGCGGCATGAGCGCCGGGCCGCACAGCCGCTCCGGGCCACCGGTCGGTCGCTCGGTCCGCCACCTGGCATTGGGGAACCGCCGTTACGACGTGGAGCACCGAGCGCTCGTGATGGGCATCTTGAACCGGACCCCCGACTCCTTCTTCGACCGGGGCGCCACGTTCGGCCTCGACGCGTTGCTCGAGCGAGCCGAGCGGCTCGTCGCGGAGGGTGCGGACGTCCTCGACGTGGGCGGAGTCAAGGCCGGCCCCGGCCCGGAGGTCGGTGAGCAAGAGGAGCTCGACCGCGTCGTCCCGGCAGTCGAGGCCGTCGTCGCCCGCTTCGGCGTCCCGGTCTCCGTCGACACCTGGAGGGCCAACGTCGCTCGCGCCTCGTTCCGAGCCGGCGCGGTCGTCGGCAACGACATAAGCGGCTTCGCCGACCCCGACTACCTCCGAGTCGCCGTGGACGCGGGGGCGTCGGTCGTCGCGACCCACATCCGGCTCGCGCCGCGCGTCCCGGACCCGCAGCCCGTCTACTCCGACGTGGTCGCCACCGTCGCGGGCTACCTCGCAGAGCGCGCGACGCGGGCCATGGCAGCCGGCGTGCCGGGCGAGCGCGTCGTGCTCGACGCCGGGCTCGATCTCGGCAAGACCGCCGATCACTCCCTCGCGTTGCTGCGGGCGTCCGACGTGCTCGCCGGTCTCGGGCACCCGCTCCTCCTCTCGGCGTCGAACAAGACGTTCCTCGGCCAACATCTCGGGCTCGAGCTCACCGAGCGGCGTGAGGCGTCGCTGGCTGCTGCCGCGCTCGGCATCGCGAGGGGCTGCCGGGTCGTGAGAGTCCACGACGTGGCGGGAGCCGTCCGGGTGCGGGACGCGCTGGAGTCGATCCTCAGGGCGCGCCAGGACGATCCGGTGCCGCCGCGCGGTGCGCGATGACGACGACGCGGAGCCCGCGGCAGGCGCCCGTCCTCGTGCACCTCGTGCGCGGGGACGACGCGGCGCTCGTCGCACAGGCTGCGAGGGCCCTCGTCGAGCGGCTCGTGGGCGATGTCGATCCCTCGCTCGTCGTCGAAGACCGAGGCGCCGGCGAGGACCTCGACGTGGCGGCGATCGTCGACGCCTGCACGACCCCGCCGTTCCTGGTCGACCGGCGGGTGGTGGTCGTCCGGGACGCGGGACGGCTCGGCGCCCAGGACGCGGCGCGGCTCGCGGAGGCGATCGCGCACCCCCTTCCCTCCGTGCACATCGTGCTCGTCGCGGGTGGCGGGACGATCCCTGCCTCGCTGGTCAAGGTGGCGTCCACCGTCGGCGAGCTCGTCGACGCCAGCGCCGGCCGCGGCCGTCAGCGGGGCCGTTGGATGGCTGAGCAGCTGCGCCACGCACCCGTGAAGCTGGATGCGCCAGCCGTGCGGCGGCTCGAGGAGCACCTCGGCGACGACCTCGGCCGGCTCGAGGGGCTGCTGGAGTCGCTGGCCGCGGCCTACGGGGCGGGCGCGGCCGTGAACGTGGCGTCGCTCGAGCCGTTTCTCGGCGAGGCGGGCGCGGTGCCGCCGTGGGAGCTCACGGATGCGATCGACGTGGGCGACGTCCCCGGCGCGCTCCGCGCGCTCCACCGCCTGCTGGCCGCGGGCCGAGCTGCGCCCGCGGTGGTGGCCACGCTGCACACCCACTTCTCGAACATGCTCCGCCTCGACGGTGCCGACGCCGTCTCGGGAGACGCCGCCGCCGCCCTGCTCGGTTCGCGGAGCCCGTTCGTCGCCAAGAAGGCGCTCGACCAGGCGCGCCAGCTCGGGAGCGAGCGCGTCGGTCAGGCGGTGACCATCGTCGCGAACGCAGACCTCGACGTGAAGGGCCAGACGGCCCTCCCGCCCGAGCTGGTCCTGGAGATCCTCGTCGCGCGCCTGGCGCGTCTCACGCGCACCCGGAGCGCCGGGTCGCGGTCCGCGAGGGGAGGGATCCCGTCACGGGGGACCAGGGTCCGCCGCTGAGCCTGTCCCGAGCGGTGTTGGCCCAGGGGATGACGGCGGGCCGGGGCGC
>JAKATH010000100.1:2339-7240 GCA_021828055.1 Actinomycetes bacterium
GGGGCGCTCAGGAGGGCCCGGCGATCCGCCGCATGAGCCGCGACTTGCGGTTGGCCGCTTGGTTCTTGTGGATGACGCCCTGCGCCGCCGCCTTGTCGATGCGCCTCACGGCGGCTCGCAGCGCGTCCAGCGCGTCCTCCGCGCCGGTCTGTGCGGCCTCGACGGCGGCCTTCGACCGGGTGCGCATCTCGGAGCGGACGGACTTGTTGCGCAGCCGGCGACGTTCGTTCTGCCGGTTGCGCTTGATCTGGGACTTGATGTTCGCCACGGTGCGGTTCCTCGGGTCTGCAGTCGGTCGCCGCCGCCGTTGTAGGGTGCGTGCGGCCCCGGGGGTCGCCCGGGCTGCGGCGGCTGGTCATGGTAGCAGGGGCCCGTTCCTCCCTGGTGAGCGCGCATTGACTCATCTGAAACCCGCGCGTAGATGGCATCACTGCCTCACGTAGGAATCCGCGCCTGGTGAGCGGCCGAGTTGATGACTCACCAGGAACCTCCGCGTCGATCGCTACGTTGCCTCACCTGGGAACCTCCGCCTCGCTGAGGTCCACCACTGCAGGTCGCCGCAGGTCTCGGCCGGGCATCGTCCGAGCCCGCTCCACCCGCCACTACGATCGATGAACCGTGTCCCCGTCCGCCGGGCCGGCACCCGGGAAGGTGCCGGCCGAGCGCATCCGCAACTTCTCGATCATCAGCCACGTCGACCACGGGAAGTCGACGCTGTCGGACCGCATCCTCGAGCTGACCGGCGCGGTCGACCCGCGGCTCATGCGCGAGCAGTACCTGGACTCGATGGACATCGAGCGCGAGCGCGGCATCACCATCAAGGCGCAGAACGTGCGGGTCATCTACCGCGACCACGTGCTCCACCTGATCGACACGCCGGGCCACGTGGACTTCGGCTACGAGGTGAGCCGGTCGCTGGCCGCCTGCGAGGGGGCGGTCCTGCTCGTGGACGCGTCCCAGGGAATCCAGGCCCAGACGCTCGCCAACACCTACCAGGCGATCGAGCACGACCTGGAGGTCGTGGCGGCGCTCAACAAGATCGATCTGCCCGCCGCCGACCCCGAGCGCTACGCCAAGGAGATCGAGCAGATCCTGGGGATCGACGCCGACCGGATCCTGAGGATCTCGGCGAAGACGGGCCAGGGCGTCCCAGAGCTGCTCGACGCCGTCGTCGAGCGGGTCCCAGCGCCGAAGGGCGAGCGGGCCGCGCCGCTGCGCGCCCTCATCTTCGACTCCGCCTACGACCAGTACCGGGGAGTCGTCTCCTCGGTGCGGATCGTCGACGGCGTGCTCGCCTCGGGCGCCCGCCTTCGCTTCATGCAGGCCGGCGCCGTCCACGACGTCGAGGAGATCGGCGTCCGCGCTCCCGAGCAGCGGCGGGCGGAGGAGCTCGGCCCCGGCGAGGTGGGCTACCTGATCGCGGGGATCAAGGACGTGGGGGAGGCGCGCTCCGGAGAGACGGTGACCGACGTGGCGTCGCCGGCCTCCGAGCCGCTCGCGGGCTACCACGACCCCAAGCCGATGGTCTTCTGCGGGCTCTACCCGATCGACGGCGACGAGCTGCCCGAGCTGCGGGACGCGCTCGACAAGCTCAAGCTGAACGACGCGAGCTTCACGTACGAGCCCGAGTCGTCCCACGCGCTCGGGTTCGGCTTCCGCTGCGGCTTCCTCGGCCTCCTGCACATGGAGATCGTCCGGGAGCGGCTCGAGCGAGAGTTCGACCTCTCGCTGATCGCCACCGCGCCGTCGGTCGCGTACCGAGCGCACCTCGCCGACGGCGCCGTCGTGGAGGTCGACAACCCGTCGGACCTCCCCGACGCCGCGCGCATCGACCACATCGGTGAGCCCATGCTGACGGTGACCGTGCTGACCCCCTCGGAGTACACCGGTACGGTGATGGACCTCTGCCAGACCCGCAGGGGCGAGATGAAGCGCATGGAGTACCTCTCCCCCGAGCGCGTCGAGCTCGTCTACTCGATCCCGCTCGCCGAGGTCGTCGTGGACTTCTTCGACCAGCTGAAGAGCCGCACGAAGGGTTACGCCAGCCTCGACTACGAGCCTGCCGGCTACGCGACGGCCAATCTCGTGCGGGTCGACCTGATGATCAACCACGTGCCGGTGGACGCCTTCTCCACGATCGTCCACCGCGGGCAGGCCGACGCCTATGGACGTCGGATGACCGAGAAGCTGCGCGAGCTGATCCCGCGCCAGCTCTTCGACGTCCCCATCCAGGCGGCGATCGGCGGCCGCGTCGTCGCGCGCGAGACGGTCAAGGCGCGGCGCAAAGACGTCCTCGCCAAGTGCTACGGAGGGGACATCACCCGGAAGCGCAAGCTCCTCGAGCGCCAGAAGGAGGGGAAGAAGCGGATGAAGAGCATCGGGCGCGTGGAGGTGCCCCAGGAGGCTTTCATCTCGGCTCTCCGGCTGGAGGATTGACCGCCTCGGGCCACCTCCGACCCGCCGCCTCGGGGCCCCTGGGGTCGATCGCCTCGGGCCCCCTCCGAGCCGCCGCCTCGGGCCACCTGGGGTCGATCGCCTCGGGCCCCCTCCGAGCTGCCGCCGCCGCCTCGGGCCCCCTGGGGTCGATCGCCTCGGGCCACCTGGGATCGATCGCCTCGGGCCACCTCCGAGCCGCCGCCGCCTCCTCGGGCCCCCTGGGATCGATCGCCGGCTCCTGGCACTCGGTACAATCGAGTGCCAGCAGGGACGCAGTCGATCGAGAGGCACCATGACCGACACCCAGGATCTCGATCTCCGCAAGGCAGCGATCCTCGAGGCAGTAGTGAGCGAGTACATCGGCACCGCCCAGCCTGTCGGGTCGCACCACGTCGCACGCGCCGCGGGGATCAACGTCTCGTCTGCGACGATCCGCTCGGAGATGGTGGCGCTCGAGCGCGAGGGCTACCTCATGCAGCCGCACACGAGCGCCGGGAGGATCCCGACCGACAAGGGCTATCGGTTCTTCGTGGACCAGCTGACCGAGCCGGGCGTGCTGGGACCCGTGCAGCGCCAGAAGGTGAGCCGCTTCTTCGAGCAGGTCCATTGCGAGATGGAAGAGATGCTCGAGCGGACCTCGAGCCTCCTCTCCGAGCTGACCTCCTACGCCTCGGTGGTTCTGCCGCCCAGCCACGAGGCGGCCGTGGCGCGCTCGGTGCAGCTGGTCGGGCTCGGCCCGCGCGTCGCGCTCCTCGTCGTGGTGCTCGCCGACGGGACGGTCGAGAAGCGGTCGATCGACCTCGCCGAGGAGGTGCACGAGGAGGTGCTCGCCGCCGCGTCGGTCCGCCTCCATGCCGCCGCCCATTCCCACCCCCTCGGCGGCGTCACGGTCACCGCGGCGAGCGGCGACCCCCGGGTCGACCATGTGGTCGCGCTCGCGCTGTCGGCGCTCGGAGAGCTCGCGTCCGAGGCGCACGACCGCGTGTTCGTGGGTGGGCCGTCTCGGCTCGCGGCGGCCTTCGACGCGGTGGAGACCGTCAGCGCGGTGCTCGCGACCTTGGAGCAGCAGCTGGTCGTCGTGTCGCTCCTTCGGGACGTGCTCGAGCGCGGCCTGTCCGTCGTGATCGGCGCGGAGCACGGCTACGAGTCGCTCTTGTCGTGCGCCGTCGTGGTGGCGCCGGTCTCCGTGGAGGGGCAGCCCGCGGGCGCCGTCGGCATTCTCGGCCCCACGCGCATGAACTATCCGCAGGCGCTCGCCGCCGCCCGGGTCGTGGGCGAGCGGCTCGGCCAGCGCCTCCACGAGTCGTTCGACCCCACCGCCGGTGCCGCACCGGCGGCCGAGCACCGTCCGAGGAGGCGTGCACGTGGCAGGCGCTGAGACGATGGGCGACCTCTACGAGCTCCTCGGCGTCCGGCCAGACGCGACGGACGAGGAGATCAAGCGCGCCTACCGAAAGCGTGCCCGGGAGCTCCACCCGGACGCGAACGGCGGAGACTTGGAGGCGGAGGCCAAGTTCAAGGAGGTCTCGTTCGCGTACGAGGTCCTGCGCGATCCCGAGCGGCGTGCCCGCTACGACCGCTTCGGGCCGGCGAGCTTCGGGGGGGGCCCGGGGCCGGGCGGCATGGGGGGGTTCGGGTTCGACGGCGGCCTGTCCGACCTCTTCGAGGCGTTCTTCGGGACGATGGCGGGCGCGCCCCGGGGACGGCGCCGCGGCCCGCAGCAAGGAAGCGATGCCGAGGTCACCCTCCATCTCGACTTCGCAGAAGCGGTCTTCGGAGCCCACAAGCAGCTCTCGGTGCGCCTCCCTGCCGCCTGCGACGAGTGCGGCGGGACCGGCGCGCGTCCGGCCACCCACCCCGTGGAGTGCCCCGACTGCCAGGGAACCGGCGAGCTGCGGCGGATCCGGCAGTCGCTGCTCGGGCAGGTCGTGACCTCCGTCGCCTGCGCGAGGTGCCAGGGGTCCGGCGAGGTGGTCACCGACCCGTGCCAGAGCTGCCGCGGCGAGGGCCGGCGCCCCGAGGACCGCGAATTCACCGTGGAGGTGCCCGCCGGCGTCGACGACGGGTCGACGCTCCGGCTGGCCGGCCGGGGCCCGGCCGGGCCGCGCGGCGGGCCGAACGGCTCGCTCTTCGTCCACCTCGTCGTCGAGCCCGACCCGCGGTTCGAGCGCACAGGTGACGACCTCCACACGACGCTCCACGTCGGCGTGGCGCAGGCTGCGCTCGGGGCAACGCTCGACGTGGAGACCCTCGAGGGGACCCACCAGCTCAACGTCGCCGCAGGCACGCAGACCGGTGCCGTGGTCCGGTTCCGCGGGCTCGGCGTCCCCCATCTGCGCGGGCGTGGCCGGGGGGAGCTGTTCGTCCATCTCGTCGTCGACACGCCGACCGACCTCACCCCTCGCCAGCGCGAGCTCCTCGCCCAGCTCGCCGCCGAACGCGGCGAGGAGGTCCACGGCCACGAA
>JAKATH010000101.1 GCA_021828055.1 Actinomycetes bacterium
ATGTTCGCAACCACCGACTTGATCGAGCCGCTCAACCAGCGCGGGATCACGCTCTCTTCGAGCCAGGTCTACCGCCTCGTGTGCGAGCGCCCTGAGCGCCTGAGCCTCAAGATATTGATGGCGCTGCTCGACATCTTGGGATGCTCGATGGAGGAGCTGATCGAGCCGGTCGAGGCCCCCGCCCGGCAAAGGCGCAAGGCCGCCGGCGCCGAGGCGCAGATCGGGTCACTTCGCCCACGCCGCGCGCGCGTCGTGGGCAACGGGCAATAGATGCCGGCCTTCTCGCCAGAGGTGCTCGCCAACCCGCTCGGCGTCGTGACCACCGTCGTTGCTCGCCAGGCCCCGGTGCTTCCCATCGACGCCCTCGAACAGGTCGTGACCGTGGTCGCGCCCGGACGCGCAGTCAGGCGCCGGCTCGCACAGGCACTGCTCGAGCGGCCCGACGTGTTGAAAGATGGCCGCTCGCCGGCTCCGCGCGTCGTCGCCGAGCTGCTCCTCGCCCTCCAGCCCCTGAGCGACGGCGCCATCTCGCCACCACGCTGCAAGTCCTGCGACAAGACGCTGCGCAGCTTCCTGCGCCGGGGCTCCGACTGGTACTGCGCGGTCTGCGGGCCGAGGCGCGTGCCCTGCGCCAGTTGCGGGAAGGTGGCGACCGCCAACTCCAAAGACCGTGCAGGCCGCCCGCGCTGTCAGTCCTGCCCGCCGGAGGGTCGTGAGCCGCTCGAGATCGTCGTCGGCGTCGTGGGCGGGATCGAGCCGGCGCTTCAACCCGACACGGTGAGGGCTGCCGTCCAGGCGGTCACCACCCGTGCTGGCGGCCGGCGCCAGCTCGCCTGGGCGCTCGAGGACCGCCCGGAGCTGCTGACCGGAGCGGGGGCGCAGGCGCCGGTCCCTTCGGTCTTGCGCCTCATCGACGCACTCGTCGCCGCCGGCGCGACGGCGGTCGTCCGCCCTCCCTGCCCGCTTTGTGACCGAGTCGTCACGCTCTCAAAGCTCCATGCCGGGCAGCGCATCTGCCGCGGATGCGAGGCCCGCCTGCGGGCGGTGCCCTGCACGCGTTGCCAAGCGGTGCGCGACCCCGTTACCCGCGACGAGCACGGCGGGGCGATCTGCGCGAACTGCTTCGTCAAGGATCCCTTCAACCAGGAGGACTGTCAGGGTTGCGGACGTCGTCGGCCGGTCAGCGTGCGCACCAAGGCGGGCCCTTTGTGCCCGAGCTGTCGGCCTGTGCCAGAGATGACCTGTGCGATCTGCGGCAGGGTCGCACCGTGCGAGATCGCCGCCGCGACCGGCGAGCCATGGTGTCGGGCGTGCCAGCAACGTTGGGCGCGATGTGCTCGTTGTGGCGAGGTGCGCCAGGTGCGAGGCGGCACTGTGACAGCGCCGATGTGCGCGACCTGCACGCGTGATGACGAGGCGTTCTGGAAACGGTGCCCTACCTGCGGGCAGGCGACCAAGCTGACCGACGGCCCCTGCCAGCGTTGCGCGCTCCGCAATCGGCTGCACGAGTTGCTCAGCGGGCCCGAGGGGACGATCCGCCCTGAGCTCGCCACGCTGTTCGAGAACCTGGCCGCCGTGGAGCGCCCGGCGACGGTGCTCGGCTGGCTCTCGGGCAGCGACGCCGTGGCCGTATTGTCCAAGCTCGCTACCGGAGAGCTGGCGCTCAGCCATGGAGCTCTCGACGAGCTTCCTCCCGGAAAGCCGCTCGAGCACCTCCGTTCAGTGCTCGTCGCCACCAGGGCGCTCGCTCCTCGTGACGAGCAGATGGCCCGGCTCGAAGCCTGGCTGCGCTCGACGGTCGCTGCTCGCGCCGATGCCGACGAGCGACAGATCTTGAAGCGTTACGCCCTCTGGCACCTCCTGCGGCGCCTGCGCTCTCGGGCGAGAGGCCAGGTGACCCAAGGCCAAGGCGTCGTCTTGAAGGCACACGTCCGCGCCGCCATCTCCCTGCTCGACTGGCTACAGGCTCGTGGCAGGACGCTTGGGGAAGCTGCCCAGGGCGACCTCGACGCCTTCCTCGCCGGTGACGGGGCGACCAAGCGGCGCGACCTCGGCCACTTCGTCCGCTGGGCGGCGGCAGAACGCCTCTGCCGCCTCGAGCTGCCGGCCGTGCGCTGGACCGGTCCTTCCTCATCGATCGACGCCGAGAGGCGATGGGAGCAGGCGCGCTGGCTACTCTCCGACGAGAGCCTCGATCGTTCAGATCGTGTCGCCGCTCTGCTCGTTCTGCTCTACGCACAGCGTGCCTCGGCGATCAGCCGGCTCAGGACCAATCATGTCGAGGTCGCTGGCGACGCCGTGGCACTTCGACTTGGCAAGTGCCCGATCGTGCTTCCCGAGCCGCTTGCCAGGATCGTTACCGCGCTCATCGCCGACCGTCGGGGCCACGCCGTGCTCGGCACCAGCGGAACGTCTCCGTGGCTCTTCCCCGGCGGCCAGCCCGGTCGCCCCATCAGTGCCAGCCGGCTCACGGAGCGATTGCGCTCTCTCGGTGTCCGAGCAGGCCCGACGCGGACCGAGGCGTTGATGCAGCTTTCGCGAGAGTTGCCTGCGGCGGTGATCGCCAAGATGCTCGGGGTGCACATCGCGGTCGCCGTCAAGTGGCAGCAGATCGCCAGCGGCGATTGGACGACCTATGCCGCCGACTACAGCCGGCGCCAGGTTGACCGTCCACAGAGTCCACAGTTATCCACCCCTCCCCCCGGACCCCCCACCCACAGCTACTCCTACAGTTCCAATAACTGACTGCCCCATTCCACGAGCTGATGGTGAAGTCCCGCCAGGGCCAGGAGACCTCGACCCGCCAGGGCTGGCACACCGGCGGCGTCGCCCTCTACGGCTACCGCTTCGTCACCCACGACCACCCCAACCCGCACAAGGCGAGCCGCGGGATCAACAAGCGCACCTTGGAGCTGGACCCCGTGAGGGCGCCGGTGGTGCGCACGATCTACGACTGGTACCTGGGGGGCGGCGTGGGGCTGCTGCAGATCCGGGACCGCCTGAACGCCGACCCCGACCGCTACCCGCCACCGGTGCCGGTCGACCCGACGACCGCACGCGGTGCGTGGAGCAGGTCCAGCGTCTGGGAGGTGCTGCGCAACCCGAAGTACACCGGCTACCAGGTGTGGAACCGCCGGGCTCGGAAGAAAGGCCACAACCGGACCAACCCGCCCGAGGCGTGGATCTGGTCCGAAGAGCCGGCACATTCCGCCATCGTCAGCCGCGAGGAGCACGAGGCGGCCCATGCACGCGCCCGGGCCAACGAGCGCTCCCGTCAGGGCGTCCCCGCGACGGCGGCACGGCCGACCGCGAAGACCAACTACCTCTACCGCGGCCTGCTCCGCTGCGGGATCTGCGGGCTGCGCATGTGGGGCAACCACCGCCGCAACACGACGTACTACTCCTGCCAGCCCTCGCACCAGCGCTCGAAGGACATCCCGGTGGGCCATCCGCCCCACGTGTACCTGAACGAACAGCGGCTCAACGACGCGCTGCTCCCGTTCCTCGCCACCGCGCTCTTCGGTCCCGAGCGCACCGACTACTGGCGGCACGCCCTCGACGCCACCGCCGAGCCAGAACGGACCGCCCCGGCGAGAGAGCGCGCCAGGGAGATCGAAACCGAGATCGCCGATCTCGAACGGCGTCTCAGCCGCCAGCTCCTGAACCTCGAAGCCGACGACGTCACCGCCGCCCTACGACGACGCGTCGCCCAGCGCGTCGCCGAACTGGAGGCCGCTACTGCCGAACGGCGCGAGCGCCTCATGGCGTTAGCGCGGGAGTCGGTGACAGAGGCGCCCACGTTGGCCGACGTCGCCCCGTTGCTCGACCGGCTGCCGATCCTCGCCGACCGACTGGCAGAGGCGCCCCAGGGCGAGCTGAGGACGCTGTTCGACGCGCTCCAACTCGACGTCGTCTACCACCCGACCGACAGCGCCGTCGATGTCGCAGTCACCCTCTACGATGGCGGCGAGAACGCGGCCGATGTGCGCGCGCAAGTGCGCGCGGAGGACTGGTCAGTGCCCCCAACGGGATTCGAACCCGTGCTACCGCCTTGAAAGGGCGGCGTCCTGGGCCGCTAGACGATGGGGGCGCGGTCCCGTCCACGGGACTCCGGCGCACGCTACCAGCGTCGGTCCGAGCTGCGTCAGGAGCGGACCCTCACGGCGCTCTTCGCTGCACCTGGCGCAGACTCCACCCCTGGCGCCCCGATGCCGACGCTCCTCGCCGAGCCGGGGACCGCCCGCAACGCGCCGGCCAACCTTTCGGGGCTGTGGTGGGTCAGCGCGAGGAAGTACTGGACCACGCCGATGACGAGCACGGTCGCGCCGAGCTCGTGCACCTCGACGAGTGCCGCGGGGAGATGGGTGAAGTACTGGGTGTAGCCGACCACTGCCTGGAGCACCAGCACGACGACGAGAACCCGAGCGGCTTTCCGTATGCGCTCCGGCACGCTGAGCGCATGCAGCAGGACCGCCAGAGAGAGGACGATGCCGATCAGGAAGAGAGCGAGCGTCGAATGGAGCTCCGCCATGTCGCGCAGCGGCACAGGGATCCGCTTGATGACCTGTCCCTGGGAGCTCCCACCGTCGGGCGCGGCGCCCGTGGTGGCCGCGCCGGCGGTCATCACAAGGGCGACGAGCGCGAGGAGGCCACGCGAGAGGAGGATCACCGGTCGAGGCACCAGGGCCTGACCCGGCACCGAGTAGTCGCGGCTCGCTCGATGCACCAGCACCACCGCATCGACGAGGAGGACCACCGTCGCCAGGAAGTGCACCATCACGAGGTAGGGGTTCAGCTTCGAGTAGACGACGATCCCGCCGATGACCGCCTCCACGAGCACGCCGGCGATGAGGCCCCCCGACAGCCATGCGAGGTCACGCCGGAATGGCCGCCTGAGGAGCGTCGCTACGAAGGTTGCGCCGATCACCACGACGAGGACGATGGTGACCATGCGGTTGCTGAACTCGACCAGGGAGTGGTAGTGGAGCGGCGGCGTCAGGTGGCCCCTCGTGCACGTCGGCCAGTCCGAGCAGCCGAGCCCCGAGCCGGTGAGGCGCACCGCGGCACCAGTGAGCAGGATCGCCGCGACGCAGACGAGAGAGACGATCGAGATGCGGCGGACCGTGGACGGTGGGACACGGGGAAGCCGGCGCCTGCTGGGTGCCCCAGTGGCGACGGGCGAACGCACGCCAAGCGATGGTAGCGGCGGCGTCAGGGGCTCTCCGGGCGGCCTGCCTGCAGCTCCTTGCCTTCGACGGCCGCAGCGTCCGTCAAGACCGGCCCCGCGTCCGTCGAGTCCGGGTCACTCCCAGCGGAAGGTGAGCGCCGAGAGCACCGAGGAGCCGACCGCCCATGCGCCGAGCGTCATCCACGCCGCGTCCGGCACCGGGACGCCGACGCCGAGCGCAGCGTGCAGCGCTTCCGACAGCGCCGCGGCAGGGAGCGCACGCGCCACGCCTGCGAGCGCACCGGGGAGCTTTGCGACCGGCACGACCATCCCGCCGAGGAGCAGGAGCACCAGGTAGAGGCCGTTCGTTGCGGCAAGGTTCACGTCCGCGCGGAGCACCCCTGCAAGGAAAAGCCCGATCCCGCCGAAAGCGACGGTCGCCAGCACCGCCGCAGCGAGCGCATCGGCGGCTCCGGCCCCGGCGTGGCCGAGCCCGGGATGCCAGCCGAGGGCGTAGCCGACGGGAACGAGGACCGCCGCCTGCACCACCTCCACGAAGAAGATGGTCGTGACCTTCGCCCCGAGGAGGCGGGGGCGCCCGAGCGGCGTCGAGCCGAGGCGTTTCAGCACGCCGTACCCGCGTTCGAAGCCCGTGGCGATGCCGAGCGACACCATGGCCGTGGACATGATCGCCAGGGCGAGGATGCCTGGGACGTAGAAGGAGACTGCCGGCCCGGGACCGGTGGACACGACGTGGGACGTCGAGAAGAAGACGAGGAATGCGACAGGGATGCCCACGGTGAGGAGGAGCGTCTCGCCGCGACGCAGCGTCATGTACGTCTCAGCCCCCACCTGGGCGGCGAACGGCCGGAAGAGGCTCATCGGCGCCTCCGTCCGTCCAGGTCCAGGTCCAGATCCGCCGGCTCGTCGTGGGAGCGCAGCACGTCGAGATAGGCGTCCTCGAGCGACCGGCCGACTCGGAGGTCGTGCAAGGCGACGCCGTGCTCGGCGAGCCACGACGTGACGGCGGCCGCGAGCGCGCCGGAGGTGACGTCGGGCGGCACGCCCCCGCCGGTGGCCGGTTGAAGATGGGCCGTGACCGCGGCCCGGTAGCGGCCCGGCTCTTCCTCGGTCACCGTCGCGCCGCCGCCGATCGCCAACCGGAGCCCCTCGAGGTGGAGACCCGGAGGGGCGCCGAAGGCCACCTCCCTCGCGGCGCTCGGCTCGCCCATCAGCGATGCCGGGCTGCCCTCGGCGACGACGGAGCCACGGGCGAGCACGAGGACCCGGTCCGCGAGGCGCTCGGCCTCGGTGAGCTCGTGGGTGGTGAGGAGCACGCAGGCGCCCCGGTCCCGTGCGGCGCGAATCAGCTCGCGGACGGCGAGACGGCCCTCGGGGTCTACTCCCGCGGTGGGCTCGTCGAGGAGCAGCACGTCGGGGCGTCCGACCAGGGCGAGCGCCAGCGAGAGGCGCGCCTGCTCTCCCCCCGAGAGTCGGCGCCAGGGGGTGCGCGCCACCGGCCGCAGCCGGACGAGGTCGAGGAGCGCCTCGGGATCCTCGGGGTTGTCGTAATAGGAGGCGAAGAGACGGAGCACGCGGCGCGGGGGGAGCATCGGGTACACGCCTCCGCGCTGGAGCATCACGCCGATCTGCGAGACGACCGATCGGTGGTCGGCTACGGGGTCGAGGCCGAGAACCCGCACGACCCCCGCCGCCGGTCGGCGATAGCCCTCGAGACACTCCACCGTCGACGTCTTGCCGGCGCCGTTGGGGCCGAGGATGCACAGCACCTCGCCGCGCCCGGCGGCGAACGAGACGCGGTCCACCGCGGTACGGGAGCCGTAGCGAACGACGAGGTCGTCGCATCGTACGACGGGCGCGACCGGCGCGGCGCGCCCGTGAAGAAGGGGGAGGTCATCGGCCCGCATACCACGGCCACGCTACTGTCGGCGGACAAATGATCGACCTTCGTCTCGTCCGTGACGACTCCCGGCGCGTCAA
>JAKATH010000102.1 GCA_021828055.1 Actinomycetes bacterium
ATCCTGCCACCCTAACCGCTCACCTTATTGCGCCACGCGCCCTAAGAGGCCGGGTAGTCCGACCCCGCCCTGGGCGAACCTCTTGACACACTCAGAGGCTACAGCACTGAGATGGAGAACCATTTTGCGAAGAACCGGTCGCCGGTCGCCTGCCCGCCCGTCGAGCCGTAGAAGGGCGCGTGGAAGCTGAACACCCCGCCGTCGGCGGCGACCTCCCAGTACCCGCCGGTCGCCGTGTCGGTCGCCATGCCGACGACCGGCCGGCTGGGGCGCCTGCCGCCCATCGAGCCGTAGTAGCGGGCGTCGCCGAAGCTGAAGATCCCGCCGTCCGCTGCGACGAGCCAGTAGCCGTGCCCGTCGGGGGTGGCGGCCATCCCGACGATCGGCCGGCTGAGGTGCCTGCCGCGCGTCGAGCCGTAGAAGGGGACGCCGCTCGCGGCGACGCCGCCGCCGCTCGCCGCGAGCCAGTAGCCGCCCGAGGTCCCCGCCGCACCTGCGTACGGGGTGTCGGACGTGGACGGCGTGCCGGGCGCGGGCGCATGCCCGAAGGCGTGGACGGCGCTCGTCTGGGGAGAGGCGACCGCCTGAGAGTCGCAGATCGAGACGAAGGCGTAGCCCTTCGCCCGGAGACCGGTGATGATCCTCGGCAGGGCGGCCACGGTCTCCGAGCGTGTGCCGCCGCCGTCGTGCATGTCCACCACGGCCCCCGGAAACGCCGCGCCCAGCACCCTGCTCACGATCACTGTCACCCCGGGCATCGACCAGTCGCGCGGGTCGATCGAGTAGCTCATCGCCGTGAGCCCGTGACCGGCGATCTGGCCGAGCACGGTCGAGTTCCAGATGTCGTCGGGGGGACGGAGGCACGCGGGGGTGTCCCCGGTGAGCGATCGGATCGCTTGCTGGGTCCTTGCGATCTGTGCGTCGACCTGCGCGGCCGACAAGGTCGCGAGGTCCGGATGGCTCCAGGTGTGGTCCTCGACCGGGTACCCGGCCGACGCCACCATCTTGGTGTACTGGGGGTACTCGGCGACGTTCTCCCCGATCTCGAAGAACGTGGCGGGCACGTCGTAGCGCTCGAGGACCGAGAGGACCTGGGGCGTGAAGGGCCCCGGCCCGTCGTCGAAGGTGAGCGCGATCACCCGGTGGCCGGTGGTGGAGCCGCCGCCGGGAGCCTGCCACGTGTAGAAGGCCGGTTGAGGGGTCGGCGCGCCTGGCGCCTGCGCGGCGGTGGCACCGAGCAGGCTCGCCGCCGCCACGCCGAGGGCGCCGAGGCGGACCGTGCGGCGCTTCGAGCTCGGCATGTCCATCTACCCATTCCTGGGCGGCAGGTGCGCAGGTCGTAGGGCAGTACGTCCCGAATCTCCGCGTCAGCGCATGAGACGCGATCAGAAGTACCAGCCCGACGGCAACCACGGCCCCGGGACGGCCATGCCGTCGACGAACAGCGCACCGGTCACCCGCACCGAGAGCCGAGCCTCGTAGGCGACGGCGAAGGCCCACTGCTGGGCAGCGGTGAGCCCGTAGGCCTGGGTCTCCCCCTCGCAGCCGGCAAGGTGCCGCCACAGGAGGACGGCGGCCGTCCGCTCGTCGGTCGCCCCCAGCATGAGCAGCCGATCCGGCCGCGAGACCACCCACCCCCGCCCGGGGCCGGCGTCCACCACGTCGAGGCGGCAGCGGTCGTCGTTCAGCACGAAGGCCACGTCCTCGGTCCGCGAGCGCCCCAGATGCGCTTCCACCGAGGCGACGAGATCGAGGTCCTGCTCGTCGCCCTCCCGGCCTGGCAACGAGGGAGGGATCGCACGCGGGTCGGGACGCCCGCCGAGCTCGGCGCCGGGGTGCATCGCCAGCCCGGCGAGGAAGTAACGGCGCATGGCCCGGGGGTCGGGCGAAGACTCGATCATGCGCTGGGACGCGCCGGCGGCGTAGCTCGAGGCCGCCTCGAGCAGCCGTCCGCCCACTCCCCTGCCCTGGAAGTCGGGATGGACGAAGAGCATGGAGAGGCCCCAGAAGCCGCCCCGGCGGACGGACTCGGCGACTCCCACCACTCGCCCTCCGTCCGCCGCGACCCAGGCTCCGGGCCCGTCACGCTGCACGAAGCGCGCATGGGAGACGCGGTGCGCCTCCACCTGCGCGGCGCTCGGCGCAGGGCGTGTCGGCCAGAGCCCCGCATCTGCCTGTGCGGCCCGGGCCACCTCGATCACGGCCATCACCGCCTCGACGTCGTCGATCGACATCGGGCGCACGTCGCAGCGCGCTGCGTCACACCTCGGCCGTGCCGACGGCACCGTGTCCATCGCCTTATGCTGGCACGCCCGAACCGCCGGTCAGGGAGGCGTCCTCCTCGGTGCCGGTCCGCTCGGTGCCGGTCCGCTCGGTGCCGGTCCGCTCGGTGCCGGTCCGCTCGGTGTCGGTTTCTCCCGCCGCCTGCCTGAGCGTGGACGCTCCGGACGCCTGCCTGAGCGTGGACGCTCCGGACGCCTGCCCGAGCGTGGACGCTCCCGCCGTCTGCCCGGTAGGGTCGGCGCGCGGTCCGGAGGCGAGCGCCCCGGGGAACGGTGGGGTGCCGTGGACGAGAACATCGCGACCGTGTGGGAGCACGTGGCCGACGCGGTGCCCGACGCCGTGGCGTTGGTGCAGGGCGCGCGCCGGCTGACCTGGGCGGAGTTCGACCAGCGGGCGGCGCGCCTCGCCTCGGCCTTGGGCAGGAGGGGAGTGCGGCCGGGCTCCCGGGTGGCCGTCGACCTGTACAACTGCATCGAGTACCTGGAGGTCGTCTACGCCGCGTTCAAGCTGCGCGCCGTGCCGATCAACGTCAACTACCGCTACCAGGAGGCGGAGCTCCTCTACCTTCTCGGCGATGCCGACGCCGAGGTCGTCGTGTTCCACGGCTCGCTCGCCGACCGCCTGGTGGCGGTGGCGCCGAGGCTGAGGCGGCCCGTCCACCTCGTCGAGGTGCCCGACGGCGCGGCGCTCGCCCCGCAAGCAGAGGAGTACGAAACGTTCCTCGAGGCGGCGGACCCGGCGCCCCGCGTCGAGCGGAGCGGAGACGACCGGCTCATCTTGTACACGGGAGGCACGACGGGTTATCCGAAGGGGGTCGTGTGGCGGCACGAGGACCTGCTCGGTCCGCCCGTCGCGGTGAACGGTTGGCTGGCGTTCGACCTCGAGATCCCCCGCCGTGCCGCTGCCGCCGCCACGCTGGCGGCGGAGGTGGTCGGCGAAGGGCGGGAGCCCCGCTCGTTGCCGGCCGCCCCGCTGATGCACACGACGGCCCTCCTGAAGAGCTTCGCCACGCTCTTGCTCGGCGGGTGCGTCGTCTTCGCCACGTCCCGCTCGCTCGACCCCGACGAGCTGTGCCGGTTGATCGGCGAGGAGCGCGTGGTGGATCTGTCGATCGTCGGAGACGCCTTCGCTCGCCCGATCCTCGCTGCGCTCGAGCGTGCGGAGCGCAGCGGACGCCCCTACGACCTGTCCAGCCTGCTGCGTATCGCGAGCGCCGGAGTCGTCTGGAGCCCGGAGGTGAAGGCTGGGATCGCTCGCTTCGCTCCGCAGGTGACCTTCACCGACATCATCGCGTCGACCGAGGGCGGCCCGTACGCGCTCGCCATCACCCGCCCCGGAGAGGATCCCCTCTCGACCCGGCCGCGGCTGACGCCGAGCGGGCGGATCCTCGACGAGCGCGACCACGACGTCGAGCCCGGGTCAGGGCGTCAGGGGATGCTGGCGGCGTCAGGATCGATGCCGGTCGGCTACCTGCACGACGAAGAGCGCACGGCCCGAACTTGGCGGGTCATCGACGGCGTGCGCCATGTCATCTCCGGAGACATGGCGACGATCGACGCCGACGGGAACGTGACGCTGCTCGGCCGGGGGAGCGAGGTGGTGAACACCGGCGGCGAGAAGGTCTTCGTCGAAGAGGTCGAGCAGGTGATCTTGACGCAGCCGGCCGTGGCGGACGCCGTCGTCGTCGGGGTGCCTGACGAGCGCTTCGGGCATCGGGTCGTCGCCCTCGTCTCCGTGCGCGAGGGGCACGAGCTCACCGAGCGCGCGGTCATCGACCACGTGGGCGCAGTCCTCGCGGACCACAAGCGCCCGCGCCGGGTGCTCTTCGTCGACGAGGTCCGCCGGAGCCCGTCCGGCAAGGCGAACCGGACCTGGGCCAAGGCCGTCGCCGCGGACCTGTCGAGCACGCCGCGGTCGAGCGGCAGCGCGTGAGTGCCCTTCGGACGTCCCGCCAGCGGACTGCTCCTCACCTATCGTGGCCGCCGGTGTCCCGATTGGAGGGAGCTTTGTGAGGGTGACCGGCGTGGAGACGTTCCCGATCGCCCTGCCGCCTCCTGCTCGGGGCGGCAGGACGTGGATGGTCGTCCGCCTCGACACCGACGCCGGCGTGTCCGGGTACGGGGAGATGATGCTGCTGTCCCACCCCTTCCGCTGGCATGTCGTCTGCGCCGAGATCGAGGACCTCGTCGACCAGGCCCTCGTCGGCCACGACCCGTACAACGCCGAAGAGCTCTTCGACAAGATCTACGGCCGGGCCGGCTACAGCCACGCTCCCGAGCAGACGAAGCTCGCTGTGCTGAGCGCGCTCGACATGGCCTGCTGGGACATCGTCGGAAAGGACGTCGGCCAGCCGGTGCATCGCCTGCTCGGCGGCGCCATGCGGGAGAAGGTCCGCACCTACACGTACCTCTACGCCGACGACGAGGACCGGGATCTCCAGCGCAGCCTCGGAGAGCTCTGGCTCGACCCCGCCTACGCCGCCTCCCGGGCCCGCCACTACGTCGATCTCGGCTTCACCGCAGTGAAGCTCGACCCGTTCTCGCTCAGCGTCGGCGAGAAGCAGGCGCTCGGCCAGAGCGTGCCCCTCCAGTTCTCCCCCCGAGCCCTCTCGACTGCAGAGTCGGTCATCGCCGCGATCCGCGACGAGGTGGGCGAGGAGGCCGACATCCTCGTCGGGACCCACGGCCAGATGACTCCCGCGAGCGCCATCCGCTTCGCCCGCCGCATCGAGCGCTACGACCCTCTGTGGTTCGAGGAGCCGTTGCCGCCCGAGAACATGGAGGCACTCGCCGAGGTCGCCCGGGCGACGAGCATCCCGATCGCGACCGGTGAGCGGCTCACGTCGAAGTACGACTTCGCCCGCCTCCTCTCCTGCCGGGCCGCTGCCATCTTCAATTTCGACGTCGGCACGGTCGGCGGCATTCTCGAGGCGAAGAAGATCGCGACGATGGCAGAGGCGCACTACGTCCAGATCGCCCCCCACGTCTACGGCGGACCGATGATCACCGCCGCCTCGATCCAGCTCTCGCTGTGCTCGCCGAACTTCCTCATCATGGAAGGCATCGAGCGCCTCGACGGCGTCTACGGCGAGCTCGCCGACCCGCCGTTCCACTGGCAGGACGGCTACGTGCTGCCCTCGGGCCGCCCCGGCCTCGGTCACGACCTGCGTGAAGACGTCGCCCGGCGCCTGCGGCCCGACGGACCGGGGCCGAGCCTCGTTCGCGCCTACTGACCCGGCTGCGCCCCGCGGGAGCGGCCACGCGGGTCGCTGCACAGGCTCGCGCGTCCACCCGCAGGGAAGGCAAGTCCGATCCAATCGACTTGGGGTCCTGGGGCAACGCCACGAGCTCATGGCTGTCGCACCACAGTCGCATACGTGGTCTCTGCCACCTGGGCGCTGGCGCCGTCGGGGTAGACGATGTTGCGCCACCTGTCTTCTTCGATGGAAGCGATCGCTCCTCTCACCTGCGTGTTCGGCGCCACGGTGATCGAGAACCGGCACCGGAACCGGGTGAGGATGCCGACGAGGTCCCAGCTGAAGAAGCCCGCGTCGGCGCGCAACGTGAGCGGCCCGCAAGCCCCGCAACGTGGGACCCGCGCGACGAGCTCTTCACAGGAGCGCTTCGTCCCGCGCTGGGACGAGCCCTTTCGAAGCCGTGCGTGGAGGAGCTCGTCCGTGTCTCCCCGGGTCGTCAGGATCGGGTGGTAGCCGAGCACCTTGGTGTAGCCGTAGGCAGCACCCTGATTGTGCTCCCCGTATACCTCGACGCTTGTCGAGTCGAGGTCGATCGTGACGGGTGCAACCTTCGGTCCGGCTCCGATGGACCAGGCGCGTCCGATCGCCGCCGCGATCACCGCGTCGAGCTGGCGGACGCGCCCGAAGGTGAACGAGCGCAAGAAGGTGCCGAGAGTTGAAGGTGGGCCATCACCCCGAACAACAGCACCCTGGCCGTCGCGCCCGAGCGCAGGCGGTTCCCATGATCGATGTGGGTCGCACTCGCCAAGATCGCGGCGACGAGGGTGAGCACCTTGCGCCCGGTGAGGGCGACACCGACGCGCCCGGTGAGGCGCACCATCTGATTCACGAGCCCTTCGAGGCCGAGGCGCACCATGAGCGTCGCGGCCACGGGTCGGTCCGCGCCTGCGACGAGCGACGGCTCGTCGCAGATCACCCCGATCCGCTCGAGCGCGCGCGATTACGGGCTCACGGAAAGTGCCTCCACGATCTGGAGTGGATCCGGGCTAGGTAAGCGTCATCCTCGCAGGTCAGGAGGCCTGTTACGCGGACGGGCGCAGCGTGTCAGGCGTTGTCAATCGGTGGATCGAGGCTATAACGGGCGGCGCCTCACTGTGCGCCGCACGCGCCTTTGTCGGCCTCCAATCAGAGCTGTGGCCCGAACGGCGGCACTTCGGCCGACTTCGGTCACGACTATGTACCGTCGTGTCCGTGGCCCGTGATTGTTGTACCCCCTGTGCCGCACTTGCACGGAGCGGGGCTTTTGCAGCAAGCGATCTGTGGTGAGATCCGCGTCGTTGCCCCTGCTGCTATGTGCACGGCAGCGAAGCTCACCCCACCAACTGAGAGCATGGATGCTACGGCCGCGCTACAGATGACTCTCCGTACCATTCCATCCCCTTTCCCTCCTTCTCCTTTGCAGATTGATTCGAGTACCACCTTGGATCCCTCCCTTCTCAGCCCAGTTGCCCTCGTGGCAACCACTGATGACCGTGCTAGGTGGCTGGTGTCTTTCGCGCCGATCTCGATTCGCGATCTGCGCCCAGATCTGAGAGAATTACAGCGTTGTAGTTCCCCGATCGGGAGGCGCTGATGACGCTCGGAGTGGCCGACAAGCAAGGGGACCTGTTCGACGACGTGGGGCGG
>JAKATH010000014.1 GCA_021828055.1 Actinomycetes bacterium
TGACGGGGACCAAGACGGTGGCGAGCCACATCGTGCCGACCATCACCACGGCGGCCGCGGCCGCGGGGCGCCAGCCCCCGCGTGTGGTCGTCTCGCTCCCGGTCGTGGTCACCTCCGACGCCGATAGCGCGCGCCGGCGGATCGACGACGCGCTGGCCATCTACCCGACCCTGCCCTCCTACCGCGCGATGCTCGACCGTGAGGGTGCGTCGAGCCCGTCGGACGTCTCCCTCGTCGGCGACGAAGCGGGGGTGCTGCGCGGGCTCGAGCGGCTCGCGGACGCCGGCACGACCGAATTCGTCGCCTCGGTCATCGGCGACTCCGAAGAGCGGCGGCGGACGACGGCGGTGCTGTCGGAGCACGCACACGCGGGCTGAGCCCGGCGGGGGGGAACCGGGCCCAGCGCGCGATCAAGACGAGCTCAGCGAGGGATCTTCGTGTGCTTGAACTCGTTCAGCTCCGGGTGGTCCCGAAGCAGGTCGACGGCCCGCTCGATGACGGCTCGCGCTCTCGTCGCGTCGCCGGCGGGTCGTGTCATGAAGCGGACGAACGCCGCGTCCCCGTCCGCGAAGAACGTGGGCACGCCGAAGACCTCGTAGTCCGACACCGCCTTGTCGTGCTCCGTCCGGATGGTGTCGAGCGGCCATCCCTCGTCGATCTCGGCGAACACCTGGTCGGCGGGCACGCCCGCCGACGCGAGCGCCTCGCGGACGACGTCCGCGTCGGAGATGTCCTTCCCCTGGTCGTGGCGGATGGCGAACAGCGCCACGTGCGCGGCCCGGAAACGGTCAGGGAACCTGTCCCGCACGACGACCCCTGCTTCGAGCGCGAGGAGGCCACGCGCCTTCTCCTCGAGCTCCCACACCGGCGTGCCCCCGTCCTCGACGTGGGCCTGCATGAGCGAGAACGGGGTGAACGTCACGTCCCACGGTGCGCCGCCTTCCAATGCAACGACGAGGTGCTCGTGAGCGTTGCGAGCGAAGGGGCAGAGATAGTCCCAGGTGACCGAGAAGGCTCGCGAGCTCATGCCCTCGTCAACGCGGAGCCGCCGACTGCTATTCCGGGCGACCTCGGCCGCACCCCGGTCGGGGGGCAAGGACGCTGACGAGGGGCCGCACGAGGGTCCCGAGCGCCGCGCCGATGGCCGCGCCGCCGAGCACGTCGCTCGGGTGGTGCGTGCGCAGATGGACGCGGCTCGCGGCCACCGCCGCCGCGAAGGAAAGGGCCGCAAGCCTGGCGGACCGGTCGTCCGGCAGCACCACGGCAGCGCAGAACGCGGCGAGCGTGTGCCCGCTCGGGAAGCTGCTGCTCGAGGGCGTCCGGATGGGCAACCCGTTCGTCGGCACCTCGGCATGCTCAGGGCGCGACCGTCCGACGACCTGCTTCACCGCCCGATTGACGCCGTAGGAGGTCGTTCCCGCGAGCGCGAGGGCGACGATCGCGCGCCGGCGAGCCAGCCCCGGGCGCCTCCCCTTCACCGCCGCGGCCAGCACCCAGACGGCCCCGTGGTCCGACAGGTTCGAGACGACCGCCGCGCTCACGTCCACCCAGCGCCGGCCGCGCAGCGAGGCGGCCCACCGGTCGCCCGCGTCGTCGATCGCGCGGCACACCCGGCACACCCTCCCGACGGGCGCGGCCCGGTCCGAACGCCGGCCGCAACAAGCGGCTGGCGCCGGCTCGCCGCTCACACGGCGGGGAGCTCGGGCGGGACGCCCCCGAAGGCCGGGCACCACGCGTGGAAGCCGCAGTACCCGCAGAGCGGGGAGGGCCGCGGCCTGAAGTCGCCCTGCTCGCACGCGCGCTCGATCGCCTTCCACACCGCGAGCGTCCGGACACGCTGGCCTCGGAGCGTCTGGGCCGTGGGCGTGGCGGTGATCGAGAGCGGCTCGCGCAGGTGGAGCAGCCGCACCTCGACCGGCAGCTTGCCGAGCGTCTGCTCGCACAGCAGCGCGTAGAGATGCACCCCGGTCAGCTTCGCCTTCTCGTAGCGCTCGGCGGGCGCCCGGCCGGTCTTGTAGTCGACCACCACGAGGTCGCCTGTGGCGTTCACGTCGAGACGGTCGATGATCCCCCGCAGCCGGAGCCCGCCGAGGTCCACCTCGAGGCAGATCTCGACGCCGGCGGCCTCGATCCGGGTCGGGTCCTCGAGCGCGAAGTAGTTCGCGACGAGCCCGGCGGCGTCCGAGAGGAAGGCGGCGGCCGCACGATCGTCGAGCTCGAGGGCGGTGTACTCCGGGTCCTCCTGCAGCTCCGCCCAGGCTCGCTCGAGCTCCGCGGTCGCCGCGTCGGCCGTGCGCTCGGCACCCGGATGCTCCCAGACGAGCCGCTCGAGCACCCGGTGCACGAGCGTCCCCTTCGTGGTGTGCGGCGACGGCGGCTCGGGCAGCCGGTCGATCGACCGAAGGCGGAAGGCGAGCGGGCAGTCGGTGAACGACGTCACGCGGGTGGGCGAGAGGGACCTCGGCAGCGTGAGCGACATCGCCGCCAATGCTACGCGGGGGTGCCATCATCGACGTCGATGCCCACGCCTCGGAACGACCGCTCTCCTGCACGTGCCCGCCGCGGCGAGCACCCCGCCGCGGCGGCGGCCGCGCACCTGGAGCGCTCGACCGAGTGGGCGGGGGTGCGGACCGGCGACACTGTCGAGGTCGAAGGGGTGCGCCCCCGCTCGGCGACGTGGACGTTCCTCGCGCACGTGACGAACGTCCGGACCGGCGAGGAGTGGGTCGAGGTCGTCGGGGGGCGGGCGGGAGGCCGCGCGGTGCGCTCGTTCCGGCCCGAGCACGTCTTCGCCCCGTCGACCGGCGCGCCCCGGCGCGCGCCCCGCCTCCCGCTCTCGGAGGCGCCCCGCCTCCCGCTCTCGGAGGCGCCCCGCCTCCCGCTCTCGGAGGCGCCCCGCCTCGGCCGTCGCCGCGTGCCCACGCGCCCCTACACTGCGACGGTGCCCGGGGAGGTCCCGCTCGTGAGGCAGGCGCGCGATGGTCCCGTCGTCACGCTGACGCTGGACTCCCCGTCGAACCGCAACGCGTTGTCTCGCCGTCTCCTGGCCGAGCTCGCGTCAGGGCTTCGCGACGCGCAGGCTGATCCCGACGTACGGGTCGTCGTGCTGTCCGGCACCGGTGCCGCCTTCTGCTCCGGAATGGACCTCCGGGAGCGGCTCCACGCTCCCCCCGGAGGGCCGACGACGACGCTGGCCGACGTGCTGTCCTCGATCGTGGCGATGCCCCAGCCGGTCGTCGTCCGGGTGAACGGCCACGTGCGCGCGGGAGGGATGGGCCTGGTCTGCGCCGGTGACCTGGCGGTCGCAGCTCGTGACGCGACCTTCGGGTTCAGCGAGGTGCGCGTGGGCGTCGCGCCCGCGGTTATCGCGGTGCCGGCGCTCCGGCGGATGGGGCGGCGCGCCTTCGACCGCTACGCGCTGACCGGCGACGTGTTCGACGCGGCGGAAGCCGCCGCCGCAGGAGTCCTGACCGCCGCGGTCGACGACGCAGAGGCGCTGGACACCTGGGTCGAGGAAGTGGTGGGCTCGCTGCTGCGGTCCGCCCCGACCGCGCTCACCGCGACGAAGAGCTTGGCCGAGCTCCTCGCTCGACCTTGGAGCGAGGCCCTGGACGCCGCCGCCGGGCTCTCGGAGACCCTGTTCGGCGCGGACGCGGCCGCCGAAGGCATGTCGGCCTTCCTCGAGAGGCGCCCGCCCTCGTGGGTCGTGGAGTGGCCGCCCCGCCGCAGGGTCTGAGCCCGGCCGACCGCTGCGACGGCCACCCGGTCGGCCGCCGCTCCGGCTCGTGCGATCGGTCGCGTTGGCGCTACGAGGGTGACGGCGGGCACGTGCGGAGTGCTGTGGACAACGATCTGGCCGACGTGCCGGCGGGTGCGGACCGGTGAAGACGCAGGCCGTTCTCACCCGCAAGCACTCCGGTGGGCGCCGCGCTCGCCACGACCACGCCGATCCTTGCGCGCCATCTCGTGCACGGGCAGACCAGTTCCTCGAGGACGATCTGGCACTTCCGCCGCGTGGACGACGCCGAGCGCCAGCTCGCGGGCCACGGCCCCAAGGTGACCCGCGAGCCCGAAGGCCCCGCCGCATGGGCGGCGCCCACGCCTGGTAAGCTCACATCGTCGCCGGTCTAACCGGCGTGGCCCGTTCGAGAGATCCCCGAGTTGGCCGGATCCGAACGGAGCCTCTCATCCTTCACTGTCGGGCAAAGCCCTCTGGGGCTCGCCGTCTTCGTCATGCCGGCTTCGGCACCGCCCGAACCGTGAGTGGTCGGGCACGGAGCGGAGCGTCGTCACCGAGGACCTCCGCGTGAGCAGCTCCGTCGGCAAGCGCCAGCGCGAGCGCCAGAAGCTGGAACGGGCTCAGGCCAAAGCAGAACGGAAAGCCGCTCGGCAGGCCACCGGCGCCGAGGACGAGGACGCAGCCGGACTTTCGGATCGAAGCGAGCCGGAGCTGATCGACGACTTGGCAGCGCTCCAGCGCTCCTTCGGGGACGGCGAGGTGTCAGCGGAGGACTTTGCGGAACGCCGGGATCGGATCCAGGCACAACTCGAACGGCTCTCGTCGTGACCCGCTGGCCGGCCGACCAGAACGAATCTCCTGACCAAGGCAGAAGCTGCCGTGCCTAGGCACATCCGCCCAAAAACGGCCCACAGGCGTGCTGAGGCGCCCGAGCGAGACAGGGCGCCGCGACGGCAACGAGCGGCGA
Organism: Actinomycetes bacterium; assembly: GCA_021828055.1. Classification (GTDB taxonomy): domain Bacteria; phylum Actinomycetota; class Acidimicrobiia; order Acidimicrobiales; family RAAP-2; genus JAJYVT01. Next base: position 4,707 of record JAKATH010000014.1, read on the forward strand.
ACCACGACGTGGACGCCCAGGTGCTCGCGTTGCGCGAGGGTGGGAGCTCCTTCTCCGCCATTGCACGCAGACTCGAGCTTCACCGAGCGATCGACGCCCACCGAAGCTTCCTTCGTGCTCTCGGTACGCATGCCGGCAACGATCGACAGAAGCTCGTCGAGGGTGAGGAGGAACGCCTCGACCGACTCGAAAAGCGGATCCGCACCAGAGATGCCGCAGACCCCGAGAAGGTCACGCGCCGGCTGAGAGGCATCGACAAGCTCCGAGAGGCTCTCCGCCAGTGACGTCTGCCGCATCGGAATCCGCCTGCGCCCTCTGCGGTGAGCCGGCGACGGAGGCGATCGATCCACCGCGCCGGACGCTGGCTCGGGGCGTTGACCCGGGTGATCCGTCGTACTCGGTCACGGTGATCCTGCCCGACATCGGGCTCTGCGTCGAGCACTATCGCGACGTCCGTCAGGGAGAGCGACTTGTCGGATGGTGCGACGACCAGTGCTGCCGAACGTACGGAGCGGTCGGCGAGCCCTCCGCCTGCGGCCTCCCCTACGAGAAGTTGGGTCCGACCAAACGGAACTGACCTGCGTTCGCCAATCTCGACTGACGCAACAACGGAAAAGAAAGAGGGAACAACAACATGGCAACTGGAACGGTGAAGTTCTTCAACAGCGACAAGGGCTTCGGCTTCATCACCCCGACGAGCGGAGAGAAGGACGTCTTCGTCCACTACTCCAACCTGGCGGGAGATGGGTACAAGAGCCTCGACGAAGGCCAGCAGGTCGAGTTCGACGTGGCCCAGGGCCGCAAGGGGCCGGAAGCCCAGAACGTGCGAGTGCTCTAGGCCGTCGCAAACTCCGGCGGCACGTCGCGCTCGACACGCGTCCTTTCGGAGCGAGGCCCACGAGGAGGCGCTCCCTGCGCCGCAGCGAGGCGGAGGTCCCCAGGTGAGGCAGCGTAGCGATCTACGCGGAGGCTCCTGGTGAGTCGACTCGGGTGGTATCCAGTGTCCCCCGGCGCGTAGTAATCTCGAGCCGATGGCGCGTCGGGGCGGGTGCAGCGCCGTGAGTGCCATCAGAGTCGCTCGCTGCCGGCTGATCGTCTGCGGGGCGTTCCTGCTCGCCATGGGAGCACTTCTCCCGCCGGCTCCTTCGCAGGCGGCTCCGGCAGCGACGGGGCCGGCAGCGACGGGGCCGGCAGCGACGGGGCCGGCAGCGACGGGGCCGGCTCACGGGAAGGTGGTAAGGGTCCCTTCCGCCTTCAACTTCTGGGCGGTCTCCTGCCCGTCGAGCGGTGCCTGTGTCGCCGTCGGCCAGGGGGCGGGGGGCGGAGGCATGGTGCTCCCGGTGGAGAACGGGAGCGTCGGCCGACCAGAGACCGTCCCCGGGACGCTTGGCCTCGGCGGTGTCGCATGCCCCATCGCGAACGAGTGCCTCGCGACCGGCCAGTCGACCTCCGACGCGGGCATCCTGGTCCGGATCGACCACGGCCGGCCGGTCGGGCGGGTACAGCTCCCGGGGACGTACCTCTACGCGATCGCGTGCGGCACCAGGCTCTCCTGTTGGGTGACGGGCGAGAGCACGGACCTCCGCCACGCCCTCGTCGTCCACGTGGCCGACTTCAAGGTGGAGCAGACCTACGTCGTCGCTGGCGTCAACCCCGGCGCCTTCTACGGGCCGGACGGCAACTTGCCGGGCGACGGCACCGCATACGGCCCGGCGCCGTCCTGCTCAACGGCGACCTCGTGCCTCGGGGTCGGAGCGACCGGCGACTACTACGGGAAGCAACACGGCGTCGGCCTCACGGTCACGCTCTCGAACGGCGAGCGCCTGGGCGCCCGGACCGTCCCCGGCGTCGCCCAGCTCATCGGGGTCGCCTGCCCGTCGGCGACGACCTGCCTGGCGGACGCCGCCGTCGAACCGCCCGCCTCCTCCGCAGGGAGGCTCGTCAGCCTCACCGACGGAAAGGCGGACCAGGTGGTCACGACCGCCTTCGACGGCAAGGACGTCGGCGAGCTGACCGGCCTGGCCTGCCCGAGCGCCACGACCTGCTACGTCATGTCGCAAGGTGGCTACGTCGCCCCCTCCGTCGTCACGGTCGTTCCCGGACGGGTGCCCGAGGTCACGGCGATCACGGCGATCGGCGACAACTCCCCCGGCCACGAGGTCTTCCAGGGAGGTTTCGACCAGGTGAGCTGCAACGCCACCTCGTGCCTGGCTGCGGGCGGCGTCTACGACCCGTCGGCCCGCTCCCGTGCCGTCGGAGCCCTCTTCTTCTTCAGGCGCTGAGACCTGGCACGACAGAGGGGCGGCCGCGTTGCCCAGCGGCCGGCGCTGCCCAGCGGCCGGAGGTGCCCGGCGGCCGGCGCTGCCCAGCGGCCTCGGAGGTGCCCAGCGGCCGGCGCTGCCCAGCGGCCGGAGGTGCCCGGCGGCCGGCGCTGCCCAGCGGCCTCGGAGGTGCCCAGCGGCCTCGGAGGTGCCCAGCGGCCTCGGAGGTGCCCTCGCTGTTCGGAGGCGGATCAGGTTGTCCGGGCGATCTGCCGGGTCACTCGAAGCTGCTGCTTTCCGGCTCGGCCACCGCCCTCGGTCGCTTCGCTCCCTCGGTTGGCCTCACGTCTTCGCTGCCGGTTCTCGAGCACCACGGTCGGGTCGAGGTTCATAGGTCGCTCTGCGTGCACATTCCCGTCCCACCGAGGTGGAGGACGGCGAACGACCCGAGCGCCGAACCGGCCGAAGGCCCGGACAGCTAACTTGCCTGGCGTGTCCGACTACGTGATCCCCGAGCCCGAGCCCAAGGAGATCGACGAGAAGCTGTCGATCGAGCTGCGGCACCTGTCCGAGAACGCGGTCTTGCGGGGCCATCCCTCGGGCGAGGAGCGCTGCGACAACTGTCGCTACTACCTCGAGCCCTACAACGACCTCTCGTACTGCTGGCACCCGAAGCTCAGGATCCTCGTCGGAGCCAACTGGTGGTGCCAGTGGTGGGAGGCGAACCCCGAGGGGGCCTGAGCCGGGCCGTGCCCACGCCCCGCGTGGTCTGTGGGTTGCGCGCCGGCCTGCTGCCCGCCTAGGAGTGACGGATGGCCCGCATCTCTCCCTACGGCACGTGGGTGTCGCCCGTCACGCTCGATCGGCTGGTCGAAGACGTCGTCGGCGTGTCGTTCCCGATCGCCACGCCGACCCACGTGTACTGGACCGAGGCGCGCCCCTCGGAGGGTGGTCGCCAGGTGCTCGTCCGATCGCGTGGCGGCGGCGGTCAGCCGGAGGACGTCACCCCGCCGGGCTTCAACGCTCGGACCACGGCCCATGAGTACGGGGGCCTGTGCACCGCCGTGCACCACGACCCGGCCGCCGACGACACGGTGTACTTCTCCAACTTCGCCGACCAGCGCCTCTACCGACTCGTGACCGGTGAGACGCCCTCGCCGGTGACCCCCGAGCCTCCGTCTCCCTGCACCGTGCGGTACGCCGCGCCGGCCCTCAGCGGCGACGGTCGCCACCTCCTCGCGGTGCGGGAGCGCCACGGCGACCCCGACGTGCCCGCCGACGTCGTGAACGACGTGGTCGTGCTGGCGACGGAAGGGTCCGAGGAGCCGCGCGTGCTCCTCTCCGGACGCGACTTCTACTCCCACGTGACGATCTCGCCCGACGGTCGGCGCGTCTCCTGGGTGAGCTGGGACCACCCGAACATGCCCTGGGACGGCACGGAGCTGTGGGAAGCCGAGCTCGACCTCGACGGCTCCTGCGTGCGCGACGCGCGCCTGGTGGCAGGCGGTCCCTCGGAGTCGGTCACCCAGCCGAAGTACGCGCTGGACGGCACCCTCCACTACATCTCGGACCGAACGGGCTGGTGGAACCTCTACGCGGCACCCGCCGACCGCCCAGCCCGGGCGCTCGGGCCCGGGGAGGCGGAGCTGGGGCTTCCCGACTTCGTCTTCGGCCTCTCCTCCTACGCGCTCCTGGGGGACGGCACCGTGCTCGCGACCTGGCACCGGGACGGCCTGGACCGCGTCGGCGTCCTGGTCCCCGGCGCCCACGAGCTCACGGAGGTGGACTGCGGCTTCACCTACGTCACCCAGCTCCGCGGCGCCGGCGACGGATCGTGCGCCGTCGCGGTCGCGGGCTCGGCGACGTGCCCGCCGAGCGTGGTGCGCATGGAGGTGTTGCGGGCGGCGGAGGTGGAAGTGGAGGTCCTGCGGCGGTCGCGCTCCGACGCCGTCGACGGGGCGTACCTGTCGATCCCTGAGCCGATCGACTTCTCGACCGAGGGCGGAGGCGTGGCCCACGCGCTCTTCTACCCGCCGGCGAACCGGGACTTCGCCGCGCCGCACGGTGAGCTGCCGCCGCTGATCGTGAACGCCCACGGGGGGCCGACGGCGGCGGCCGTGCCGGTGCTGAACTATGCGATCCAGTACTGGACGAGCCGCGGCTTCGCGGTCGTCGACGTGAACTACGGGGGCAGCTCGGGATACGGGCGCGCGTACAGGGAACGGCTTCGAGGCCAGTGGGGCGTGGTCGACCTCGCCGACTGCGTGCACGCCGCGCGGCACCTCGCCGCGATCGGGCGCGCCGACGGCGACCGCCTCGTCATCCACGGAGGGAGCGCGGGTGGCTACACGGCGCTCTGCGCGGCGACCTTCACCGATTTGTTCGCCGCCGGGGCGAGCTACTACGGCATCGCCGACGCTGCAGTGCTCGCGCGGGACACGCACAAGTTCGAGCTCCACTACATGGACGGCCTGTTCGGACCGTGGCCGGAGGCGGCGGATGTGTACCGAGCACGCTCACCCGCCTTCCACACCGAAGGCCTGCACACCCCCCTCATCCTCTTCCAGGGGCTCGAGGACAAGGTCGTGCCAACGGCCCAGGCGGAGATCATGGTCGCCGCGCTTCGCGAGAACGGCGTGCCCCATGCGTACGTCGTGTACGCGGGAGAGCAGCACGGCTTCCGCAGAGCCGAGAGCATTCGTCGGACCGCGGAGGCCGAGCTCTCCTTCTACGGGCGCGTCCTCGGCTTCACGCCGGCCGACGAGCTCCAGCCGGTGCAGATCGTCCACGAGAGCCGCATCGGGACCTGACGCGCCGCGAGCCGCCGCGCCGACGGGAGGCCGCGCCCGCTCGGTCGTCGAAGCTTCTCTGGCCTCACCCCCGATGTCGATGGCACCACCCGAGGCCGCGCCGTCGGTCTCGCGCAGGTGCAGCGCGGCGTGGGTCGCGACCCGCCGGCCCTCGGGTCGGCTCCGGCTCGCTGTGCTCACATCTCGCGACCACCGAGGCGGGGCCGTCCTCCGTTCGGACCCGCCCGCTGCCCCGTCCCGTCCCGGCTCTCCCGGCGCGGAGGTACCGCTACTCGCAACAGGTCTGCAGCGGCGATCACGTCTCCCGCGAACTCCGCTGCGGCCTCTTCCACGAGCGGCAGGACGTCCCGGTAGCGCTGGGAGAAGTGCGCGAGGAGAAGGCGCCGAGCCCCTGACTCCGCAGCGAGCCGGCCCGCGTCGGAGGCGGTGAGGTGTCCCCGAGCAGCGGCCAAGCCCGCCTCGGTCGACGCGAACGTCGCCTCGCAGACGAGCAGGTCGGCACCGTCGGCGAGGGTGAGCGCGCCGTCGCACCAGGCGGTGTCCATCACGAAGGCGACGACCTGTCCGGGGCGCTCGACGCTCATCTCGTCGAGCGTCACGCGCCGTCCGCCGGCGGTGACGGCCCCTTCACGCTGGAGCCGACCGACGTCGGGACCTGAGATGCCCGCGGCCGCCAGCCGCTCTGGGAGCATCGCGCGACCGGGACGTTCCTCCACCCGCCACCCGATCGCGTCGACCGGATGGCGAAGGGCGGCCGCGCGGAGCGTCCAGCTCTGCGTCTCCTCCACGGTCACGAGCCGACCGTCCGGAGCAACGGCCTCGACCGGCTGCAGTCGCACCTCGAGGCGGTCGTCGAACTCCGAGGCGTGGCGCATCCGGTCGACGTACTTCTCGCCGGACACAGGGAAGGTCACGGCGACGGGCCGGGTCACGCCGTCGAGCGACATCCGCTGGAGCACGCCCGGGAGCCCGAGGCAGTGGTCGCCGTGGAAGTGCGTGATGCAGATCCTCGTCACCGCGGACGCGGGCACACCCGCGAGGAGCATCTGGCGCTGGGTTCCTTCGCCCGGGTCGAAGAGCACGCCCTCGTCGTCCCACCGGAGGAAGTACCCGTTGTGGTTCCTGGTGCGAGTCGGGACCTGACTGGCCGAACCGAGGACGACGAGCTCGCGCACCACTCCGGCGCGAGGCTACCGGCCCCGCGACGGCACGCGGCGAGGGCGGGCTCGTCCCGTCAGTGTAGGATCCCCGCGGTGGAGGTCCGCCTCGTCCGTGCCGACGAGCACGAGGTGGCAGCCCAACTCGTTCTCGCCGCCTACCGGTCGCTCCCGGGCGACCACCTCACGGGCGACTATGCAGCCGAGGTCGCCGACGTCGCGAGACGGTCGAGAGAGGCCGAGGTGCTCGTCGCAGTGCGTCGATCCGGCGGCCTGGCACGTGACGAGGTGGTCGGGTGCGTCACGTTCGTCGCGGACGCCTGCTCGGCATGGGCGGAGCTGCTCGAAGCGGGTGAGGCGGGCATGAGGATGCTGGCGGTGCGGCCGGATGCCCAGGGCCGTGGCATCGGCCATGCGCTGGTGGAAGCGTGCGTCGCGCGGGCGCGCGCGCTGGGCCGGTCTGCACTCGTGCTTCACACGACGCCGTGGATGACCACGGCACACCGCCTCTACGAGACGGCGGGATTCGTCCGGTTCCCCTCGCGTGACTGGAGCCCGTTGCCGGAAGTCCCGCTCCGTGCGTACCGGCTCGTGCTCGACTGCGCCCGTGATCCCGCCGGCCGGGAGCGTTCGAGCGTGCAGCCGGGCGGTCAGTGACTGGGACCGAGGACCGGCACGCGTGCTCTTCGGGTGAGGGAATGGACGGCCGCGGGAGGTGCCCGCCTCTCAGTGGCTCAGGTCTGTCTGCATCGCGGAGATCTCTGCAGTGCTCAACGCGAGCGGTCCACCGAGGACGGTCAAGGCCCTGATGGTCTTGGACGTTGTGCTGTCGAGCCCTGTGTGGCCTGTCACCTCCAGGAATGTCGTGAGGTAGTTGCCGACCAGTGTCGGCTTCTCGGTGAGGAGCAACGGGCGCGCGGAGCCAGGCGGGCCTGTTGCGGCGTTGTTGGGGTTGTCGAGCACCGCGCCGCAGAGCCCGTCGGTGAAGCCGTTGCCCCGGGCGACCGCGATCCGGTGACCGGGTGTCCAGCCGAGGCCCTCTGTCGCGTTCGCTGCCTCGAAGCGTGCCAGCTCCCGGGCCGTGTCGGTGTAGTCCTGTCCGGCTACGCGCAACACCGAGACCCCGGTCTTCTCGACCAATGCCTGCTCGACTGTGTCGGTGATCGCGAGTGTGCCGCCCATCAGGATCACCTGCTTCACGCCGAGCTGCTGGATGGCAGTGACCGCTGTTGTGGAGAGCTCGGTCGAGGGGGTGAGGAGCAAGGGAAGCTTTGTGCGATAGGAGACGACGCTCGCCGCCTGCGCGTCTTGGAACTCGACGCCGCTCGCGAGGATGGCCGTGGGCTCCAAGGGGATGAACGGTGCCGCGGTCCCCGTCCCCTTGGTGTCGTTGTACTTCCCGGTGCCGCTTGCGGCGTCGGTGGTGGCGTAGGCGCCGGGAAAGGCCCTCTGCCCCGCGGCGCCGACGTACTCGGCCACCTCCATTGCCGTCGCGTACTGGGTCTGCCCGTAGATTCGGTGGACGGCGACCTTCCCAGCGGTCGGTGACACCCCACCACACTCGTATGCTGTCAGGTTCGCGATCGCGTTCGCTACTGCTGTGGTGATCGCGAGCGGGCCTCCCACGAGGTAGACGGTCGTGATGCCCTCCTCCCTCAGCGTCGCCGCCGTCACCGAAGGGAGACTTGTCGTCGGCGTGAGCAGCGTGCCGGTTGTGAGGTCTGCGGCCAAGAACTGGCTCGACAGCGCGTCCTGGTACTCCTGTGTGCTCGCGATGACGGCTGCCCGGGTCGCAGGGCACGAGCGCTTTGCGAAGGGGAATGCGCGGGTGAACTCCGCCGCCGCGGTGGCGTCGGCTGTCCGGCCGAAGATGTCGGTGACGGAGGAATGCGTGACGGTCGGACGAGCGCAGGACACGTCGCCGTCGAAGCTCCCGCTCGGGAATTGCGCGAGCGCCAGCGAACCGCCCGTGAACGAACTGCTCGCGCAGAGAGCCTGCGCCCCGGTCACGTTGCCCGCTCCGGGGATCCACGTGGACAGGCCGCCGAGCGTGGTGGTCGACGAGCTGGTCCCGCCGGTGATCGCGAGCCACTGGTTGGGCGGGGCGTAGATCCCGACGCTGGGAGCGCCCCCGGCGCGGAGGCCGACGACGAACCCCTGGAGCACGGCGACGTTCATCGCCTGGCCGGCGGGCTGCTGCTGCCAGGTGTTGGTCGTCTCGACGTCCAGCCACCACGGGTACGCACGCGGTGTCGTGGGGATGCTCAGCGGTGGCGACTGCCTGTTGATCGACTGCGCGGCAGCCCGCAGCCATGACGTGTCTCGGGCGGCCTCTTGGTGGCCGAACTCCCATGCGCATGCCTGGGAGTCCTGTCCGACGGTCGCTGGACCCGAGCTCGTGTCGACCTTCGTCGTCGTGCAGGTCCCGTACGGGGTCGCGCCGGACGTGGGCCAGCCGGACTCGACGGCCCCGTTGGACATGTTCCCCGGGTCGCTGGTGTTCACGTACGCCGATGCCTTCGGCTGGGCCGCCGACCCCGTCGACGTGGTCACCGCCCAGTAGAGCTCGCTGACCGTGTAGCTGGGATACGACGAGGACGGGCCGAGGCACGGGTTGAGCGTGCCCGGCACTCCGTCGTTGACCCCCACGATCCCGAAGGCCTGGCCGGCGGGGAAGGAGGTACCGCACTGCGGGAAGGAGATGTCGTTGCCGACCGGGGCGGCGGCAGCCACGTCGGTGGCCGACGACGTCGACGTTCCTCCGAGGACGACGAGCGCCACGACGCCAGACGCCGCCGCAGCTCGGAACCCGATCGCAAGACGAGACTGCATGCGTCCCCCTTTCCCTCTCGCGGCGAGGGTAGCTTCTCGCCCCGGCGTGTCGGTGAACCCCGGCGTGTCGGTGAACCCCGAGGTGGCGGTGAACCCCGGCGTGTCGGTGAACCCCGAGGTGGCGGTGAACCCCGAGGTGGCGGTGAACCCCGAGGTGGCGGTGAACCCCGGCGTGCTCGTGGCGCACCTGCGGCAGGACCGCGGGCCGTCGAGACCGCTTCTTTCGCAGTGCACTCGGGGGCCATCCACCGGTGGGGGTGCTCTCCGGGCCACACTTTGGGCCGTGCCGACCCGCGCCCGGCGAAGCAGCGCAGATCATCGCGCCGCTTCCCGCCGCCGGCTGCGGTCGGTCCTCGGCGGTCCGACTGCCCAGGCCGAGCCCGCCGCACCTCTGGCAGCCGCGCCGTCGCGCCGCCGCTGTCCGCAGGTGGGACGCGGCTGGCCGGCTCTGACCGTCCTCAGCGCCCGCGACCTCCGTGAGACCGCGCAGGCTCTCCGCAGGCTCGCCGACCAACCGCTGCCCGAGCTGTCAAGAGAGGACGCCCGGCTGCAAGACCGGCTCACGTTCGCCGCTGACGTGCTCGACAGGATGTCGCGCTCTCGGGGGTCCGGGACCTCTCGTGCCGTCGTCGACGCCGCAGCGTGGGCGGCGGAGCGCTCTTCCCGCTAGGCCCCCTGCTTCACGCCGCCGTCGCTCGACCGCCTGCTTCACGCCGCCGTCGCTCGACCCCCTGCTTCACGCCGCCGTCGCTCGACCCCCTGCTCCGAAAATTGCCATCGATCAGGAGCAACGAGAAGAGCGGCCGACGGGAATTGAACCCGCATCATCAGCTTGGAAGGCTGAGGTTCTGCCTTTGAACTACGGCCGCAGGACGACGTGCCGGCCCGGCCGCGTCGCCGGCACGAGTGTAGGCGCCCGGCGCGCTGGCCTTGTCGCACGTGTCGGCCCATTGCGAGGGCGTCTACCGTTCCCTCCATGGCTTCGACGATGTACGAACGGGTCGGTGGCGAGGCGTTCTTCAGGTCTCTCGTGGATCGCTTCTACTCGAGAGTCGGCTCCGACCCTGTGCTCCGTCCGCTGTACCCCGAGGACCTGGAGGTGCCGAACGAGCATCTGCGGCTGTTCCTGATCCAGTACTGGGGCGGTCCACACGCCTACGACGAGCGACGTGGCCATCCGCGGTTGCGGATGCGACACGCACCGTTCGCGATCGGGCTAGCCGAACGCGATGCGTGGCTGCACCACATGCTCTCGGCGCTGGCTGAACAAGAGGTCGACCAAGAGGACGGTGCGGAGTTGGCCGAGTACTTCCGCATCACGGCGACGCAGCTCATCAACCAGGCCGCTTCGCGTCCTCGATGATCCACGGCCCGCACGGGCGATGGAGCTTCGGAGGTGAACCGGTTCAGGAGCCGCAGCCGTGTGATCACTCGGCTGACGCGCTGCGGAGGCTCCTCACGTCGAAGGCACGCACCTGCTCGTCCAGCGGGACCACCATTTCGGGAGAGACAGATCTGTGCGTGGATGTCCGCAGGCGGACGCCGGTGCCGATCGCGACGAATTGGATCACCCGCGCGCTCGAGCTCGCCTTCCCCTCTCGCAGCTTCACCGCAACGATGCCTTCCGCCTTCATGGCGGCACCGGACTGTTGCATGCGTTCCATCGCACGTTCCCGCGCCAGGTAGAGCGCTTGCGTGAGGTTTGGCAGCTCGACATTTTGACCCTGTTGGGCGGCCCATTCTCTTGCGGTCCGTCGGGGTGCGATTACGAAGCTTGCGCCAGCGGCCAGGCCGAGAGGCCACCACCCAGCGCGGGTGAGGAGGACGAAGTCTCGAGCAGAGAGGTCCGAGACGAACTCGAAGCGGTGCGCGTCCGCTCCCGCTCGGCGTACGGCCGTGCCCGTCAGCTCGATCGAGACGTGGTGCGACGACACCCGCACGCCCACCTCGACACCGAGCACCCCTGAGCCGCCCGACTGCTCACAAGATTGGCGGAGCTGCTTCGCGGCGTGGCTCACGGCCCCGGTGAACGCCGCCGAAGCCTCCTGCACCTCTCCGGTGGTCCACTGCCACACCCCCCAGGGGATCGACCACCACGAGATGCCGAAGACGAGATCCACTGGCTCCCACCCGGCCGAGTGGAGGAGAAGCGTCTCGTCGATGGTGAGATCGGACGTGGTTCCCCGAGCCACGCCTGCTGCGTCGCCCGCAGCATGTGCTGGCGACGCGACTGCGGTGACTGCCTGGCAGACTTCGTCGCGAAGGGTCATGACGCCGGCCCTCGGGTCACGCCGGTCACGCCGCCGGTCGCGCCGCCGGTCGCGCCCGTCACCCCCGTCGCGCCGCCGATCACGCCCGTCACGCCAATCGGACGACCGGAGTCGCGTCGGGCAAGGGATCGAAATCTTTGAACCGGCGGGCGCGCGTGCCCTTCAACGTGCACTGGATCGACAGGTCACCTTCTCCGATCTCTCGCTCGCTGCGCTCCAACGTCGCTCCATGGAGGATGTCGGTGCCGAGCTGTGCGCGCACGCGTTCACGCGCGAGTCGTCGGGCCGCAGCCTCGGCCCGGTTGACCTGGTCCACGGGACCCACGCCGGAGACCCCACCCGCCCCCGCGCCGTACCAGCTCCCGGCCGTGGAGCCCGCGAGCTGGTAGTGGGTGATGCAGTAGCCGAGCATGCGGACGGCGCTCAGCGTGGCGACGACAGCTACCGGGGCGAACCCGGCCTCGATGAGCTTCGCGAGTCGCTGGCCCGAAAGATAGGTGCTGAAGGGGGTGGCGGGGCGGGGCGCGTCGGGGACCACGACGGCGGTGCCACTCGCACGGAACTCGACGGTCGAGCCGCCCACGAGCGGACGCATTGGGTCAACGACGCCTACGACTCCCGACGCGCCCAGCTGCTTGGCCTCCTCGACCATGCGACTGGTTGCAAGCCCCCAGCCCATCGCCCAGCTTTGCTCGAGCCATGTCAGTTCGTAGTTGGCGCCGTACATGCGGTGCTCGGCGCTGACGAAACCGTGCGGGCACTGCCACTGCTCGACGTACTGCCCGTGGCCCTGCGATGGTCGGCTCCAGCCACCCCCGATCCCAGCCAATCCCGCGCCCAGCCCCGTGCCGAACCCCCCTGTGGCCATGAACCAGCTCCATTGCAGGACTGCGTAGCCCTGGACATAGCCCACCGGCTCCATGCCCATGTCGAGGCACGATGCGAAGTCGGCGACGGACAGCCCTGAAGACCACGCGCCGCCGGCGAGCCGACGCGTCGCGGCTTCGGGGAGCTCGTCGCCGGCAGTCGCGGCCATCAGCCGTCGAGGGAGATGATCGTCTGCGGCTGCGGGATCGTGTGCTCGCCCTCCGAGCGGGCCACTGCAGTCCCGAGCGAGAGGAACTCGATCGTGTGGTCGCCCCACATGTGGCTTTTCTCCTCGAGCCGCACCCCGACGATTCCGGTGGCGGAAAGCTCGTTGGCCTCGTCCTGCATGCGGGTCATCGCAAGCTCGCGAGCCTCGTAGAGCGCCTGGGTGAAGTTTGGAAGCTCGGCGTTGCGGCCCGTGCTTCGCAGCGTCTGGCCGAGTCCGCGGTGCGCGATGTGGTAAACGCACGTCCCCATGACGAGCCCCAGCGGAACGTGACCGGTCTGCATCAGGATCCAGAAGTCCTGTCCTGACAGGTCGGACGTGAAGGGCTTCCCGTGCCGGTTCCGGTAGGAGTGGCCGTCCTCCGCCTTGATCGCGGTGCCGACTGCAATGAACTCCGCGGTGTCCGAGCCCCACTCGTAGTAGTTGACGTCGAGACGGACACCTACGACGCCGTCCGCCCCGAGCTCGGAAGCCTCGGCGTCCATGCGGTCCATCGCGAGCTGACGCGCCTCGTACATCGCTTGGGTGAGCTTGGACAGCTCCTGGCTCTGCGACCACTTCCTGGTCTGGATTCCGAGGTGATAGATCGAGCTTCCCATGACAAAGCCCAGAGGATGGAAGCCCACCTCCTTGATGAGCAGGAACTCGTTGACGGAGAGGTCAGAGGTGAACATCCCCTTGTGCCCGGGGCGGTCCTCGAGCTCGGCGAGCCGCCGGCTGGCGTCCCGGGGGAGACCTTCCGGGAGGGGCGCGTCGGTTGCGTCTTCGGGATGGGGGAGATCCGCCCCTGCTTGGCCTGGGCTCTCGGTCACGTGCCGTTTCCTATCACAAGCGACTCGAGGGCAACCCTCGTGGACTCGGTCGTCTGGGCTTCCGAGCGCAACGCGCCAAGCAGCCGGCGAAGCCACTCGTCGGTGCCCACGCGGCTTGATCGGATGCGGATCCCCCCGCTGCTCCTGCTGACGGTGCATTCCAGACTTCCTCGATCGACCGTCGCGTCGAACTGGTCGTCTCCGAGGAGGATGGAGACCTGACGGATGTCCTCGCTCTTCCGAAAGCGGCCGGCTCGCTCGACCGCGAGCCGCTCGCCCAGCGCTCCCGAGAGCCTCGTCACCAGCACGCGCAAGAGGACGCGCACATCTCCATCGTCCGCGTGCAGGGAGGACGCGAGCAGGTCGAGGTCGAGATCCCCGCCGTCTTCGGCGCCTGCCATCACAACGTGCAGGCTATCGCCGGGCCACCTGGAACGCTTCCCCACCGTCATGGTCCCGCAACATCGAGCGCGGTGTGGGTCCTCCCGCTCGCCAATTGGGGTCCAAGCCAGGTGATGGCGCGCGTAGTATCGTGACGGTGTGGAAGTCAGCCGTAACGGGCTCGCGCGATTCTTCGAGGTGGTCCTTCCGCACCTGAACGAGGTCCAGCGCAGGGTGGTCGCCGGTGCGATGTCCGAGATGCTCGGACGCGGAGCCAAGAGCGCGGTGGCGGAGGCGTCGGGCATGAGCCGCAACACGGTGATCAAGGCAGCGCGCGAGGTCGGAGCCGGCATCGAGCCATCGAAGCGGCTCCGTGCCGTGGGCGGGGGGGACAAGCCGCTCACCGACAAGCAGCCCCAGCTCCTCCGAGCCCTCGAGGAGCTGGTCGCCCCCGAGACTCGGAGCAACCCGGTGTCCTTGGTGCGCTGGACGTCGAAGTCCTCGACCGAGCTCGCCGACGAGCTCGCCCGCCAGGGTTTCTCGGTCTCCTCCCGCACGGTGCTCCGCATCTTGCACCGGCTCGGCTACTCGCTTCGGGCCAGCGCCAAGGTGGCCGAAGGTGCCCAGCAAATAGATCGCGACGCACAGCTCCGACACGTCGACCACCAGGCGCAGCGCTTCTCGGACGACGGCCAGCCCGCGATCGGCGTCGACGCCGAGACGTAGAGCTCATCGGCGACTCCCAAGGCGCTCGGGCGGAGCGCCAGCCCCGAGGCGAGCCCGATGCGGTCCGGGTCCAACGCCGAGCTCGCTGCCGTTCCGCTCGTCCCGCACGACTGGCACGGTGACTGCACCATCACCGCGCATCCAGACGCGGCGTGAGCGCTTAAAGTTGACGGCATGTCCCTTCGGCGAGCGGTCCCGTCGCGCCGCGGAGACGACAGGGAACCTCAGGAAGAGGCCATCGTTCCTGGGCCCGGCGCCCGCAAGGACGACCGCTACAAGTGGGTCGTCCTCACGAACACGACCCTCGGCATGATGATGGCGACCATCGACACGTCGATCATGTTGATCGCGTTGCCCGACGTCTTCCGGGGAATCGGCATCGATCCGCTGAAGGCTGGCAACAGCTTCTACCTCCTGTGGATGATCCTCGGGTTCATGGTCGTGACGAGCGTCCTCGTGGTGAGCCTCGGCCGCCTGGGAGACATGTTCGGCCGGGTGCGGATGTACAACCTGGGCTTCGCGATCTACACCTTCTTCTCGCTCGTGCTCGGCGTGACCTGGATGCACGGCACGTCGGCGGCGATCTGGCTGGTCGTGATGCGGCTCTTCCAGGGAGTGGGAGCGGCGTTCCTCATCGCGAACTCCTCCGCGATCCTGACGGACGCGTTCCCGCCAGGGCAGCGCGGTATGGCGCTCGGCATCAACCAGATCACCGGCATCGCAGGGACGTTCATCGGTCTGGTGCTGGGCGGCGTGCTCGGACCGATCAACTGGCATCTGATCTTCTATGTCTCGGTGCCCGTGGGAGTCTTCTGCACGGTCTGGGCGTACACGAGGCTGCGTCAAGTGCCTCGACGCGAGCATGCCAAGGTGGACTGGATCGGGAACGTCACCTTCTCGCTCGGCCTGGTCTTGTCAATGGTCGGCATCACCTATGGGATCCAGCCGTACGGCGGGCAGCCCATGGGCTGGGAGAGCCCGTTCGTCGACGGATGTCTCGGCGGAGGCGTCTTTCTGATCGTCGTGTTCGCGCTGATCGAGCAGAGGGTCGCCGACCCGATGTTCCGCCTGCGTCTCTTCCGCATACGTGCCTTCACTGCGGGCAGTCTGTCGTCCTTCCTGTCGGCCGTCGGCAGGGGGGGACTCATGTTCATGCTGATCATCTGGCTGCAGGGCATCTGGCTGCCGCTGCACGGCTACAGCTTCACCCGGACTCCGCTCTGGGCCGGTATCTACATGCTGCCGCTCACTGGCGGGTTCCTCCTCGCGGGTCCGGTCTCAGGGATCCTCTCGGACCGCTTCGGCTCGAGGCCGTTCGCGTCGGGGGGGATGCTCGCCGCCGCGGTGACCTTCGTGTTGCTCGAGGCGCTGCCGGTCGACTTCTCCTACTGGACCTTCGCGCTTCTCCTCCTCATGAACGGCATGGCCATGGGGGCATTCGCAGCGCCCAATCGCGCAGGTGTGATGAACAGCCTGCCGCCCCAACACCGAGGCGTGGGTTCGGGGATGAATTCCACGTTCCAGAACTCGGCGCAGGTGCTCTCGATCGGGATCTTCTTCACCCTCATGATCGTCGGCCTCTCCTCAGCGTTGCCCAGCGCGCTGGAGCACGGGCTGATTGCACACGGGGTGCCTGCTGCAGCGGCCGTGAAGGTCTCAACGCTTCCGCCGGTCTCGGTCCTTTTCGCTGCGTTCCTCGGCTACAGCCCGATCCAGCACTTGCTCGGGAGCTCTGTCCTGGCTCGCCTCCCTGCCGCCAGCGCGCGCGCCTTGACGAGCAGGTCCTTCTTCCCTCATCTGATCACCAGCTCGTTCCGGAGCGGGCTCCACGCAGCCTTCGATTTCGCCATCGTCGCCTGCCTGGTCGCCGCAGGCGCGTCGTGGTTGCGCGGTGGGAAGTACACGTACGTCGAGCGAGACGTGAGTGGAGCCGCGCGTGCGACTTCGCTGACGATCGACGGCGGCAGTACGGGTACGAGCGACCGTGAGCCCGGGGGAACGGGAGCCCTCGGGAAAGCAGAGCCGCGGATTTAGCGAGCGGCCGAGACTGCCCGCAAGGGGCGGGTCAGGAGTCGAGGTTCCCGGCGCGTCCTGCACGCCGGCCCATGTGCCATCCCCCGCAGAAGGCGCACTCGTAGACACCCAGCTCGGTGCCCGAATCCTTCGACCGCTCGTCCGCGGCCACGAGTGCGTCGGCTCGACTCGGGTAGCGCACCTTGGGCTGGCCGTCCTCCCGCCAGTGCGAGGCGTCGATCGCAAGCGGTCGGTGAGGGCCACGCGGCACCCGCTCAGTCTGCCCGCAACGGGAGCGCACCGATACGCGGTCCGGACGAGATCCATGCACCCACATCGGCACTCAGCGTGCTTCAGGACGAACAAGATGCAGCAGCGAAGATGCAGGAGCGAAGATGCGGCAGCGAAGATGCAGCAGCGAAGATGCAGGAGCGAGAGGCTGGTACGCTCTCGTACAATAAGATTACACGATGGTGGTGACAGCATTGCGATCACGTGAAGATGTCGTGGTCACGAAGCTGTCATGGGGCTTCACACCCCCGAGCACGGCCATACGGCGGCCGGCAACGAGCAGGGTCCGCATCCAATGGCAACCGTCGAATTCACACCGGAGTGTCAACTTTCGTTGTCCTACTTGACGAGGGCACGACCCCTCGCTAGACAGAGGTTCCCGTGACCGTCTTCAGGCGTGCCTTCGCGGCCGGTTCGGAGTCGGCGCGACAGGGCGCGGCGTTGCCGGCGAGAGCCGCGACGCCCGCCCTGTGCAGCCTCGGAGTGGCAGCGATGCTCGTCGCAACGCTGTGTGCGGTCGGCGCGCCCGCAGGGGCGGACACCCCTATGAGCCTCCAGGAACAGGCGGCGGCGCTCTCGCGGCAGATGTTGCTCGAGCAGCTCCAGATCGGCGGGTTCCAGCAGCAGCGTGCCGCTGACATGAAGGGCGTCGTAGCGGACGATGCACGGCTGCAGCGGCTGAAGATGCGGCTCCTCGAGTTGCAGCACCGAATCGGTGCGGACCGCGCGCGGCTGCGTAGTGCCGCGGTCAGAGCCTACGTGGAGGGCGGGACGCAGGCCGGTGGCGTGAACGCGCTCTTTGCCGACACGCCCTCGGACAATGCAAGCGCCGTGTATGCCCAGGTGATGAATGCGGATCTCGGCTTGTCGCTGGTCCGGCTCCAGTTCGACGTGCGAGCGCTGCATGCGGAAGCAGTGATGGAACAAGAGGTCTCGGCAGGGGCGCAGCGCCAGCTGCGCGGCGCGAACGTGGCGCTCATGGCAGCGCGGTCGACGCAGCTGCAGCTTGCGCAGCAACGCGCCAGCGTGGCTGGCGCGCTCGCGGCGGCACAGCAGCAGGCGCTGATCGCTTCGCGAGAGGCGGCTGCGCGGGCCTCGTCGGTGTCCAAGGGCCAGGACGTTCGGGCCTCCGCTGCCTCCAAATTGTCGACTGGATTGGCGTCGACCGCGTCATCCCCCGCGACGCCGCCGGCCCCCGCGACGCCGCCGGCCCCCGCGGCCACCCCGACGCCGCCGGCCACCCCGACGCCGCCGGCCCCCGCGGCCACCCCGACGCCGCCGGCCCCCGCGACGCCGCCGGCTCCCGCGGCCGCCCCGACAACGGCGACAGGTGCCCTGCCCACGCTGAACACGTTCCTCAGTTGCGTGGTCCAGGCCGAGTCGGGCGGGAACTACCAAGCGGTCTCGCCCACAGGGCAGTACATGGGTGCGTTCCAGTTCGGGCAGGCGACGTGGAACATCGCCGCGGGGTTGGCGGGGATGCCGGCGCTCGTCGGTGTCCCGCCCTACCAAGCGTCCATACGAGACCAGGACCTGCTTGCGATTGCGCTCTACAACGCCGACGGCGAGCAGCCCTGGTACGACCCCTGCAGAAACTGAGCCCTGAAGACGACCGTCACGTGCCCGACCGCCGCCTGGCGGGGACTTGCCGGCACGCAGAATGTCGCTACGCCTCCCATCGCGTAAGGTGCCGGACGTGACGATGGTCGGGGCGACCGGCGACGCGATGGGCGTGGCCGTCGTGACGGGGGCGACGAGTGGCATCGGCGAGGCTACGGCGCGCCGGCTCGCAGGACTCGGGTTCGACGTGGTGATCGGCGCCCGCCGAGAGGACCGACTTCGTGCAGTCGCGCGCGATATCGGTGCTCGATACGCCGTGCTGGACGTCGCCGAGGCTGTGTCGGTCGACCGGTTCTGCGCGGGCATCGACGCGTGTCGAGTCCTCGTCAACAACGCCGGGGGTGCGCTCGGGCTCGACCGGATCGAGGTTGCCGACGAGGACGAGTGGCGGGCCATGTACGAGACGAATGTCCTTGGTACGCTTCGCATGACGAAACGGCTTCTCCCGTTGCTGGAAGCGAGCGGGAACGGGCACGTCGTGACGGTGGGGTCCATCGCCGGCTACGAGCCCTACGCTGGTGGTGCGGGCTACAACGCGGCGAAGTTCGCTGAACGTGCTTTCTCGAATGTGTTGCGAATAGAGCTCCTCGGCCGGCCCATCAGGGTCTCGGAGATCGATCCCGGCATGGTCCAGACGGAGTTCAGCACGATCCGCTTCCGCGGTGACGAGGAACGGGCCAGGTCGGTCTACCGCGGGATGACGCCCCTGAGCGCAGAAGACGTCGCAGAGTGCATCGCATTCGTCGTGACCAGACCCCCGCACGTGAACATCGACGCGCTCGTCGTGTTGGCGCGAGACCAATCCGGCGCGACGACGGTCCATAGACGCGAGGCAAGCACTTGAGCGCGCTCGACGACCTTCTCGTGCGCGCAGACGCTCGGGCAGCTCAGCGCTTGCACAGTGTTCGCGACGCGCGGCGCGCGGCGCGCAGAAGGCTGCCAGCTGTGGTCTTCGACTACGTGGACGGCGGGGCCGACGACGAGGTGACGATGCGGCGGAACGAGGACGCGTTTGCCGCGGTGGCGTTCCGGCCCAAGATGGCGTCGGGGAACGTCGAGCCGCGCCTCGGCGTGACGGTGCTCGGGACGGAGATCGACTTCCCCGTGCTGCTCGCGCCGTGTGGGCTGGTCCGGCTGCTCCATGCCGACGGTCCGACGGGGGTGGCGCGCGCGGCGGCGTCGAGGGGCACCGTTTCGGTCCTGAGCACCGTCTCGGGGAGCCCGGTGGAGGTCGTTGCCGGCGAATCGAAGGCGCCCCTCTGGTTCCAGCTGTACTCGTCAGCCGGTCTCTCGGAAGCGGATTCGCTGTGCGACCGGGCTGCCGCCGCAGGCGTCGACGTGCTCATGGTCACCGTTGACACGCCGACGCTCGGCAACCGCGAGCGCGACGTCCGCCACGGGGTGGCGCCTCCGCTTCGTGTCGATGCGCACAACGCGGTGCCGCTCGGGCTGCAGGTCCTGGCCCGCCCGCGCTGGGCGGCGCAGCTCGCGGCGACCGGCATCCGGCTCTCGAGGAAGGGGGCCGGGCCGGTGGGGCACGGCAGCGGGCTGCTCAGCTCCGTCGCGTCGCCGTTCTCGTGGGACGATTTGGTGCATGTTCGCAACCGCTGGCACGGCCAGTTCGTCGTGAAGGGTGTCCTCTCGGGAGCGGACGCACGCCGGGCGGTCGATTCGGGGGCGGACGCCGTCGTCGTCTCGAACCACGGCGGGCGTCAGCTCGACGGTGCCCCGGCGACCCTGCAAACGCTCCCTGGGGTCGTCGCGGCTGTCGGCGGCGACGTGGAGGTGCTCATCGACGGAGGAATCCGCCGCGGGTCGCACGTGGTCGCGGCGCTCGCCCTCGGCGCCCGCGCCGTGCTGATCGGGCGCCCCTACCTCTTCGGACTCGCCTCCGCTGGAGAGCAGGGGGTTGTGCGAATCCTCGACATCCTTCGCGCGGAGATGCACCGGACGATGGTCCTCATGGGCTGCTCGTCCGTGGACCAGCTCAGCCCGGACTGGCTGGAGGTGCCCAGGACCTGAGTGCGACGGCGTGACGGAGCTCCACTCGCCCTACCGGTACGAGAAGGCGAGCGCGTTCGATCTCCCGCTTTCGGTGAGCAGGCTCAGGTACATCGTCCCCGGGCGGCCGCCGAGGTCGGGTACCGTCACGGTGCAGGACGTCTGCGATCGGCAACTCGTCGGCGCGGCGGTTCCTCCGAAGTACGCGAGAACTTGGCCGTTCCTGCTGAACAATCCCGAGCCGCGGACCACGACGCGCTGACCCACCCTTCCCGAGGAAGGTGAGACGGCTGTGAGTCGTGGGCCGGCCGCAGTGCCGGCCGCGGCGGACGTCGGGCTGGCCGCAGTGCCGACCGCAGGGCCGGCCGCGGCGGACGTCGGGGTCGTTGTCGTATGCAACGGCTGTGACGGCACCGTTGGCGCCGCTCCGCTCGTCGCAGCGCGCGAGTGTGAGGGGCGGTGAGGCGACCGGTTGCTCGTCCGGGGACGCTCGACCTGACCTTGGCTGGCCCGAGTGGGTCTCGAAGCAGGCGGCCCGACGTACGCAGGTGACCGGAGCGCCAGCGCGAGCGCGATGCCGGCGACGGAAAGGACGAGGACGCCGGCAGCGGCCATGAGCAGCGCCGACGAGGGGCGACCGCCGGGCGCCCATCGCTCGAGCCCCCATCGCGCGCGCCGGGCGCCTGCCGCCCGATCCCGGATGGTCGGCTCATGCGTGGCACCTGGGGTGGTGACCGACGTTCGGGACGGGACCGGCACGCCGCGAGGCGCCCGCAGCGGGCGACCGCCCGCCGTCGCGCGCGAGACGAGCCGCCGCGGCCCGGTCTCCTCGTCGCCTTCGTCCCAGCCGGTCTCGCCGTCGTAGGTGCGGGCCCGCCTGGCCGCGCTTGCCATCGCGGCGAGCGCCCGGAGGCTCGGCTCCCCAGGCGAGGGTGCCCGTGGCCCAGGCTGCGTCCGGGAGCCGCGGCTCATGCCGGGTAGCTTTCCCCGGGCACTCCGATCTCTCACACGACCATGATGGGCCCAGTCGAGGCGGAGGTGTCAGCAGGCGGGCCGAGGCGTGGACGTCGATGCCCGCGCAGGGAGCCGTCGCGCGCCATGAGGAAGAGGTGTGGGCGCCCTCGGGTCGCAGCTCGCACCCGGGAGGACCGGGCTCCTCGTCGCCGGCCGTCGGCGAGTCGCTCTTCAGCGCTTTCGTCGGACGAGACGTCCAGGCCACCACAGTCGTGCGCTCGTTCGATCACCGAGGCCGGCAGCCCGACCGCCACCCTGCCGCCTACCAGCGGTCCCAGTGCACCACGTCCTCGAACGGACGTCGGTCGGGACGGTCGATCGGGCGAAGCGGCCGGTCCGCCGGGTGACCGAGCGCGATGAGGTAGGGGCAGAGATGGCCCTCAGGAAGGCCGAGCACGCGCTTGGCCTCATTCTGGTCATCGACCGCGGCGTGCCCGGAAGCGATCGCCAGGTCGGCCGCCGCGAGCATGATGTACGCGGTCACCTGCCCGAGGTCGTACTGCAGCAGATGGGCGCGCTTGTCGTCCTCCGGATCGGCAGCCACGAGCGCGATGGTCGCGGCGGACGCGGCGACGTGTCCCGCCCCGCGCCAGACGGTCGCGAGCTCGCCGAGCTGCTGACGGTCGGTCACCACGACGAAGTGCCATGGCTGCCAGTTCGTCGACGATGGCGCGCGCCGTCCGGCTTCGAGGATCCGCTCGAGATCTGCTCTCGTCACCGGCTCGTCGGTGTACTGGCGGACGTTGCGCCGTGCCCTGATGGCGTCCCAAGTCTCCATGGCGAAGGTCTAGCAGCCCTGGGCCGGCTCGCCCTCGCCGATCCACCCCATCGAGCCAACCGCCTCCTGGTCACCTCCTCAGGGTGGCGGTCGTCGGAGAGCCTCTCACCGTCCACCTGATCGCGGAATCGGTTCGTGCGCCGGTGGGCGCCGGAGCCGCAGTTGAGACCTTCGGCCCTGGCCGATTCCACCGTGGCGGCTCATCGTTGCAGGGTGGCGGCCATCGCCCGGTTCGCATCGTCGACAGTCCGGCGGTCCTGCGTCGACTCTTTGTCGCGGCCGTTCCTGGTTGACGTCGCCCTGACGCGAACCTGCGGCTCCGCAGGTCGGCACTGCCGGACCGAGACCGTTCCGGGTCATGGTCCGCACGAGCTCTCGACGGGTGAGGTCGAGGCCGTTCTCGACGACCTCTCGGCGATCGGCGCCCCGAGGCCGCGAGTGGTCTTCACCGGGGGAGACCCGCTTCGGCGGCCCGACCTCCAGACGCTCGTCTCCCACGCTGCCGGGGTCGGATTGCCCGTCGGGGTCTCGGTCACAAGCACGCCGCGAGCGACCGCGTCGAGCCTCGCAGCGCTCCGACTGTGCGGAGCGGCGGCGGTCTCCTTCTTCATCGACGGTGCCAGAGCGGCGACGCACGACGGGATCCGGGGCGTGGACGGGTCGTTCGGCTGGACCATGGACGCGTGCCGCGCTGCCGTCAGAGTCGGTCTGAGACTGCAGGTCAACACGACTGTGAACGCGTCGACGATGTTCGAGCTCCCCGGCATCGCACGCCTGGTGGACGGGGTCCGCGCGGCGATGTGGAACCTCTTCTTCGAGGTGCCGACAGGGTGCACTTCGACCGGCGAGGCGCTCTCGGCCGCCGAGACGGAGGACGTCCTCACCTTCCTGTTGGATCTCGCTCCACAAGTGCCGCTGGAGACGACCGAGGCCCCTTCGTTCAGGCGCCTACTCGTGCACGGTGCCCAAGGTGGCCCGGAACGCACCCCGGGCGCGCTGTACCGGCGCCTACGCGACCGGCTCTACGACGAGTGGCCCCTTGCCGAGAGGAGGGCCGGATCTTGGCCGGCACCTGAAGGCGGCCACGGTCGGGCGCCGCTCGCGGCCGGTGACGGCCGCGGCGGCGTGTTCGTCTCCTCCATCGGGGAAGTCCAACCAAGCAGGTTCCTGCCGCTCGTTGTGGGAAACGTGCGGGACACGCCCCTGTCGGAGCTCTACGCCAACGCACCGTTGCTCAAGGCCTTGCGAGACCCGGCTGCGCACCACGGGAGGTGCGGACGTTGCGAGCTCAATGCGATCTGCGGCGGATCGCGCGCTCAGGCGTACGCGCGGACGGGCGATCCGCTGGCTGAAGACCCGACGTGCGACCACCGGCCGGCCGTGGAGGGTTGAGCAATCACCGAGCGTCCGCGATCGGCCTGCTCGGCAGGCCCGCACGCGGGTGACAGCGTGAAGAGCCTCGGTTACGTCGTCAAACCGTGGCAAGACCGGGATCGAGGTGAGGAGCGTGACCTTCGGGGCGAAAGGGACGAGGCGAGCGCAGATCTCCTCGGTGAGCGTGGCGATGGAGCGGAGCAAGAAGTCGAGGTGATCGATGATCTGGAGGCAGAGCAGGGCTGGGTGGCGACCGAAGTCGGACTCCAAGGCGACCCCCGGCGGGTCAACCGTCGGCCACCTGTCGATGAGCTGCCCTGCACCGGAGCGGTCGCCGAGTTGCGGCCGGGGAGCTCAGCTCACCTGGCGCTCGAAGTCGATGCCGACGCTTACCTGAGTCGTCTTGACGCCGAGAAGTGTGAACGCCTCTGTGCCAAGGGTCAAGTTCCCGTTCATGATGAGGGTCCTGGCGTAGATCTTGCCCTCCTTGATCGGGCTCGTCCCTTGAATCGTGACCGTGCAGGGTGAGTAGACGAGCGTCGCAATCCCTGTCCCGATGTTCCCGTGGATCGAGATGTTGCCGTTTGTCGACTGGCAGCTCGTGCCTGTGGGGACCACAAGGAACAGTGTCCTTCGGGTTGTAGACGAATCAGAGATCTGGGCGTTGCTCTCGACTGTGATGCCCTTTGTCGAAAAGACAACGAGGCTCTGGGCGAGAACGAGGTTCTTTGTGATCTTTGTGAACTGGACCTGGCACGTCGTGTTGAGGGCCACTCCCACGTAACCGGTGCTCGCCGGACTCTTCGCAGACAGGATCGCGGACTTCGCGGTTGTGCAGTTGGACCCTGCTGTGACGACCCTGTAGTGCATTGTGGCCCACTTGACGGTTGCCCAGGTGAGGTCGGGCCATGGCTCCTTGGTGGGACGGACCAATGCTGTCTCTGTAGGGTTGATCGTGTAGCTCACGTTCATCCCTGTGACTGTGTGTGTCGAGATGTAGTTCTGGTACCACTTCGTCGAGCTGATGGTGATCGAGCTGCGTGCGTACATGCTGCCGGAGACCGTGACGCCTGTGCCCTGGACCGAGATGCCACCTGTCGTGGAGATGACTGTCCCGCCGATGGCGGCGGTACCGCCGAGAGAGATCTGTGTCGTGGCCTCGAGCGCCCCGGCGATCGAGCAGCTCCCCGAAGCTGTGACCTTCCCGAACACCGTGACCGAGCCGTAGATCGTACCGCCACCGTTGCATGTGAGTGTCCCTGTGTGGACGTACACGGTCTGACCCCCGAGCGAAGAGTTGCTTCCGCGCAGTGTCATCGACCCGTTGACGAAGACGGAATCGGCGAACGGGCTCACCGGGGCGATGTTGGCCTGGGAGGTGACACGTGCTGTCTCCGTGAGGTCCGTGCCGGTGGCTGTGACCACGATCCGGACGAGGTCGATCGGTGTTGTCGTGCACAGCGCCGCGGTGAGCACTGTGGGTGTCGGATTCGTCGCTGTCGAGTACTTGTAGTACTTGATCGTCACTGTGTACCTGGAACCGCTCGGCGCACTGCCGAGATCCCCGTTCAGCGGCCCGCACGGGACGTGATGAAGGCTGGTTGTCGAAGAAGCCAGTGTGACCGCCTCGATCCCCTGGTACGCGACGTCGATCCCCGCCTCGGCGGCCTGGAGCGCCTGTTCCTGGGTCACCATCCTCTGGGCCGTCGAGATGTTGTCAAGCGCCACGTGGAAGAGGGTCGCTGCGAGCACGGCCATCACGGAGGCGATGACGACGACGACGACGATGAAGACCAGACCCTCGTCCTCCCGGCTGGCTCGATGGCGCGCCCAACGGGTGCGATCCACGCTCATGGTGCCGGGACCGGCGAGCAGTACTGGCTCGCTGTGGGTGCGAAGAACTGAGCATCGAGCGCGGTGACCGAGGACCGGAGCGCCACGCTTGTTCCTGTCTTCTTCACTGTCGCCGGCAGCAGGAAGGTGAGCTTGAGCACTCGGTGCTGGTAGGCCCCGGTCATGTCCAGCTTGAACGGCGGTGTGGACGGGCGGGGGTTCACGAGGCCCGCCATGACCGTGTGCCACGGACGGACTGTCGAGGGGCGCCCTGTCGGCCATGAGCGGTTCTGGAGGTCTCCTGTCGCAAGGAGCCGCCATTGGACGCAGTTCGGCACTGTGATCGTCCCGAGCGGTGTCTCCGGTGGTGCGGTTGTCCGGGCTCCGGCCGTCAGCATTCGGAGCGAGAAGCCGCTCGGGACTGTCGGGCCGGCGTTGGCTCCCTCGTCGGCGGGGTTGTAGAGCACGTCCGCGTTCACGACCTGTCGCCGAATGATTGTCATCGCGAGCTCGGCGTTGTCGTTCGCCTGGCCGGAAGCGACACCGGCGTACCCCGTCTGCAAGAACGTCGAGAGAGACACCATGACGAGCCCGAGGAGCACCATCCCGATCGCCATGGCGATCACCACCTCGAGTACGGAGAAGCCCTCCTCGAGCCGTTTCACGTCGGGACCTGGTAGCTCGCGCTCGCCGAGACCGCGCCGAGGCCGACTGTCAGCGTGAAGTCGGCGATCGTTGTCGCCCCGTCGGTGATCACGTATGTGATCGTCCCGGAGAGCGGTGCGACGGAGCACTCTTCGCGATGTGCCGTCCCGGGCCGAGTCGGTGTTGTCGTCTCGCTGCACGCCGCCCCTCCCAGCACGAGGTGCGAGGTGATATTGACCTTGACCGATCCTGTTGTGACGTCGATCGGCGGGGCCGGGATCGACTGCCCCGAGGAGCCGACGGTCAGCGAGGCGTACCCGGAGCCCGTGTAGTAGCTGACCGTCCCGCTCACTGTGATCATCTGACCGGTGAGCCAGGTCGACGCGCTTCGCGCCCACGTTGTCGTCCTCGCCCGGAAGCCCGAGAGCTTCACGAGGTAGCCCGACCACGCCGCCGGGGCCGCGACCGCTGCGGGGATCCCTGCGAGCTCCACTGTGCCGAGACCTCCTCGGGCCGCCGCGTTGATGCAACCGGCTTTCGCGGTTGTGGGACATGTGAGGCTCGCATCTCGGGCATAGCGCTCGGTGAGGACTCGATCGGGATGCGCAGATGTCGCGGCGACGCTCGCGAGCATGGCCACTCCCGCCGGACCCAGCTTCGCGGCGAGCGTGGCCGTTGCGCCCTGCGCGACCCGGCCCACACCGCAGGGCAGCCCTGAGGTGACGAGCGTCCCTGTGAAGTTGGTGCACACGTGGGCTGTGGATGCAGAGGTCGTGCTCGTCGACGTACCGGTATCGGTGGACGACGGCGTCGCCGTGATGGCGTACCCCGATGTCGACGACGTGGACGTGAGCGCCGATGCGGTCTGGGTGACGGCCAGAGACTGGTCGTCGCTCGTGCCCGTCGCCAGGTCGTTGGTCGCCTTGGTGATCACGAGTGACTCCTGGTCGAGCGAGCTTGTCGGGGCGACGGTGCCGCCCGAGGCGTTCGCCGTTCCGAGCACGGTCGACGTCTCCGTCAACGTCTGGCCCGACGACGTGCCAGGCAACACGAGGTCGAATCTGGTGAACGAGAGGTTCTTGATCCCCGGCGAGTCTCCGGAAGCCGGCTTGACCGCGATGACGCCGCTACCCGCGTACGCGCCCGCCGAGAAGTTTGGTTCGCACGAGGCGGGGCTGGGCGTCGTGAGGAGGCCGAGGCTGGTGCAGGCACCTGTCTTTGCGAAGATGAGCGTCTGGCCGCTGAGTGTCGTGGGGCTGCCGTTGCCTGGCGCCGTCCAGGAGACGAGCACGGTCACCCTGATGACCTTGTTCAGCCATGTCTTCGTCTCGTTTGTCGCGACCTTCGAGTGGTACTTCGTGGGGAACGTCAGCGCGGTGAAGAAGTGACCCACTGTGCATGTGACCGAGGACCCCCTCGCTGAGAAGCAGCTCTTGTGCTTGAAGAAAGGAGGCGGGGGCGTCAGTCCGGCCGGCGGCGAGTAGTGGTTGATCACCTCGCCTGTGCCGTTCCCCCCACTCAGTGCCGCGTCCTGGAGGACCCAGACCGCTGTGTCAGCCCCCACCTTCTTGATGTACGTGCTTGTCGACGTGGCGGTTGTGTCGCCGCTGCTCAGCCCCTTCGCCACGACTGTGTACGGGAGCGCCCTCGCCTCATCGAGCAGGCGGTTGAGCACGGCGTCGCCGGTCTGCTCGTTGCGCGAGGAGTGGATGCTCGAGTCTTGGGTCCCCATCTCGAGGCCGATCCCGGTCAAGGCGAGCAGGAGGATGCTGAAGGCGATGACGACCTCAAGCAGGGCGAAGCCGGCCTCGCCGCGGGCAGGCGCGTGCCTTAGACGCCACCAGCGCGCTCGACTCCCCAAAAAGCGGCGTACTCCAGCCACGCTCCTCCCATCCCCGCGGGCAGTGTACCGCGTGCCACTCGCCTTGACCAGGGCGCCGGTGGGACGGGCGTGGTGGCCCATGTCGGGTTGGGCGCTCTTGGACGCCTCGGGGTGGCGTCGATCCGCTGGAGCAGATGCCAACGAGCACGTCGGTGAGATCCAGGTCGAGATCGAGCGCGTCGTCAGCCACGCCAGCGCCGATGTCGTGAAGCAGCTCTTCGACGAGCTGATGGGTCGCATCGAGATCTCGCCCGACAACCACGCCTACCCGTACTTCCGGGTCCCGGACGCGAAGAGGCCTGTGCAGATCGGGGCCCGGGCCTCTTGCAGGACTGCGGCTCGTATGGGGTCCCATCGGGTGGCGTGTTCGCAAACGCCGAGGGCCTGGGGAGATGGTCGGTCCGGGCGGGAGTTCCCACGCGATGGCAGGAGGTCCCTCCACAACCCCACGACAGGGGCCGACCAAAGAGGGCGCCGCGGAGTTGGGTGGGTCGTGCCCGGGACGGGCGCAGGGCACGCCTCCCCCCGCGTTCGGCGGCGCAGTCGTCGCCCTCCGGGCCTGACGTTCGCGGGCAGTCGGCAGGGGACGCCTCGGTACTACGGCAGGGCCCTGATGATGCGAGCAAGCTCATCCGGCCGGTAGCCGAAGCGGCGGGCGAAGGCGACGAGCTCCCTCGCCTTTGCCACTACAGCGCCTTGTTCGGGAGTCCCCGACACCGTGATTCCCCGGCCACGACGGAACTCGAGGAGTCCTTCGTCGCGAAGGATTCTGAGGGCGCGGAGCACGGTGTTGGAGTTCACGCCCAACACGGCTGCAAGGTCGCGGGCAGGCGGGAGGCGCTCACCGGGTTCCGCTTCGCCCTCTGCGATTGAGCGCCGGATCTCGGCTGCCACCTGCTCGTGAAGTGGCAAGCGCTCTGAGAAGTCGACCTTGACGCGCCGGAAGTGGTCGGGCCAGAGGTCCCCGACGTCCTCATACGAGAAGCCCGGCGCCGGCAACGACGCCGATGGCTCCTCGGCGCCTTCGCGCTCGCGAGCGTTGGCGGTCTCGTCGCCGGCCTCACGATGTCCACCGGATCGCCTCCTCCTCGGCCCCCGGCGCCGAAGCACAAGACCCAGCCGCCGACACCCAAGCCGAGCGGGCGAACGGTCACCCAGCCCGTGACCTCTCCGGTGATCGCGGGCGCACCGCGGCTCGTCTCCATTGCGTTCTTCGATCCGACATCGGGCTACGGCGTCTTCGAGACGGGATCGACACCGGTCTGCAGTGTCGACGTCGCGGCGACCTCGGACGGGGGCGCCACGTTCGCGCCACCGGTCGCCGTGGCTTCCTGGTGCACAGCTCGACCCAAGGTCGCATTCGACGACCATGGCGACGGGTTCCTCTACAGCTCGACGACCGACGTCGTCTACCTCACCCACAGCGCTGGACGTACCTGGTCCGCCGAGAAGGAGGCCGGCAAGGTCCTTTCGGTCGAGGCGCTCGGGGCCTCGGTGTGGATGCTCACCGTGCGGTGTCCCACGACGCGCCCTTCTTCGACAGCAGCAGTCTGCCGGTTGACAGTGCACCAGTCCACAGACGGAGGACGGAACTGGCGAACAAGTGCTTCTCAGCCGAGAAGCACGGCTCCCGTTCCCGGTGCATCCGCAGGATCGGGCGAGCTCATCCGACTGAGCAGGACCGCCGCGTACGTGCTCGGCGGTCCGAACGATCTCGGGAACGGCGCGCTGTCGACGGTTCCGCTCTGGTACACCGGTGACGGTGGGACGACGTGGACCTCACATGCGCTCTCCTGCGGGATGCCGGCGCAAAGCGTCTTCCTGTCGGCCGCCCCGACAGGCACCCTCTGCGGTGCCTGTGCCGGGCAACCTGGCTTGGGGAACGAGATGAAGTCGGTCGTCGCGTCGACCGATGGGGGGGCGACCTGGTACCACCCCAGAGGATGCAGCCACGCACCTGCACTCGGAACAGTCACGCGCGGCTGGTGCGTCACAGGGTTCGACGGCGGCTACCTGGGAGGCATCGTCGCCGTCTCGTCGACGACAGTCTTCATCTTCGGGGAGCGGCTGGGTATCGCCAAGATCATCGGCAGCGGGGGCGCCGCGATGTACAGCACATCTTTGGGCGACGTGATCTTCTTCAGCCCTTCCGTCGGCGTCGCTCTCGGCCTGTCGCCCGATAATTCAGGTCCGGACATGTGGCACACCGACGACGGCGGAAGCTCGTGGACCTTGGTGACACCGTTCATCCAGAAGTCGTAGGGGCATCCCGCGCCCTGCGATCGGCATCAGTGCCACTCCCCGGGCGCGCCGCACTTCGGGGATGTGCAGAATCGCTGTCGACCTACCCAGTCGCCGTGCGGGTGCTCGGGCTCGGTACTTCCCGGAAGTGGCTGACGCCTGCCGGCTCGAAGTCGCCATGGAGCACCGCCGCGTCGAGATCCAAGCCGCTGGGCCAGGTGACCATCCGGCTCTCGGCGTCCACCCGCACCTGGGCGAAGTAGTCAGGGTCGTCGAGCGGCGCAAAGACCGTTCCGCTGTTCGATCCGGGTCCGCTGTTCGATCCGGGCACGAACTCGAGCTCGCGGACGAGCCCGTCGTCGAAGGTGAGCCGCATCACGTGCGCGCGAGGGACCTCAACCTTCTCGACCTGGGGGATCCGGTAGTTGGAGTTCATGGCAACGGCTCGATGGTACCGGGAGCGTGGTTGGCCTTGGCCCTCACCCAGGCCTCCTCCAGATCGCCGTGATGCAGGCGGTGCCACGTGCGGACGAGGCGCAGCGCCCATCCGGGGAGCGAACCTTGGAGCACGGACGCGTCGGCGATGACGATCCATGCCTCGTGCTCGCCGGAGGTGGCGTGGTAGTGCGGAGGATTGTGATCGTCCCAGTAGATGCAGACGGCGCGCCCGTAGGAGTACGACAGCCGCGGCACGACCGCACGCTACGCCGAGCCTGTGACGGTTGACCGTGGCGCCGCGGCCACTCGGACGTGCCCCCTGCCGACGAGTTCGCGGGTCCCATTACCGCGGCGCGCCCTGCCCTTGATGTGCCGGAGCGGGCGAGGTACTTCAGTTGCGAGTCCCTCTTCGCTTCGGCGTGCTTGCTGACCCTTCGCGGGTGGGGGAGACCCCTGGCAGGATCGCAGACATCTGGACGTCGAACGGCAAGACGTCCACACCGAGCTCGAGCGCGAGCCCGAGCAGCTCGGTGAGCGTGAGGAGGAGAAAGGGCAAGCAGAAGGCCAAGGTCCCCGGGGTCGGTCCCGACGGCCGCAACGTCTCCACCAAGGACCAGGACGCCCGCGACGGCCACCGGACGGGCAACAGCAGCCGTCCGGGTGGTGATGACCGCCACCGACGAGATCGAGGGATGACCGGGCCGATCTCGCGCTTGGATTATCGCTGTGGATGGATCGTCTCGCCGCGGGCGAGCATGGCCACGAACTGCTCGATCCGGCGTTGACGCGTCTCAGCACGCTTGGCGGTGGTCACCCGGTAGAGGACGGAATAGCGATTGGCGCTGCCCAAGCGTTCGAAGATCGCTTTCGCCCGCGGGGTCGCCTCCAGCGCGGCGGCAAGGTCCGACGGAACCTCCATGGTCGCCTGGCCTGCATACGCACGGTCCCAACGGCCGTCTGCCTTGGCCTGCTCCACTGCAAAGAGACCAGTTCGATGCATCCGACCCTCTTCGATCAGCCGGGTGGCGATTGCCACATTCCGTTTCGACCAAGCGCCACCCGACCGTCGCGGAGTGAACCTTCGCCGGAAAGTGCGCTCGTCGCCCTTCGCGAGCTGCCCGTCCACCCAGCCGTGGCAGATCGCTTCTTCGAGGGCCTCCTCATAGGTCAAGGTGGTCGGATCGGTGGTTCCCTTCTTCGCCAGGACCAGCCAGACACCCTCGGCCTGTCTGCCCTGATCTCTGAGCCACTCTGACCACGCCCTCGCGTCGGCCACCGTGAGCACAGGGGTCTCGCCGGGCACCACAGTCAATGCGCCCCCGCAGAGCAGACCCATCCGCATTCGGTCGATCCTCGAACCGCCGCACCCCTACGAAGTCCAACTGTCGAGAGCTCATCCAGTACGCGGCGCAACTCCGCAACCTTCAGGCTCGAAGCGGAACGGTGAACGTCGGCTCGCGTGCTCCGGCGCCCGATTGAACCGCTCACTCAGGAATCTGCGTGGTGAAGCAGAACGGGTGGCCCGCGGGATCGAACAACACCCGCCAACGATCAGGAGCCGGCTGGTTGGCCGCCTTGCGAGCCCCGAGGCGCAGCGCCTCTGCCTCCGCCGCCTCCAGGTTAGACGTGGCCAGGTCGAGGTGGATCTGCTTCGGAACCTCGGCGGCGGGCCAGGTAGGCGGTCGGTAGTCGGCGACCTTGACGGCAGCGATCCAGCCGTTCCCGGTCTGCACCGCGCAGAACTGATCGCTGCGGAATGCGACTTCCCCGCCGAGCAGCGCCGCCCAGAAGTCGGCGAGCGCGGCCGGGTCGGAACAGTCAAGCGAAGTGGAGGCGAGACGGGCAACGGCCATGCCCGTCACCCTACCAACGCGCTCGCCGGACCCACCCCAACTCGGTAGCTGGCGGCGCGTCGCTCGCCCGGCAAAGAAAAGATCTGAGAAACCGCTTGATGTGATGAAGGAGCGCCTCGCCGCTCCCGCGTGACAGACCTCGGTGCTGAAGCCGGGGTCGGCGCCGGTTCCAAGGGGTAGCCCGATGGCGCGCAGGTCGCAGGAACACCGCGAGGTCCGCCCTCTGTCTGCGCACGAGCCTGAAGCTCCAGGTCTACTTGGTCCTCGCCAAAGAGGGCGTCAGCGTCCCCATGACCGACCTGTTCGGCATGGCCGGCACGGCCCTGCTGGATGCCGTGTCGTTGAAGCCCGCATACACGGCGCGCGTCGAGTCGCTCCGGGACCTGATCGAGTCCTTCGACCGCCAGGTTGCGATCTTCGAGCGAGACCTGCGCCGGGAGCTGGCCGGGCACCCCGGCTATCGGGCGATCCATGCCAGCCGGCGCTTCTCCTCGGCGACGCGCCTCGCCCTCGTGCGCCAGCGCCGAAGCCCAGCGATCAACTGACCACGGTCGAGCTGGTCGTCAGGCCTTGGCGCCACGACAACAAGCACACACGATGGGAGAGCCTGTGTTCAGTACCCTCCGAGCCCTGGAGCTGGGCCCACGGGTTCACCGAACCTTTACGCGGGAGGAGATGGCCGCGGAGATCGTTGAGCGCCAGCGGGCCGACGCCGCCCAGCGAGAGCTCCTCATCCGGCGGCTGGCCAAGGCCGAGAGCGAGCGGCGAAAGCTCCTCGACGCCTACTACGCCGGTGCCATCGACGTCGTGACGTTGAAGGGTGAGCAGGCCCGCGTCGCAGCCGACATCGACGCCGCCAAGGACCGCCTCGGCGACCTCGACGCCTACCTCGGCGAGTGGCAGGAGATCCTGAAGCTGGCGGCCACCTTCGCCACCCGCTGCGCCGACGCCCACGCCAGGGCCACCGACCGCACCCGCAAGCTGTTCAACGCCGCAGTCTTCGAGCGCGTCGACGTGAAAGACGGCCGGCTCTGCCACGAGCAGTACCGGCCGCCCTTCGACGACATCTTCAGCGTGCCCGAGTTCGATACGAAACTCGAGTGGTGTTGAGTTGTCGCTATTCGAATGGCATGAAGAGGGACCTCCCCCGGTGACAGCGTGTGGTTGTCACCGGAAACCCCATCACCAAGGGAGGCCACACCACCATGTTGCACGCTGGACTCGATCTATCGCGGCACCGCCTGG
>JAKATH010000103.1 GCA_021828055.1 Actinomycetes bacterium
CGCGTTCGGGGGGGACGCCACATCCTCCTGCCACAGGGGGTCGTTGGCGAACTTCAGCCGGATCGGTGCACAAAGAGCGTCGCCGATCTCCGCCGGCTCGTGATCAGGAAGTCATGCCGCTAACAACCCGTTCGTGATGCGTTCGGGTGCCTGGCGTCGGAAAGTGCTGGAGGCCGGGACGGCTTCGACTCCCGGAGGCGAGACCGCGCCGGCGCCGAATGAGTTTGGCGGTCAGTTTGGCGGTCAGATGGGGGGTCGAAAACCAATCAGAGAAGCCGTCGGCTGCCCCGACCAGGACGCAAGCGGTGGTGCCTTGTTCCAGCAATACGAACCGCGCTCCGGCCGTCATGGGACCGCAGATCGCCCTGGGCTGACAAAAAAATGCTACAAGACAGCTACAGATACGCTACAGTATCGGCATGGTCACCCAAATCGCCCAACGAGAGCTCAGGAACAACAACGCCGACATCCTCAACCGGGTCGCTACCGGGGAGAGCTTCGTCGTGACCCGCAACGGCGTCGCGGTTGCTGACGTGGTTCCCCATGCCGAGCGGAGCGGACCGCCAATGTTCCCCAAGACCAAGGACCTCGCCGGGGGCCGAGACACGGGATTCGCTGTGGACCGCGACGCGTGGCTTCGAGACATACTCGACACGCACAGGATGATAGACGACGACCCCCTCAACGGCCATGCCTGAGCATGCTCTCGCCCTGCTCGACACTTCTTGCGTCATCGACTTCCCGGACCAGATGGAGCAATTGGCCGAAGCTGCCGCCGTCAGCACCCTCACGATCGCGGAGTTGGCATATGGCATCCATCACGACGATCCGATCGTTGCTGCCGCCCGCGAAGCGCGCTATCGAGATGTGCTCAAAGAGTTCGACCCTGTTCCCTACTCTGCTCGGGCCGCGCACCTCTACGGAGCCATCGCTGCGTCGGTCCGGAAGTCAGGAAGGAATCCCCGGCCCCGGCGCATCGACTTGATGCTCGCCTCGGTCGCAGCGGAGCTCGGTGCCGTCCTGCTGACCAGGAACCCGGCCGACTTCGTCGGTATCCCATCCATCTCCCACGTGGTCGCGGTCCGATGAGACACACGCGATCACGATGGCCGAGTATCGCCGCCAAGCCATGAAGCCGCCACGAACTGCACAGGGCGTAACGATCGAGCGTGCCTTGCTTCCGGGGTCGACAGCGCTTCGAGACGATCCCGATGTCACGACCGCCCAAGGCGGTTTCGAATAGTCATTCCTCGGGGACGAATCTCAGCGGGAATCGGTGGGCACGCGTGCCCCGACCGTGCGCGTTGAGCCGAAGCTGGACCCTCAGAGAAGTGAGGACGTTCCCTTCGTCGCTGACCCGATGTAGTCGTTACTGCCACCGTAGGCGGCGCCGTAGGAGGGGCCATCACCTCCATCCCATGGCCCAACGCCGACGTTCGAGGCTCTCAGCTGGCCCACGCTTGACAGCGGGCGAAACACTTGGACCAAGAGCTGTTGGTGCGCCTCCACGCCCGTCGCTCGCCACAGACCGGAGCTCTCGTTGCTCCGTCGCTCTCCACCATCCAGCGGGTGCTGTGGGCGGTCGAGCGTGACCAGCTCGACGCGGTGGTCCACGAGGTCGTCGTCCGCCAGCTCTCTGCCAGGCGGGAACGGATCGAGGCAGCGGCCGAGGTATCCGAGGAGGTCCCGACCGAAGAGGACACCGACGACGAGGATCCGCCGGCACCTCCGCTTCGGGCGATCGCGGTCGATGCCAAGAGCCTGCGTGGTGCGGTCCAAGACGACGGTCGCCCGGTCCACCTGCTCGCCGCGCTCACCCACACAGAGCGCGTCGTCGTCGCCCAGGCAGAGGTCGACCACAAACAGAACGAGATCGTCGCCTTCCGCCCGATGCTCGAGCCCCTCGATCTCTGTGGTTGCCTGGTGACCGCCGATGCGCTGCACGTAGCGCGAGCATGTCCGGTTCCTCGTCAAGGACAAGTCGGCCGACTACCTGTTCTTCGTGAAGGAGAACCAGCCCACCCTCTACGACGCGATCGCAGGGCTCGAAGACGCGCGGTGGTCGCAGCCCGTGACCGAGACCGCCAAGGGCCACGGCCGGCTCGAGACCCGCACCATTGCTCCCAACGGGACGCGCAGAAGTTCACCAGCAACCCACGCGGCGTCTGGCACCCAGCCGGCGCGCCGCTCACAGTTGACGAAAGGAGGTGGTCGACGGCACCATGACACTCAGGACCAGGTCGGGAATTCGGTGATCGACCCCGTCGGGAATTACGTGATCGTCGGCACCGATCGCGTCCGAGAACCGGGCCGCTGACACACCCCCTGCGTAGGATCGGACCGTCCGAGAATTGGCGCCGAGAGCATTCACGGCCGTCGCCAGAGGTCCGTCAGGCCGTCGTGGAATTGTTGGAGCTCGAGTAATTGACCGGACCCATTGCAGCTGGGCCCGGGGAGGCCAGCTCGACCAGAAGG
Organism: Actinomycetes bacterium; assembly: GCA_021828055.1. GTDB lineage: Bacteria > Actinomycetota > Acidimicrobiia > Acidimicrobiales > RAAP-2 > JAJYVT01. The sequence continues at coordinate 2,476 of JAKATH010000103.1, forward strand.
AGGAGGGGGACGCCATGTCGATTGCATCGTTGCTCGTCGGGCTGGTCGTCGGACTCGCGTTCGGCGCACTGCTCGGGTGGCTCTGGTGGCGCGCCAGGGACCTTCAGCTGCGCGCCGAACGCGACGTCGTAACTCAGGGGGCGATCGCCGAGATCACCCAGGCGTCGGTGAAGGCGGCGGCCGAGCAGTTCCGTCAGCTCGAGGAGGCGACCGCCAAGAGCGCGACCGAAGACCTCGGGCGACGTCAGGAGGCGCTCCAGCGCTCTGTCTCCGAGCTCGTGAAGCCGGTCTCCGAGCAGCTCGACCGCTACCGCCAAGTGGTGGAGCAGCTCCAGGACAGGAGCAGCCAGATGCACGGCGAGCTGAAGGGGGAGCTCCAACGCCTCGCTGCGGCCAACGCCGGACTGCAGAAGGAGACGGCGAGCCTGGTGGGCGCGCTGCGTCGTCCCGAGGTCCGCGGCAGCTGGGGCGAGCAGCAGCTCCGGCGCATCGTCGAGCTCGCCGGCATGGTCGAGCACTGCGACTTCGATGAGCAGGTGCACGGTGACGACGCGGCGGGGCGCGCGCAGCGGCCCGACATGGTGGTGCACCTCCCCAACGAACGCCACGTGGTGGTCGACGCCAAGGTGCCGCTCGACGCCTTCTTGGAGGGGCTCGCGGCAGAAGACCCGGGCGAGCGTGAGCGATACATGAAGCGTCACGCGCAGCAGCTCCGCTCCCACGTCGAGGGCCTCGCCAAACGCTCCTACGCGCAGGGCGTCGAGGGTTCCGTCGATTTCGTCGTCGCCTTCGTTCCGAACGACGCCTTGCTCGCCGCGGCCTACGAACAGGACGCGGCGATCGTCGAGCGCGCCGTCGCCGAGCAGGTGCTCATCGCGACGCCCATCACGCTGATCGCGCTCTTGCGCGCCGTCGCCTACGGCTGGCAGCAGGAGGCAGCGGCACGCGATGCGCAAGCGATCATCGCAGCCGGCCGCACCCTCTACGAGCGGCTGGCGGTGCTCTCGGGCCACATCGGCGACCTCGGTGGAAGGCTGCGCGCCGCAGTGGAGTCGTACAACAAGTTCGTAGGGTCGCTCGAGCAGAGGGTGCTGCCCCAGGCGCGGCGCTTCGAGACGTTGCGCACGCCCCGATCGGCCAGCTTTGAGCTCGCCGATCCGGCACCGGTCACCGAGATGCCGAGGCCCCTCACCGCCCCCGAGCTGACGCTGCCGGCGGTGGCCTCGATTGCGCAAGACACGGTCGAGGGCTCGGCGACGGGCGCGGGAGCCTGACGCTTACGCCAGCGCGGTTGCTGACGCGAATAGCTCTCACGGATACTTGCAACGCACCATCGTTATGGGTATTGTGATGGGTATATGGCGACGAAGGCAACCACCCGTACGATCCGGTGCGCCTATTGCGGAGAGACCAGGACGGTCCCGTCGGCCCGTGGGCCAGCCCCGTCCTACTGCTCGCCGGCGCATCGGCAAGCGGCCTACCGCCAGCGACGGGCAGCCGAGCGCGGGGTGGCCCGGACGTCGCGGATGACCCTTCACGACGAGATCCGCGCCATTCGGGCCGCACTCGACGCGGCGGCGCAAGCAAAGACCTGGCGCGAGGGACGCCAGGCGCTCGCGGACGTTTCAACGATCCTCGACCAACAGGAGGGGCGATGACAGCACCGAAGAAGCCACGCCGCGGGCGGGGCGAAGGCGGGATCCGCAGACTGGCTGATGGCCGATGGGAGGACGCGTTCGACCTCGCGTGGGAGAACGGCAAGCGCCGCCGCAAGTACGTCCACGGCCACACCCGCAAGGAGGCCGTCGAGAAGTTGCGTCAGGCGCTCGCACACGCCGATGCCGGCCTGCCTCCCGGTGATGGACGGCTGACCGTGAAGCACCTACTGGATCGCTGGCTCACGCAGTCCACTCGAAGATGGCGAGAGCCAGCTGCTGGCGAGTTTGCCAGTGGTGCTCGTCCAACAGCTCGACCCGGCGCATTGCAGAAGGCTCGCTGGCGGGTCACCGTCTTGATCTGCGACAGCGACGACGAGCTCCAAGCCGCATTGACTCGAGTGCAGGAGGCTCGGACCAAGGATCCCGAACGGCGCCGCCCGGCCCCACCTCCGTGCGAGGATCACTGCACAAGTGTGGTTGTGAGCGGGAACCTGCGACCGTGCCGATCGGCGGCGCCGGGCGGCCAGGGAGGGGAACGACGGGATCACTCCACCATCCACGTCCTCGCGGAGCAGTTCCGCGGGCAATCCCCTCCTCGGCCAAGTCCGAGGAGGGGATGCCTGGGAAACCGTCGCCAGATCTACCCGTGGTACGTGAACGTATCGTTAGACGTAATGGGGCTTGCGGCGCTCAAGCCGGGAGCACTCACCGTGACGTTGACCGTTGCGCCAGGCCGGCCGAACGGGCTGTCGACCGTGATCTCGGTGGCATTGAGGACGTGGACATGGGGAGCCAGCTTGCCGTTGAAACGCACCGTGTCTCCGCTTATGAAGTTGGTCCCGGTGATGGTGACAAAGGTGCGGTTGCCTCCCACTCTCGGTACGACCGATGTCACGGTTGGAGGCACGTAGGTGTATTGGTCAGCGGCGGTGATGGCGCTCGTCCCCGCGAAGGTCCTGACCGTCACGTTGACCGTCCCGGCGCGCACCGGACTCCAACAGGTCACCTCCGTGTCGCTCACGAAGCTGATGTGAGGCGCCTGCCGGCCGCCGAAGTAGACGATGGTCACACGAGGCTCGAAGTTCGTCCCCGTGATCGTCACCGTGTCGTGAGCCCCTCCTGAGCTCGGCGTCACTGCCGTGACCGTCGGCAAATGCGGCGTCACGATCGGCACCTTTGCCAGGACCTTCTCGGTCACGGACCCCGACGAGGCGCCGTATGTCGAGTGCCCCGAGTAGGTAGCCGTTACCACGTCTGTCCCCACCGGTAGTGTGGACCTCCTGCAGGTCGCCTGGTGGCTCGAGTTGAGTCCTTCGTTCACACAGCCGGGTCCGCTGAAGGTCACTGTGCCCCCACCTGTCGTCGGGCTGACCGTCGCCGTGAATGTGACCGTCGCCCCAGAGACCGAGGGGTTCGGCGACGCGGTCACTATCGTTTGCGTGACGATCGTCGCCCTTTGCGGGTTGACCACCAGTGCAACCGTCGCGGACGCGGGCTTGTAGTTCGTCGTTGTCGACGGTGTGAACGTCGCGGTCAGCGTGTGGGTGCCAGCGAGCAGCACCGTTCCCGAAGCCGGCGAGTAGGTGAACTTCCCTGCGACCGAGGAGGCGGCGTCAAGCTGCGCACCGCTCAGTGCAGTGGGGTATGTGATCGGAGCAGGTGTCGCCCAGGTGATCGTCGGCGTCGCCTTCCTGACCACCTGCGCCACTGTCCCTGACGACGATGCAAAGTCGGCGGAGCCTGAGTACCTCGCAATGACGACATCTGTCCCCACAGGCAGCGTCGAGGTCTTGCATGTCGCAGTCTGGGATGCACCCAGCGTCACCAGCGTCACCGACGCGCAACCGCTGATGGCAGCGCCGTTGGAGTAGAAGGTCACGCTCCCGGTCGCAGGCGGCTGAGCGGTCGCGACCTTAGCCGTGAAGGTCACCGAGCTCCCGTATGTGGACGGGTTCAGCGACGACTTCAGCGACGTTGTCGTTGACGCCGCTCCGCTGGCTCCCGCCGGGGCGCTGAGAGCCACGCTGGCTGCCAGTCCTGCGACACCCAGCAGAACTCCCATCGGTACGGCGAGCGCCGTTCTTCCAGATATTTTCAGTTTCACGATTCTCTTCCCCAGTTCTGTCGGCTACTACGGGATGTACCTTCTGTCCCTGACAGACATACCCGCTGTCCCCGACAGACATGCCCGCGAGTTGGACGCCGACAGCGCTCAGCTGGAGCTGCAGCGTGTGACGCTGTCGGGCTCCGAAGGGCGCGTCACGGGTCGTCATCCAGACCGAAAACAGCTCTGCCTGGGACTCTACTGCCGCGCTCCACGCAAGTGCCGGGCCGCGTCCCGTCAAGTGGTGGGGATTCGAGGTCGGTGATCCCCGGTGACGGTCAGTCGGCGAGTGCTCCTTCGAGCTCGCCGGTGACCGTGTCGACATCATCGCGCTCGGGATACAGCGTTGCCATCGATGCCTCGGAGAAGTAGCGCTGCTCCGCCGCGAGCCACTCCTCGCGAGCGTCGAGCAGTACGGCGCCCGCACGGCGCACGAGGGCGGCCTCTGTCGGGAAGATGCCGACGACCCTGCACCTTCGCTTCAGTTCCTTGTTCCTCCGTTCCAAGGGGTTCGTGCTCCACAGCTGACGCCACTGGGCGCGCGGGACGGCGCTGAAGACGAGCATTTCCCTCTTTGGCGCCGCCCATCAGGCGAGCGGCCTTCTCGAAGCGTTCGGCAAACGTGGCGCGCACGCGGTCGCATTGGGTGGCCATCTCCTCTCTCCTCGCCTGGGCAAAGATTGTTGACCGACGCCTTCGGTGATCACGTCGACGTCGCCGACGGTGAGCACGGGGATGGCCCACGACCGAACGACCGAAGTCCGCCATCATGCGGCGGCAGGCCGAAGCGCTATCAGGCCCGGCACCGGGGTGCCGGGCCATGGTCATGGTCGCTGGTGCACGG
>JAKATH010000104.1 GCA_021828055.1 Actinomycetes bacterium
CGCAGCGGCGGAGAAGTGGGAGCTGCCGCTCATCGCGCTCGAGCGGGAGGTCCCGTTCGTCGCGATCACCGAAGCTGTGCACGCGAGGATCCTCCACGGCCAGCTCGCCCAGCTCCGGATCCAAGAGTACGTGCACCGAGCATTCCATGCCCTCGGCCCGGCGGCCTCCCCGAGCGACGTGGTGTCGCTGATGAGCGAGCTCGCGCATTGTCCTGTGGTCTTCGAAGGACCCGCCCACCGCCCTCTGGCCGTGGCGGCCGGCACGGTCCCGCTCGAGGCGCTGCTCGCCGGATGGGAGGCCCGGTGCAGGCGCCTCGGCGAGCACGGCCCTGGATGGCTGGCGGCCCCGGTGCAGCCGTCCGGCCAGCCTCGAGGACGGGTGGTGCTCCTCGTCGAGGGCGAGCCTCAGGTGCTCCACCACGCAGTGCTCGAGACGGGCGCGTCGATGCTCGCCGTGGGATGGCTCCTCGCAGGGACGCCGGCGGCGCTCGAGCACGCTGCGCAGCGGACCCTGGTCGACGACATCGTCAGCGGCCGATGCGGCTCGGTGAACGAGCTGCACGTGCGGGCACGCTCGCTCGGCGTCACGCTGCGACCGCACCGACTGGCGACCCTCGCGGTGCGCTCCGCACCGCCTTTGTGCCATGAGCAGGCCGTCGTCCAAGCGCTGGAGCGCACCCGCACGGTCGGGATCGTGGGCCAGCTGCGCGACGACCTCGTCTGTGCACTCGTCGCCGTTCCGTCCCAAGAGACGCACGCGGCGCGGGCTGGTGCCGTCGCGGCCGAGCTGCGACAAGGCTACGCGGGGCGCCCCGAGTGCCTGGCGGTGGGCGCGGCGTTCCTCGGGGAAGACGCGGACCTCGAAGACCTGAGGCGAAACTTCGCGGACGCCGACGAAGCAGCGCGTGCAACCCTCGGCTCGGGCGACGAGCGCGTCTCGACGATCCAGGACATCGAGCTGCGGGGCCTGCTCCGTCTCCTCTCCGACGACCCCCGGTTGCAACGCTTCGTCGCCAGCCAGCTCCGCCCGCTGTGGGAGCACGACGAGCAGCACGGGACCCGCCTCATCGACGTGCTCACCGCCTTCTTGAGCTCGGCTGGGAACAAGTCCGCAGCGGCGACGCGAAGTCACATGAGCCGCGCCTCCTTCTACCACTCCCTCGAGCGCCTCGCCGACGTGCTCAGACGCGACCTCGAGGTGCCAGAGGTACGCGTGGCGCTGCACGTGGCCCTCCTCGCATCCCAGGCCGGAGCCGGGCCCGAGCGGTCGTCGGACATGCTCCGCGGCCGACGGCGCCGGGCGCCGTAGCGCCGTAGCGGTGTCGCGGCGTGGCGGTGTCGCCCCGGCGGCGTCGCGGCGTAGCGGTGTCGCCCCGGCGGCGTCGCGGCGTAGCGGCGTCGCGGCGTAGCGGTGTCGCCCCGGCGGCGTAGCGGTGCAGCGGCGTCGCGGCGTGGCGGTGTCGCCCCGGCGGCGTCGCGCCGGCGCCGGGCCCTCTCAGCCTGGGAGCTCGCCGGTCTCCAGCAGCTCGCCGAACCGGGCGCCGTCGACGATCGGGACTCGGAGCTCTTCCGCCTTCCGCGCCTTTGCCACGCCCGGCGAGGCGCCCACCACGACCGCGAACGTCTTCTTCGAGACCGTCCCGGGCGACTTCCCGCCCCGTGAGACGATCGCCGCTTCTGCCTCCTCGCGACTGAAGCCGTCGAGGGTGCCCGTCACCACCACCGACTTGCCCGCGAGGGTCTGCGGCGCCGCAGACTCGGCGGCGGCCGGTGCGGCGCCCGCCGGTGCGGCGCCCGCCGGTGCGGCGCCCGCCGCGCCGGTCGCACCCGGCTCATCGGTCCTGAGACCGAGGGCGATCAGCCGGTCGAGCACCGTCACGTTCCTCTGGTTCGAGAAGAATTCGGCCACGCTGTCCGCGATCACGGCGCCGACCCCCTCCACGGCGGCGAGCTCGTCGGCGCTCGCGTGCCGCAGCGCGCCGAGGGTGCCGAACGCGCGGGCGAGCGCCCGCGCTCCGGTCGGTCCGACGTGCCGGATCCCCAGAGCGACGAGAAGGCTCGAGAGCGGCCGCGACCTCGAGCCCTCGATCGCGTCCACGAGGTGCCGCGAGGAGACCGCGCCCATTCGCTCGAGCGCCGCGAGCCGCTCCGCCTCGAGGAGGTAGAGGTCGGCAGGGTCAGCGGTCATGCCGGCCTGCACGAGCTGGAGCACTCGCTCCTCCCCCAGACCCTCGATGTCCATCCCCGAGCGCGACGCGAAGTGGACGATCCGCTGCACGCGCTGTGCGGGGCAGTCGATGTTGGTGCAGTACGTGTCGCTCTCCCCCGGAAGCCTCGTGAGCAGGCCTCCGCACGATGGGCACGTCGTCGGGAACGCCCACGGGGGCGGGCGTTCCGTCGCCCGAGGGCCCTGGCCGTCGGTGCCGGCGCCCGGGCCGAGCACGGGCCCCACGACCTCGGGGATCACGTCGCCCGCCTTGTGGACGATGACGAGGTCGCCCGGACGCACGTCTTTCACACGGACCTGGTCCTCGTTGTGCAAGGTGGCGAGGCGGACCGTCGAGCCGCCGACGAAGACGGGCTCGAGCACGGCGAACGGCGTCGCTCGACCGGTCCTCCCGATGGAGACCATGATGTCCACGAGGCGCGTGGTGCGGTCCTCGGGCGGGAACTTGAACGCGATCGCCCAACGCGGAGCCCGCGAGGTCGCGCCGAGGCGCACGTGCAGCGAGAGGTCGTCGACCTTCACCACCGCGCCGTCGATCTCGTAGGGCAAGTCGTGACGGTGCGCCTCGAGCTCCTGGCAACGCGTGATCGCCGCCGTGACGCCGCGCACCCGCCGGGCGTCGGGGCTCACCGGGAACCCGGCGGCCTCGATCGCCTCGAGCGCTCCGCTCTGGGTGGCCGGCGGCCACGCCCGGGAAGCCTCTCGCCGTTTCGCCGGCCCACCAGCGGCCCCCTCCTCGGGCACCGCGCCGTCGATCTCGCCGATCTGGTACGCCCAGAACGACAGCGGCCGTGATGCCGTGACCGATGGGTCCTTCTGCCGCAGCGACCCCGCGGCCGCGTTGCGGGGGTTGGCAAACGTCTTCGACCCCTGCTTCTCGGCACGCTCGTTGAGCTCCGCGAACTCCGCCGTCGCCATGTACACCTCTCCCCGGACCTCGAGGTGGTGCGGCGCGGGCGTCTTCAGCTCGTGCGGCACGTCGCGGATGGTGGCGACGTTCGCCGTCACGTCCTCCCCCGTGACACCGTCCCCACGCGTCGCTGCACGGACGAAGCGGCCGTCGACGTAGGTGAGCGACATCGCGACGCCGTCCACCTTCGGCTCGCAGCAGAAGTCGAGCCTCTCCACGTCGACGTCGGGGAGCAGGCGGCGCAGCCGGTCGGCCCAGGCGTCGAGCTCAGCCCGGTCGAACGCGTTGTCGAGGCTCATCATCGGGATGCGGTGGCGGACGGGACGGAACAGGTGGGTCTCTGCGGCGCCGCCCACCCGCTGGGTCGGAGAGCCCGGGGTGACGACCTCGGGATGGTCGGACTCGATCTGCCGGAGCTCGCGGACCAGCGCGTCGAACTCTGCGTCGGGGATCTCCGGAGCGTCGAGGACGAAGTAGCGCTCGTTGTGGTGCTCGATCAGCTTCCGGAGCCGGGCGGCGCGCTCGGCCGGTGTGCGGCGGTCCGTCACGTCCGCCCCCGCCACGTCCGCCCCACTCACGTCCGCCCCCCGGACCCGGCGACGATCCCCGCGCCCAGCACCGCATCGGGGTCCGCGACGTCGTAGAGCGCGAGGGTCTGTCCAGGCGCGACCGGGCGCTGTGCGACCGGGAACCGGCACCTGAGGCCCGCTTCCGGCGCGCCCGCGTGCACGGTGCAACGAGCCGGCCGGCCGTGCGCGCTCATCTGCGCGACGGCTTCCTCGCCGTCGGCGAGGGGGCGGTCCACCCAGGTCACCGACCCCGGTGCGAGCGACACCTCGTGGACCGCGGCATGGACGGAATCGGCGACGGTGACCCGGCGCGTCGCGACGTCGACGGCGACCGCGTAGCGAGGCGCCCCCGCCGCCGGCATGCCTCGGCGCTGCCCCACGGTCACGAGCTCGACGGCACCGACCGCGCCGAGGGCGAGCCCGGTCTCGGCGTCGACGACGTCGCCGGCGTGCAGCTCCAGGCGGGACGCGAGGAACCCTTCGCGCCCCTCCGGGCCGTGGATGAAGCAGACGTCCTGGCTGTCGGGCTTGGCGGCGGTGCGAAGCCCCAGCCTCGCAGCTTCGGCGCGCACCTCCGACTTGGTCATGTCGCCCACGGGCAGCGCGATCGCGCCGAGCTGTGACTGCCCGAGCATGGAGAGCACGTACGACTGGTCCTTCAGCGGGTCGGCGCCGCGGCGGAGCGAGAGCTTGCCGCCTTGCTCGCAGACGCGCGCGTGATGACCCGTCGCGAGACGGTCGAAGCCGAGCCGCCGCGCGCGCTCCAGCAGCCGGTCAAACTTGATGTGGCGGTTGCACTCGATGCACGGGTTGGGCGTCCGGCCCTCGGCGTGGGCGGCCACGTACGGCTCGACGACGTCGCGCTCGAATTCGGAGGCGTAGTTGAAGACGTGGTGCGGGACGCCGAGCTGCTGCGCGACCCGGCGAGCGTCGTCCACGTCGGCGACCGAGCAGCAACCCGAGCTCTGCGGCCCGCCCCAGAGCTTGAGCGTGGCGCCGGCGACGTCGTGGCCCTCCGCGACGAGGCGCGCGGCCGCGACCGAGGAGTCCACTCCTCCCGACATCGCAACGAGCACGCGCACCTCTGCTGCCGCCTTCGATCCTGCCGCCCGCTGCTCAGCCGCGCAGGCGAGCGACGGCCTCAGGCACCACCGCGAGCGCGCGCTCCACGTCCGCGGGCGACGTCGTGTGGCCGAGGCTGAAGCGGATCGACCCGCGGGCGATCCTCGCGGGCACCCCCATCGCCGCGAGCACGTGGCTCGGCTCGAGCGCCCCGCTCGCGCATGCCGCCCCAGCCGAGACGCAGACGCCGGCCTCGTCGAGGAGCACCACCAGCTCCTCGCGGTCGACGCCCTCGAAGCACAGGTGGCACAGGCCGGGGAGCACCGACTTCCGATCGGCGGCTTCGGTGACCGACGGCACGGCGTCGAGCAGCCCGTCGGCGAGCCGGTCGCGCAGCGCCCCCACGCGCACCGCCTCTGCGTCGCGCTCCTTCGCCACGGCGGCCATTGCCGTCGCGAGCCCGACCGCACCGGCGACGTCGTGCGTACCAGCTCTCCGCTCGCGCTCCTGGCCGCCGCCGAGGACGAGGGGCTCGAGCTCCGTCCCTTCGCGCACCACGAGCGCGCCGGCACCCTTCGGGCCCCCGAGCTTGTGCGCGGAGACCGAGACCAGGTCGACCCCGCGCGCCGCGAGCGCGACGTCGAGCCAGGCAGCCCCCTGCACCGCGTCGGTGTGGACGACCGCTCCCGGCGCGAGCCGCCGCGTGAGCGTCACGACGTCGGAGAGCGGCTGGACAGTGCCCACCTCGTTGTTGGCGAGCATGACGGTCACCAGCGAGACCCTCGCGTCGAGCGCCTCGCCGAGCCGTTCGAGATCGAGGACGCCGCGGGTGTCCACGCCGACGCGTGCGTGCTCGACGCCCGGGAGGCGTGCCGCCGCGGCGCGGCAGGCCTCCAGCACCGCCGCGTGCTCGATCGCGGAGCTGACGACCACCGTCTCCCCGCCGGACCGGCGTCGGGCGGCCGCACCGAGGACTCCGAGCACGGCGAGGTTGTCCGCCTCGGTCCCGCCGGAGGTGAACACGACCTCGCCGGGGACAGCGCCCAGCAGCCCGGCGACCTGGTCGCGGGCGTCCTCCACGGCCTGTCGCGCGGCACGCGCCTGGCGGTGGTGGCCCGAGGGGTGGCCGAAGACCTGCGCCGCGAACGGCGCCATGGCCTCCACCACCTCGTCGCGCACCGGCGTCGACGCCGCGTGGTCCAGGTAGGTGAGGGGCGGGTCGCCGGCGGGCGCCCGTCGGTCCGTGTCGGTCCGATCCATATCGGTCCTTTGTACCGCACTCCACACCGGGTCGATGCAGCCGGCCGCGGACGGGCGTTGCGCCACTTCCGCCACCGGTACTCCGCTTCCTGACGTCGCTCTCCACACAGGAGAAGCGGGACAACCTCAACCTTACCGAGAGCCGGCCTTACCGAGAGCCGACCTTACCGAGAGCCGGCCTTACCGAGAGCCGGCCGGCGTGCCTGGGCGAGATGGAACGAGGCCGTCGCCCACGCCAACAAGCGTGTGGTGCGGGTGCTCTGGTACTTCGACTCCCTTCTGGTGAGCCCGGGGAGACCCGATGAGCGCCATCGACATCACCGGGGCGCGCTGGAGCGCCTGTCAGCAGCCGAGCGCGTAGCTGACGGCCGAGCAGACCCTTTGCATGATGTCGTCGTCGACCCGCCCGAGGCGACCGGTGAGCAATGCCTGGGGGACGGTGTGAAGGCCGTCGCAGTTGACGACCGACGGCCGGTCCAGCCCGACCTCGACATGATCGATGTCGACCTCCGCAGCGAGACCCCGGATCGTGGTGGTGATCTCGGCGACCGTGACGCGGCTGCGGGCGTCGAGCACCTCGGATCGGGTCAGCAGCAGGACTGGCCGCTTCTTGTGACCAACCTCGGCCAGCCACAGCTCGCCTCTTCTCACGGCTCGCCCCATGCTTCAGCGCCCGTCCAGAAAGTGTCGGCACGTTCCGGTTGCCTCAGGTACGCCTCCCTGTCCGCTCGCGCCAGTGCGGCACGCACGGCGTCAGCAACTCCCTGACGAGCGGCAGCCGAGATGTTGACGCCGAGCCCACGAGCTCGCTCGGCCAGCTCCTCGTCGAGCGTGAAGGTCGTTCTCGAGGAGACCATACGCTCATGCTAGCAGTAA